>DASSZA010000042.1:0-27197 GCA_035703005.1 Candidatus Limnocylindrales bacterium | reverse complement strand
GCCGTCGGTCCTCGCGTTCACGCCGGACACGTTCGCCGAGACGTGGTCGTGGGCGGAAGAGCTGGTCCCAGCCCTGCGCGCGCCCGACGCCAAGGGCATGGGTCACCCACACGGCCTCGGCGACCCAGAAACCGCCGACGTCACGCGACTCGCCCATCAACGGGAACCCGTCCGGCGTGAACGAGAAGATCCCGTTGATGCCGCGTTCGATCCGCGCCTCGGGCGCGCGCAGGGCTGGGACCAGCTCTTCCGCCCACGACCACGTCTCGGCGAACGTGTCCGGCGTGAACGCGAGGACCGACGGCATCACCGGCGCTTCGGTCGGATGGAGCAGATCGTTCGAGTCGATGGGGAGCGGCACATGACCGTAGCCGCCGACGGCGAGGCGGTCCGGGTACTCGCGGAAATACATGTCGCGGTCCTGGACGCGGATGTTCGGGTGGATCGCCTCGCGGTCGGGGGCGATCCCGAAGGCCTGGACTTCCGGAAGCGGCGTCGTCCACGTGAGCTGATGGGCGAGCGGCTGGAGCGCCGCTGTCATGCCGACCATCGCGCCGATGCGTGGGCCCCAGATCCCGGCAGCCGCGACGATGATGTCGGCCGGGATCTCGCCACGGTCGGTGATGACCCCGCGCACGTGGCCGTCATCGGTCCGGATGCCGCTCACCGTGTGCTCGCCAAGGAAGCGCGCGCCGCCCTCGGTCGCCCGGCGGGCCTGGGCTTCCGACACCCGCACAGCGTCGGTAAGGCCGTCCGACGGGACGTGGTACGCGCCGACGATCCGTGAGCGATCGACGAACGGCCACAGCTCGGCCGTCTCGTCGGGACCGATCACGCGGCCTGCAAGTCCCCACGACTCCGCGAAGTCACGCCGCCGGTGCAGTTCCGCGAGCCGCTCGGGTGTGAGGGCGAGCTCCAGGCTGCCGACCGGGTTGAGGCACCAACGCCCGTCCAGCTCGAGCGATCCTGCCTTCTGGATCGTGTAGGTCGCGAAGCCCTGCATGGTCTTCGAGGCGTTCGTCTGGAAGATGATCCCGGGGGCGTGACTCGTGGAGCCGCCGGTCTTGAACAGCGGCCCCTGCTCGACGACCGTCACGTCGCGCCAGCCGCGCAGCACGAGCTCGTCTGCGAGGGAGCAGCCGACGATGCCCGCTCCGATGATCACGACGCGCGGAGTCCCAGCCATGGTGGCGGTCAGGATACGGGGCGCGACGGGCGTGGGACGGGGCCCTTGGCGGTCCTATACTCCGCACCGACGTTCGCCCCTTTGGCGACGTCCGCGCCATGAGGAGGGGTGATGGCCTCCGACCCCGGCGTCACTGGGCAAAGTGGGACGCTCGACGACCCACTGGCGGAGTCGCTCCGTCTCGTCGAGATCGCGGATGCGCGCGGCCTGACGCTGCGCCTGATGGGCGGGATGGCCGTCCGGGCGCACGCACCGCGCTGGCCAGCGCGCACGCGGAGGACCGAAGTCGATCTCGACTTCGCGACGACGTCGAAGGACCGTTCAGCGATCTACAAGCTGCTCGAGGCCGAGGGCTACACGCCTGATCGGCAGCAGAACGCGCTGTTCGGTCAGAAGCAGGCGTACTTCGTCGATGTCGCGCGCAAGCGGCCTGTCGACGTCCTCGTCGATACGCTCGAGATGTGCCACCGGATCGAGTTCGGGAACCGCCTGAGCAAGTCGCGCCCGACGTTGCCGCTCGCGGAACTGCTTCTCTCCAAGCTGCAGGTCGTGAAGATCAACCGGAAGGACGTGCTCGACGCGCTGATCCTGCTCGCCGAGCACCCGCTGGCCGACGATGACGGCGTCGACGCCGTGCACGGCCCCGGCAGTATCAACGTCCCGCGCATCGTCGCCATCACATCGAACGATTGGGGCTGGTGGCGGACGGTGACCGGCAACCTCGACAAGCTCGACCAGTACCTCGCGACCGACCTCCAGCCAGATGACCTGGACCTAGGCACGGGCGTAGCGATCAAGTTCGACCCGGGCGATCAGATCGCGGCGTTGCGCGCGGCCATCGAGGAGGCGCCCAAGTCGACCAAGTGGAAGCTGCGCGCGAGGGTCGGCGAGCGCGTGGCGTGGTATGCCGAGCCCGAGGAGATGGAGCACGGAGGGATATGAGGATCTTCTTCGCGACGGACATCCACGGCTCCGAGGTCTGCTGGCGCAAGTTCCTCAACGCCGGAGCGTTCCACAAGGCGGACGTCCTGATCATGGGCGGCGACATGACGGGCAAGGCGATGGTGCCGATCGTCAAGTCGAACGGCAGCTGGGAGGTCACCCTGCAGGATCAGCGCCACGTGCTGACCACGGAGGACGAGGTCAAAGCCGTCGAGAAGCGGATCTCGGACCGTGGCTACTACCCCATCCGGCTGACGCCCGACGAGGTGACGGCGTGGAACGCCGACTCGTCACTCGTCGACGCGCGATTCAAGGCGGAGATGCTCGGCAATGTCGAGCGTTGGATGGCGCTTGCGGACGAGCGCCTCGAAGGCAAAGGCATCCGCTGCATCGTGTCGCCGGCCAACGATGACATGTTCGAGATCGATCCGATCATCGCGTCGGCCAAGAACGTCGAGCTCGGTGAAGCGAACACCATCCCGCTCGATGGGTTCACGCTCGTCTCGACGGGTTGGGCGAACACGACGCCCTGGCACACGTACCGGGAGCTCGAGGAGCCGGAGCTGCGAGAGCGGATCGACGGGCTTGTCGCCGATGTCCCCGACCCGAAGCGGGCGATCTTCAACTTCCACGCGCCGCCGTACGGCTCGAACCTCGACAACGCGCCCAAGCTCGACGCTGACATGAAGTACGTCTCGGGCGGACAGGCGCTCATCCCGGTCGGCTCCAAGGCCGTCCGCGAATCGATCCTGGCCTACGGGCCGCCACTGTCATTGCACGGCCACATCCACGAGGGCAAGGGTGCGGTCAAGCTCGGCTCCACGTTGGCGGTCAATCCGGGCAGCTCGTACGAGGACGGCGTGCTGCAGGCCGCGATCGTCGACCTGGACGAGAAGAAGGGCACGGTGAAGCGCTATCTGCTGATCAACGGCTGACGGTTTCGGGTTCAGGGGATAGGAGGGACCATGGCAAGCACAACTGCCCCATCACTCTTCCTGCGCAACGCCACGGGGCTCGTCAAGGGCTGGTCGGGCTTCGACGCCTTCGCGTACTCGTTCATGTCGGTCAACCTGGTCACGTTGGGCATGTTCTACAGCCTGGCGATCTTCGCCTACGTGCCCGATGGATCGGCCATCGCCTCGATCATCGTGACCGCCCTCGGCATGACAGCGATGGTCGTCGCCTATGCGGGCCTCATCGCAGTCATGCCGCGCGCCGGTGGTGACTACGTCTGGCAGACCCGCGTGCTCGACGGTATCCCGGGCGCGGTCACCGGCGGAGCCTTCGGGGCCATCGCGCTCTTCCTCGTCGGGACGGCGCTCGGCCTCGGCGACGTGGTGACGTACGGCGGTGCGATCGTCGGCGCGCTGATCGGCGCGACGATCGGGTTGCGACGCGGCGGTGTGGGCTTCGTCCTCTCCGCGACCGGCTGGTGGTTCATCCTCGCCCTCTGGGCGCCGATCTACGGCTTCATCCTCAAGATCGAATTCGTCCAGCCGCTTGCCGCGCTGCTGGGCTGGAAGGAGGGCGTCGAGTTCTTCGGGACGCCCGACGGGACGTTCGCGGTCTCCATCGCGACGATCGTGATCACGTCCCTGCTGGTCGCCCTCGGGATGGCCGGGTACGCGCGGATCCAGCGCGTCTGCCTGTGGATCGGCCTCGGGGCACTGGCCGTGATGTTCGTCCTCATGCTCATCACGACCGTCGACACGTTCAAGCCCGCCTACGACAAGGCGGTCCAGGGCATGTTCGGCGTCTCGAACGCCTACCAGGCCACGATCGACCAGGCCGCGTCCGATCCGGCGTCCGCCTACACGGGGAGCGAGCTCGATCCGCTGTCGTTCGGCCCGGGCACGTTGGCCCTGGTGCCCTTCATGCTGTTCTTCCTCCTGTACCCGAACTGGGGCGCGACGCTCTACGGGGAGGTACGCGGGGCCGGCGACTTCCGGAAGGTGCTGCGCGGGATGATCGGCGGCTTGTGGGTCACCGTCGCCCTGGCAGTCATCTTCCTGCTCCTGGCGGCGCGTGCCTGGGGTTGGACGTTCTTCAACGCGTCGAACGTCACGTACGTCAACTACGCCTATGCGTACTCGGAGACGGCCCCGCCGATGCCGATCTGGGGGTACCCCCCGATGCTGGCGTCGTTCATCATCGACAGCAACATCATCCAGGCGATCATCGTGTTCGCCTTCGGTGCATGGTGGCTGGGCTGGACGGGGACCTTGTTCCTCTCGTCCACGCGGATGATCTTCGCCGCGGCGTTCGACCGGATGCTGCCGGAGTGGGCCGGTCGCGTGTCGGACACGCGAGCGGTCCCGTGGGCGGCACTCGCGCTGATCATGATCCCGTCGATCTTCCTGAGCTGGCTATACGCCTACAACTCGGACTTCTACGGGCTGACGCTCGACGCGACGCTCGTCATCGCCGTGACGTTCTTCGGGACGTCGATCGCGGCGATGATCCTGCCGTTCTGGAAGAAGGACCTGTACCAGTCGTCACCGATGGCGCGCTATCAGATCGGTGGCCTGCCGATCCTGGCCGTCGCCGGGGCGCTCTCGACGCTCTTCCTTGGGTGGACGCTGTTCATGTGGCTGTCCAACAGCCTGTACGGCATCGGTGTCGGCAACACGACCTCGATCGTGTTCCTCGGCATCCTGTACGGCGCCGCCGCGCTGCTCTACGTGGTCGCCCGCTTCGCGCGGCGATCGCAGGGCATCGACCTCGACGCCATCCATTCGGAGATCCCGGCCGAATAGCCGCGAGGACCCTCGCGACCAGAGCGCCCGGACGCCGTCCGGGCGCTCTTCGGTCCATCAGTCCGGATCGTCACCTCCGCGGCTGAACCAACCGGTGGGGCCGGGCGCGGTGTTCTGCCAGATGTGCTTCGCCTCGCGGTACTCGTGCAGGCCGGACGGTCCGAGTTCGCGCCCGATCCCGGAGCGCTTGAAGCCGCCCCACTCGGCGTGCGGCACGTAGACGTTGTAGTCGTTGATCCAGACGGTCCCAGCCCGCAGGCGGCTCGCGACCCGCTGCGCCCGCGACGCATCGGCCGTCCACACGGCGCCCGCCAGACCGTATTCGGTGTCGTTCGCCAGCTCGACGGCCTCGTCCTCGGTCTCGAACTTCTCGACCGTGAGAACGGGACCAAAGACCTCCTCCCGGATGATCTGCATGTCGCGGCGGACGTCGGTGATCACCGTGGGCCGGTAGTAGAAGCCGTCCTGGAGCTCGGCTTCGTCCGGACGCCGCCCACCGGCGACGACGCGCGCACCCTCCGCGATCGCCCCCGAGACATACCCCTCGACCTTGGCGCGGTGATCGGCCGAGATGAGAGCTCCCGTCTCGGTCGTGTCGTCGGTGCCGCGCCCGAGCCGGATGCGGTCAGCGCGCTCCGCGACGGCGGCCACGAAGCGGTCGTGGATCGGGGCCTCGACGATGGCCCGGCAGCCGGCCGAGCAGACCTGTCCCGAATGGACGAACGCCGCCGTGAGCGCGTTGTCGACGGTGGTTTCGAAGTCGGCGTCGGCGAAGACGATATTCGGGCTCTTGCCACCCAGTTCCAGGGCGACCTTCTTGACGTTGACGGCCGCGCCGCGCATGAGCGCACGGCCGGCCTCGATGCCGCCGGTCAGCGAGATCAGGTCGACGAGCGGCGAGTCGGCGAGCGCCTGACCGACCCGCTCACCCTCGCCGAGGACCAGGTTGACGACGCCGCGCGGCGTGCCGGCCTCCTCGAGGAGCCGGGTCAGGTGGATCGCGGTCAGCGGCGTCAGGTGCGCCGGTTTCATCACCGCGGTGCAGCCTGCCGCCAGGGCCGGCGCGATCTTCCACGACAGCTGGAGCAACGGGTAGTTCCACGGCCCGATCAGCGCGCACACCCCGACGGGCTCGTAGACGATCCGGCTGAAGGCTGTCGGGACGCTCGTGTCGACCAGGCGCCCCGCCTCCTTGTCCGCGAGATCCGCGTAGTAGCGGAACACCCGGATCACGTCGCCGATGTCCCACCGGCTCTCGCGCATAGCCTTGCCGGTGTTGAGGGTCTCTTCGCGTGCGAGGTCCTCAAGATCGCGTTCCAGGAGGTCGGCGACACGATCCAGCAGGGCTGCGCGCTCGGCCGTCGGCGTGCGCGGCCAGTCGGTCTCGTCGAAGGCGCGTCGCGCCGCCATGATCGCGGCCTGGACCTGCTCGTCGGTCGCGACGTCGACTTCGGTCACGACCGATCCGTCGCTCGGATCGACGACCGGGCTGCACGTCCCGTCGCCTGACGCGACCCACGCCCCGTCGATGAAAAGGCTGGCCACCCTACCCTCGCTCATAGCCTGACCCAGACCGAGCGCGAGGATGCGGCCGACGCCATCACTCGGTCAAGGAAGCGTGCCGCGGGCTGGGCCGCTGTCGCGGTATCCTCCGCGGGCACGTCACTGCAACGAGGGTGGAGGAGGTCGGGCATGGGCGCGGTTCCGGCGCGGGCGGATGTCGTCGTCATCGGCGCTGGCATCGTCGGCAACAGCATGGTCTACCACCTTGCCGAGCAGGGCTGGCGGAACATCGTGCTGCTCGAGAAGGGCCCGCTACCGAGCCCCGGTGGCTCCACCGGACACGCCTCGAACTTCATCTTCCTGACCGATCACTCCAAGGAGATGACGGCCTTCACCGTCGATAGCGCGCGCCAGTATCGCGAGCTCGGCGTGTACGACGAGACCGGCGGGATCGAGGTCGCGCGCAACCCCGAGCGCATGGAGGAGCTCAAGCGCCGCGTCGCCTCCTCGACCTCGTGGGGCATCGACGGCGTCCGCCTCGTGACGCCGGCCGAGGTCAAGGAGATGGTCCCGTTCATCGACGAGAGCATCATCCTCGGCGGGTTCTATTCCCCAGGTGTCGGCATCGTCGACTCGCTCCAGGCCGGGACATTGATGCGCGAGAAGGCACAGGCGATGGGTGCGCTGACCGTTGCAGCAGGCGTCGAGGTGACCGGCATCGACGTCGTCGACGGACACGTCCGGGGCGTGCGGACCGACCAGGGCGACATCGCCGCGGACACGGTCGTCATCGCGTGCGGCGTCTGGAGCCCACGGATCGCGCGGATGGCCGGAGCGTCGATCCCGCTGACGCCGGCGGTCCATCAGATGATCGACATCGGTCCGGTGCCGCAGTTCGAGAACACGACCAAGGAGGTCGGCTTCCCGATCGTGCGCGATATGGACACGAACATGTACGAGCGCCAGCACGGGACCGGCTTCGAGATCGGCTCGTACGCGCACAGGCCGATCCTCATGGACGCTGACGACATCCCGTCGATCGAGGCATCCGCGCTGTCGCCGACGATGCTGCCGTTCACGAAAGAGGACTTCGATCCGCAGCTCGAGGACTCGCTCGAGCTCTTCCCGGAGATCGTCGGCGACGAGTCGGTCGGGGTGAAGCTGGCGATCAACGGGCTGCTGTCGCTGACGCCTGACGGCAACCCGATCATCGGCGAGACACCGGAGGTCAAAGGTCTCTGGTCGGCGGCCGCGATCTGGATCAAGGAGGCGCCAGGCATCGCCAAGGCCGTCGCCGAATGGATGACGACCGGCAAGCCGGAGATCGATCCGCACGGCTCCGATATCGCCCGCTTCTACGACCACCACAAGACCGACCAGCACATCAAGGCGCGAGCGAGCGAGGGGTTCAACAAGACCTACGGCATCGTCCACCCGCAGGAGCAGTGGCTGTCGAACCGGCCGATCCGACTGTCGCCGGCGTACGACCGCCACGTCGAGCTCGGGGCCGAGTTCTTCGAAGCGGCCGGCTGGGAGCGCCCGTACTGGTATGGCACGAACGAGTCGCTACTTGGCGAATACGGCGACCGCGTCATGCCCCGCGAGGCCGAGTGGGAGTCGCGCTGGTGGTCGCCGATCATCAACGCCGAGCACCTGGCGATGCGCGACCGTGCCGGCCTCGTCGACCTGTCGGCGTTCGCGATCTTCGACATCACCGGCCCCGGCGCACTCGCGGCCCTCGAGCGCCTGTGCGTGAACAAGATCGATGTGGCGCCCGGGAAGACGGTCTACACGCCGCTGCTCAACGCGGCCGGCGGGATCCTCGCCGACCTCACCGTCATGCGCCTCGCGCACGACCATTTCCGGGTCGTGACGGGCGGCGGCATGGGCATGCGCGATCGGAAGATCTTCCAGGACGCGATGCCGGCCGATGGCACAGCGCAGCTCCACGACGTCACCAACGCCTACACCACGTTCGGGCTGTGGGGGCCGCGGGCGCGCGACATCCTCGGTGCGGCGTCTGACGGAAGCGCCGACATCAGCCACAAGGGCTTCCCGTTCCTGACCACGAAGACGATCGACATCGACGGTGTCCGCACCCTCGCGTCGCGGATCAGCTACGTCGGTGAGCTCGGCTGGGAGATCTACGTCCCGATCGAGCAAGGCCTCCGCGTGTGGGACGCGATCTGGCGAGCGGGTCAGCCGCACGGGCTCGCACCCGTCGGGATCGGCACGTATGCGGTCACGTCGCGGCTCGAGAAGGGCTATCGAGCGCATGGGGCGGAGCTCGAGCTCGACTTCGATCTCGTCGAGGCGGGGATGGCGCGCCCGACCGTCAAGGACGCCGATTTCGTCGGCCGCGAGGCCTACCTCAAGATCCGCGACGAGGCACCGGCGGCGATCCTATGCACGCTGACCGTCGACGACAACACGTCGAAGAGCGGCGTGAAGCGGTACATGCTCGGTCGCGAGCCGATCCTCGCCCAGGACGGCAGCCCGCTCGTCGACGCCAAGGGTCGCCGCTCGTACGTGACGAGCGCCGGGTCCGGGCCATCGGTCGGGAAGCACCTGCTGATGTCCTACCTGCCACCGGACCAGGCGGTGGAGGGCAACAAGCTGCTCGTCGAGTACTTCGGCGAGCGCTACCCGGTGACCGTCGCGGTGGCCGGGAGCCGGCCGTTGTTCGATCCCGAGAACGAGCGGATCAGGAGCTGACGTCGGGTATGCGGATCCTCGCGCTTGTCAAGCGGGTGCCGGCGACCGGAGGCCGGATCGGACTGACGGATGACGGCCGCGCGATCGATACCCGTTACCTCGGCTTCGTCGTCAGCCCCCACGAGGAGTGCGCGGTCGAGGAAGCCGTCCGCCTGATCGAGGCCAACGGTGGTGAGTCGGCCGTCATGACGCTTGGGCCGGCCGAAGCCGCCGATCAACTGCGCGATGCCCTCGCGATCGGCGTCGACCGTGCGGTGCTGCTCGAGACCGATGGCTCCGACTGGGACCCGATGGCGACATCCGCCGCCTTGACCGAGGCGATCCGGCGGCTCGAGGCTGCCGACGGCCCGTTCGACCTGATCCTCGTCGGCAACGAGTCGGCCGATTCGGGCGGATACCAGGTCGGCATCCGGGTCGCGGTCGCCCTGGATCGGCCGGTCGTCACCGGCATCAAGGCGCTCGAGATCGACGGTGGCACTGCGCGAGCGCGGCGCCAGGTGTCCGGCGGCTGGGACGTCTTCGAACTGCCGCTCCCCGCGGTCGTCGGTGTGCGCGAGGGAATCAACCTGCCGCGTTATCCGTCCGTCCCGGGCCGCCTCCGTGCGAAGAAGAAGGAGATCGACACGACGAGCCCAGAGCATGCCTCCGCCGGTGGGCCGACGCTCGACCGACTGAAGCTGCCGGTCGAGCAGGAGGCGCAGGTCGAGATCCTCGGGAACGGGCCCGAGGCCGCGCCTCGCGTCGTCGAGGTCCTGCGCGAGATCGGCGTCGTATGAGCGGCATCCTCGTCTTCGTCGAGACTGCCGATGGATCGGTCGACAGACTGAGTGCCGAGGCGCTCGGGTTCGCGGCAGGCCTGGCAAAGGCGTCCGCTGGAGCGCTCGACGCCGTCGTGGTCGCCGGCGGCGAGGAGGTCGCGAGCGCAGAGTCGGTCGCGGCCGGTCTCGGCGGCTACGGCGTTGCTACCGCTCATCTCGTCACCGGCGACGGTCTGCAGGCCTACGCTCCGGCTGCCTGGGCGGCCGGCGTCGCTGCCGTCGTCGCGACAGGTTCCTATGACGCTGTGGTCGCCCCGGGCAGCGACCGCGCCACCGAGATCCTCGCCCAGGTCGCGGCCCGGACCGGTCAACCGATGGCGGCCAATGTCGTCTCGGCGGAGCCGGGCGGTCAGTGGCGCATCACCCGGCAGCGTTGGGCCGGCAGCCTCCTCGAGGATGCCGTCCTCGACGGTGCGCCGCGGTTCATGACGGTCGCACCGCATGCGGTCGCCGCGCTCGAGCCGGTCGCAGGCGGCCAGGCGACGGTCGCGCGCGTAGCCGCGCCGGTGACCGACGCCGATCTCCGGGCACGGGTCGTCGGACGCGACGTGGCAGCGGGTGCGGGGGTTTCGCTCGCCGACGCGAAGGTCGTCGTCGGTGGCGGGCGGGGGATGGGCAGTGCCGAAGCGTTCGCGATGCTCGATGACCTCGCATCGGTCCTTGGTGCCGCCGTCGGCGTCTCGCGCGTCGCAACGAGCCTCGGCTGGCGGCCGCATGCCCAGCAGATCGGTCAGACCGGCACGCGGATCGCCCCGGACCTCTACATCGCGTGTGGCATCAGCGGCGCGATCCAGCACATCGTCGGCGCGAAGGCGGCCAAGCGGATCCTCGTCATCAACACGGATCCCGAAGCGCCGATCTTCCGTCGCGCGAGCTATGCGGTGATCGGCGACGTCCATGCCGTCGTGCCGGCGATCACGGCCGAAGTGCGACGGGTGAAGGGTGGCGGTTGACGCCGCATCCGTGGGCGGCTGGCCCCCTCGGAGGGGATGTACACCTACGCGCTACACTCGGTCTGGATCGTCGTTTCGTGGGCCGCAGGGACCCATCAGACACTGACCTGGAGGTGACCCGATGGGCTTCATCAGTGGTGTGATCACCGGATTGGCGCTCGCAGCGGGCGCAGCCGCGTGGTACATGTCTCGCTCCGGTTCAGAGTTCCGCGAGCGCTACCGCGTCGACCGCCGTCTCGGGGAGATCGGTGACGAGATCGAAGTCCGGACCCGCGACGTCCGTGAGAAGGCGGGCGAACAGGTCGCTGAGATCCGGACGCAAGCCGAAGCGCAGGTCTCCGAGATCCGCTCGCAGGCGTTCGGTGGCAACGGCTCAGGGTCCTCTGACGCGCTCGATGACGCGACTGCGGCGGCAGCCGAGGAAGCCGCAGGGATCGCGGCCGATGTCGAAGCCACGGCTGCGAAGGTCAAGAAGGCCGCCAAGGAAGAAGCGTCCGGAACGGAGTAGGAACCCGCAGTAGCAGGAGGCCCAGTGCCCAAACGGAAAGTCACATATCCGCCGGCCAAGACCGCCAACCGACCACCGCCGCCCACCGGGCTGCCAGATGACGCACCGTATGTCCGCCCGACGGTCGCCATCATCGATGTCAATGCGGGCAAAGGCCGAGCCGGACTTTCCGTCGGGACACGGGTCCGCATCACCGGGTCCGGGCTTTATTCAGGAGAGTTCGCCGTGGTCGAGCGGCTGGCGAATGGGGTGATCCCCTCAGCAGTCGTGCGCACCGAGGCCGGCAAGACGCGCCAGGTCAGGACCATCGATCTGGAGCCGGCCGGGCCGGCGGCACCAGGGCCGGCCGCGCCAGGACCGGCGCCCGCGGCCGAGTAACGGAACCACGCTCGTCCGCCGGGACTCGAGCAGATGCTGCCGCGAGCGTCTCCTCGATCGGTAGCCACATCCGCGCCGGACACGGATCGATCACGAGAGCGACGCGATGACGGCATCTGCGGCACCCCGAAGATGCTCGCGCAAAACCCGAGTGGCAGAGCGTGCGTCCGTCCTCCGGCAATGCTCGAGCAGTTCGCGATGCTCTGCGTCGGATCGGGCGGCTCCGCCCAGGCCCGCGGTATAGAGCAGGACATAGGGCGCGACGGCGGCGTTGAGGGTCTCGACCATTCGGAGCGCCCGCGACCAATCCGCCGGCGCATAGAGTGCGCGATGGAATCTCCAGTTCGATTCGGTGAGCGTGGCACCCTCATCGGCAAGCGCGAGTTCCGCCGTCGCCAGATCCACGATCGTATGGCGACCGATAGCCCGTCGCAGGAGCTCTGGCTCGAACGCCAGCCGGAGCGTGAAGACCTCCTCGGCATCGCGCTTCGTCAGCCCGCGGACGTTCGCTCCACGGTTCGCCTCGAATGTCACCAGTGAGGCTGCGGCCAGCCTCTGGAGCGCCTCGCGCACGGGGATCTTGCTGACACCCAATCCGGCCGCGAGGTCATCCTGACGTAGCCACGTGCCGGGCGGGTAGTCGCCGCGGAGCAGGCCGTCACGGATGCGCTGTTCGACGAGGTCTACGGTCGACATCGAAACGCATCGTATACTTGACGTATCGTATACGATTATACCAACGCGCGGTTAAGAGGTGCGAGATGGCCATCGACGACTTCGCACACGTTCCACTGCTATTCGGTCCGTCTCCGATCCATCCCCTTCGGCGACTGTCGGCGGCCCTTGGCGGTGCTGTCGAGATCTGGGCCAAGCGCGAGGACTGCAACTCCGGGATCGCGTTCGGTGGCAACAAGGTGCGCAAGCTCGAATACCTCGCCGCAGACGCGATCGCGCAGGGCTGCGACACACTGGTTTCCATCGGCGGCGTGCAGTCGAACCACACCCGAGCCGTCACCGGCGTCGCGAGGCATCTTGGCCTCGGTGTGGTCACTGTCCAGGAGCACTGGGTCGACTGGGACGACCCCGGGTATGAGGTCGTCGGCAATATCCAGTTGACCCGGATCATGGGCGGCGACATCCGTATGGACCGGGCTGGCTTCGACATCGGGATCCGCGACAGCTGGCGGCATGCGCTCCAGTCCGTGGAGGACGCAGGCGGCAAGCCCTATCCCATCCCGGCGGGAGCCTCGGATCATCCCCTGGGTGGTCTCGGATTTGCGAACTGGGTCCGTGAAGTCGCTGCGCAGGAGGCGCAGCTGGGCGTGTTCTTCGATCACGTGATCGTCTGCACGGTCACCGGCTCGACCCAGGCTGGGATGGTTGCCGGCGTCGCGCTCGAGGGCAGGGCCGATCGCCGTGTCATCGGCGTCGATGCCTCGAGGACTCCCGATAAGACCCGGGCCCAGGTCGCCGGCATCGCGCAAGCTACTGCCGCCATCATCGGCGTGGAGCGTGACTTGCGTGACGAGGACGTCACCCTGGTGGACGGATACGCCGGGCCGCTGTATGGCGTGCCCGATGAAGGGACGATCGAGGCGATCCAGCTCGCGGCCCGAACGGAGGGCATGATCACGGACCCGGTCTATGAGGGCAAGTCGATGGCCGGCCTCATCGGTCTCATCCGATCCGGTGAGATCCCCGCCGGCTCTCGAGTCTTGTATGCCCACCTCGGCGGCCAGCCGGCGTTGTCGGCATACGCCCACACTCCCGGACTCGGTGGAGGATCGTTCGAGGCGAGCCGTCCCTCGGCGATCGGGGTCGCGGTCCCCTAACGCTCCCGAAGACCTGCCGCGATCCGCGCAGCCCCCGTCGCCACGAGCTGCGCCATCTCGCCCTCCGTGCCCGGCACCGGGAAGCGGTACGAAGGCCCGTGGAGGTGCACCGCGGCGATGACCTCGCCCGAGTCGTCCGCGATGGGTGCCGCGACCGACGAGATGCCTGCGTCGAACTCCTCGATGGCCCACGCATAGCCACGTCGGCGGACGTCGCGGAGCCGTTCGCGGATCGCATCGGGCTCGATCAGCGTCTTCGGCGTGAATCGCTCCAGCGACCCTTGGGCCAGGTAGCGCTCGATCGACGTCTGGCCGCGGAATGCCAACAGGACCTGACCGGACGAGACCGCGTGGAGCGGAGCGCGCAGCCCGGTCCAGTCGCGGACGACCACGGGGTTCGGGGTATCCACCTGGTCGATGTAGTGGATCTGGTCGCCGTCCGAGACGCCGAGACCGGCCGCCTCGCCTGAGGCGGCGGCGAGCTCCTGCAACACGGGGCGCCCGACCGCCGCGACCGATCGCACCAGGCTGTAGCCCCCGCCGAGCGTCACGAGCCGCGGACCGAGTCGGTAGGAGGTATCGCCCGGGACCTGTTCGACGGCCCCCTCACCGACGAGCGTCGCGAGCAGCCGCGCGGCCGTCGACTTGGGGAGCACGGCGCGCTCGGCCACCTCGGTCACGCCGAGCGGGCCGTCGTCGAGGGCTTCGAGGACGGCGAAGGCTCGTCTGATGGATTGGACGCTGGACATCGGTACCTTCGTGGACTAGATTCTCGGTCCAAGAGTTCCATCATACGGCACGGTTCCACGATGTGGAACCCCTTACGCCGAGACGAAACGCTTCCCCACAGTTCCGGAGCTCGAACCATGACCGACGACTATCAGGACATCGACCTCAACAGCCTGTCCGACGAGGAGCTCGTCGAACAGATGCACAACGACCTGTACGACGGGATGAAGGAAGAGATCGTCGACGGGACGAAGATCCTCCTCGGCCGTGGCTACACGGCGACCCAGGTGCTCGACGACGCGCTCGTCGCCGGGATGAAGATCGTCGGGATCGACTTCCGCGACGGCATCCTGTTCGTCCCGGAGGTGCTCCTGGCCGCGAACGCGATGAAGGCCGGCATGGCGATCCTCCGCCCGCTCCTCGCCGAGACGGGCGCCGAGCCCGTCGGCAAGGTCGTGATCGGCACCGTCAAGGGCGACATCCACGACATCGGCAAGAATCTCGTCGGGATGATGCTCGAGGGCGCCGGGTTCGAGGTCGTCGACCTCGGCATCAACACCGACGCCGACAAGTTCCTCAACGCGCTCACCGAACACAAGCCCGACATCCTCGGGATGTCGGCGCTGCTGACGACGACGATGCCGTACATGAAGGTCGTCATCCAGACCCTCAAGGATCGCGAGATCCGTGACGACTACATCGTCCTCGTCGGCGGGGCGCCGCTCAACGAGGAGTTCGGGATGGCCGTCGGCGCGGACGCCTACTGCCGCGATGCCGGCGTCGCCGCGGAAACGGCCCGGCGTCTGATCGACGAGCGACGCGCGCGTGCCAGCGTCCCCGCCTGAGACCGGCCGGCAGGATCCGCCCCGCGTCCTCGTCGTCGGTTGTGGCGCCCTGGCACGCGAGCTCGTCGCGCTGACGAAGGACCTGGCGAACGTCGATATCACGTGTCTGCCGGCGACGCTCCATAACCGTCCCGGCGGCATCCCGGCCGCGGTCCGTGAGCGGATCCGCCGGCGGCGTGCCGGGTATGACCGCGTGTTCGTTGCCTACGCCGATTGCGGGACGGGCGGGTTGCTCGACCCGGTCATCGCCGAGGAGGGTGTCGAACGCCTCGCCGGCGCGCATTGCTACGAGTTCTACGCCACCAGCCCCGAGTTCGCGAAGCTCGCCGACGAGGAGCCGGCGACGTTCTTCCTGACCGACTTCCTCGCTCGCAATTTCGACCGGCTGGTGATCAAGGGCCTCGGCCTCGACCGGCATCCGGAGCTGCTCGAGCAGTACTTCGGCAACTACCAGCGGCTCGTCTATCTCGCTCAGACCGATGACCCGGCGCTCACCGCGACCGCGCGCCGGGCCGCGCGACGACTCGGCCTGCGCTACGAACGGCGCCGGACCGGATACGGCGAGCTCGCCACGACGATCGCCGCGGTCGCCGCCGGAGAGCCGGCGCCGCCTGTGACCTCACTGCTCGACTTCGGAGGACGCTGATCGATGGGGACCATGACCGTCATCTGGTGGCGCGACATCCCGGCCCAGGTGACCGCTCGCGAGGGCCGCAAGCAGAGCAAGATCGTGCTGCATCCGCGCTTCCAGGTCGCCATCGACAAGGCCGCGAGCCGCGCCGGCAAACGCGCGTACAACGACTACATCGAGGAATGGCGGCGGACCCAGAAGCGGTGTGGCGAGGACATCGACGGCGAGGTCGCCGCTGAGGCCGAGCGCCTGGAGGCCGACTACGACAAGCACCGCCTGGCGATGCTCATCCAGACCGGCGGCGTCGAGGGCGGCGCGATCTTCCCGCCGGCGCACGACGAGACGCAGGGCAAGGCGGCCGACGCATGACCCGAACGGTGGTCAGCTCGGCCACGCGGGAGGTCGTCATCGGGGACGACCAGCCGTTCGTCATCATCGGCGAGCGGATCAACCCCACCGGTCGGAAGATCCTCATGGAGGAGATGAAGGCCGGCGACTTCTCACGCGTCGAGCGCGACACGATCGCCCAGGTCGAGGCGGGCGCGCAGATGCTCGACGTCAATGCCGGCATCCCGCTGGCCGACGAGCCCGCGATCCTCGCCGACACGATCAAGCTCGTCCAGTCGCTCACCGACGTGCCGTTGTCGATCGATTCCTCGATCGTCGAGGCGCTCGAGGCAGGGCTCGCCGCGTACAAGGGCAAGGCGCTGCTCAACAGCGTGACCGGCGAGGAAGAGCGGCTCGAGCGGGTGCTGCCGCTGGTCAGGAAGTACGGCTGTGCCGTCGTGGCGATCAGCAACGACGAGACCGGGATCTCGATGGATCCGGACGTCCGCTTCGCGGTCGCGAAGCGCATCGTCGAACGTGCCGCCGATCACGGCATCGCGCGCGAGGACATCGTGGTCGATCCGCTGCTCATGCCGATCGGCGCGCTCTCCGGCGCCGGCCGACAGGTGTTCAGGATCCTGAACCGGCTGCGCGACGAGCTCAAGGTGAACTCGACCTGTGGCGCCTCGAACGTGAGCTTCGGACTCCCGAACCGCGAGGGGATCAACGGCGCGTTCCTCAACATGGCCATCGCGTCCGGCCTGACCTCGGCGATCACGAATCCCGTGTCGGAAGGCGTGCGGACGTCCGTCATGGCGAGCGACGTGCTCATGGGCAACGATCGCGACGCGGCCCGATGGATCCGTCGGTTCCGCGTCGAGCCGACCGACGGTGAGGTCGGACGCCGCCGGGTCAACCGCCGGCGCGGCCCGGCCGGCAACGGCAGTGGGCAGAGCTCGTCAGCCGATGTGCCCGGCGTCGACGTGCCCGGGCTCGACGTCCCGGCTGTCGGCTGACACCGGTCGCGCACCGTGGCGCCCACTGAAGCACAGGTCATCTTCACGCCGTCGGGGCGGCGCGGCCGCGTGCCGTCGGGGACCACGGTCCTCGACGCGGCGCGTTCGCTCGGAGTCGATATCGACTCGGTCTGTGGCGGTCGCGGCATCTGCGGCCGATGTGCCGTCACCCCGGCGTTCGGGACGTTCGCCAAGCACGGCATCACCTCGACCCCTGACCATCTGACCGAGCCGAACGCCGTCGAGTCGGAGTACCGGGAGGTGTCCGGCCTTCCTGACGACCGACGCCTGTCGTGCACCGCCTGCGTCCTTGGGGACCTCGTGGTCGACGTCCCGCCCGAGAGCCAGGTCCACCGTCAGGTCGTCCGCAAGGAGCTCGCGGCCCGTGCCTTCGAGATGGACCCTGTGCTGCGACTGCACACGGTCGACGTCACCGAGCCCGATATCGCGACGCCGACCGGCGACCTCGGTCGGCTGTTCGATGCGCTGGAGCGTGAATGGGGCCTGACCGACCTCCGCGCCGACCTTCACGTCATCCAGACCCTGCAGAAGACGCTGACCGACGGCGACTACCGCGTTACGGTCGCCGTCCACGGTGGCCGTGATGTGATCGCCATCTGGCCGGGCTACAACGATCGAGCCTACGGCGTGGCGATCGACGTCGGGTCGACGACGATCGCGGGCCACCTCGTGGACCTGACCGACGGGTCGGTGATCGCGAGTGCCGGCGTGATGAACCCGCAGATCCG
The DNA here is from genome assembly GCA_035703005.1 of Candidatus Limnocylindrales bacterium. GTDB lineage: Bacteria > Chloroflexota > Limnocylindria > Limnocylindrales > CSP1-4 > SPCO01. The sequence goes on along the minus strand of DASSZA010000042.1, from coordinate 9,309 downwards.
GTTCGGCGAGGACCTCATGAGCCGCGTCTCGTACGTGATGATGCACGAGGGTGGCGACGAGGAGCTGACGGCGGCCGTTCGCAAGGCCATCGACGGCCTGCTGGCGAACCTCGCGAACAAGGCGTTCTGCAAGCGGGTCGAGATCCTCGAGCTCACGATCGTCGGGAACCCGATCATGCATCACCTCTTGCTCGGTATCGACCCGACGCCGCTCGGCTCAGCGCCCTTCGCGCTCGCGACTGATGCCGCTGTCGAGACGACGGCGACCGAGCTCGGCATCCGGGCGAACCCCGGCGCACGGATCTATATGCTGCCGTGTATCGCGGGCCACGTCGGCGCCGACACGGCGGGGGTGATCCTCGCCGAGGAGCCGCACGAGACCGACGCGATGACGCTCGTCGTCGATGTCGGCACGAACGCCGAGATCGTGCTCGGCAACCGCGACCGACTGCTGGCCGCCAGCAGCCCGACCGGCCCGGCGTTCGAGGGCGCGCAGATCAGCTCGGGTCAGCGCGCAGCACCGGGCGCCATCGAGCGTGTGCGCATCGACAGGGCGACCCTCGAGCCACGATTCCGGATCATCGGCGTGGATGCGTGGTCGGACGCACCGGAGTTCGGCGACGCGGTCCGCCGACGAGGGACCGGCGTCACCGGGATCTGCGGCAGCGGCATCATCGAGGTCGTCGCTGAGCTGTTCCTTGCCGGCGTCATCACCGCCGACGGTGTCATCGACGGAACGATGGCCGAGCGGACGGCGCGCGTCATCGCCGACGGCCGCACGTTCAGCTACGTGCTCCACGAGCCCGCGGTGGGCGAAGAGGGCGACGCCGCCGGCCCCCGCATCCTGATCACCCAGAACGACGTGCGCGCGATCCAGCTGGCGAAGGCCGCGCTCTATGCCGGCGCGCGACTGCTCATGGACCAGCTCGGCATCGATGAGGTCGACGAGGTCAGACTGGCCGGCGCGTTCGGTAGCCAGATCGACCCGCTCCACGCGATGGTGCTGGGGCTCATCCCTGACTGCGATCTGTCGCGTGTCCGGGCTGCCGGCAATGCCGCCGGGACGGGCGCGCTCATCGCGCTGCTATCCGGCGCGGCGCGAACCGAGATCGAAAGCGTCGTGCGTCGCGTCGAGAAGATCGAGACCGCGGTCGAGCCGCGGTTCCAGGAGCACTTCGTCGAGGCGATGGCGATCCCGCATCGCACCGCGCCGTCGACCAATCTCGAGCGCGTGGTGCCGCTCCCCGTCCGGCCCCCAGCGGCCGAGCGCCGAGGCGCCGACAGGCCGATCGACCGGCGACGTCGGCGTGCCGCACTTCGCCCGGTCCCGGGAGACGACGCATGACCGAGCCGGCGCCGAGCCGCCGGAGCGGGGGTCGGGACGCGCGCCGTGCCGCCCGCCTGCATGCCCATCTCGAACGGACGCCGTACCTGACGAGGACCCTGGCGCCGTTCGAGGTCCTTGGCGAGGAGGGCCTGTCACTGATCGAGCACAACGCCGACACGATCCTGGAGGAGGTCGGCGTCGTGTTCCGCGGGGACGCCGAGGCGACGCGCCTGCTCCGGGACGCCGGCGCCGATGTCGATGGCGAGCTCGTCCGCTTCCCGCGCGGGATGTGCCGGAAGATCGTCCAGGCCAGTGCGCCACGGCAGTTCACGCAGTACGCGCGAAACCACGCGAATGACGTCGAGATCGGCGGGATGCATACGGTCTTCGCGCCGAACTACGGATCCCCTTTCGTCCGCGACCTCGACAAGGGTCGCCGCTACGGCACGATCGACGACTTCCGCAACCTCGTGAAGCTGACGTACCTCTCGCCGCACCTCCATCACAGCGGCGGGACCGTCTGCGAGCCGGTCGACATCCCCGTCAACAAGCGCCATCTCGACATGGTCTATTCGCACATGCGCTATTCGGACAAGGCGTTCATGGGGTCGGTCACGGCACCGGAGCGGGCGCGCGACACCGTCGACATGGCACGGATCCTGTTCGGCGCCGAGTACCTCGAAGACCACGCCGTGATCCTGTCGCTCATCAACGCGAACTCGCCGCTGGTGTGGGACGCCACGATGCTCGGAGCGGCGCGGGCGTACGCAGAGGCGAACCAGGCCACGCTCCTCACGCCATTCATCCTCGCCGGCGCGATGGCGCCTGTGACAGCCGCCGGTGTCGCCGCACAGACGCTCGCCGAAGCCCTCGCCGGCATGACGTTCGTGCAGCTGGTGCGGCCGGGTGCGCCCGTCGTCCTTGGCAGCTTCGCGAGCTCGATGTCGATGCAGTCGGGCGCACCGACCTTCGGGACGCCTGAACCGGCCCTCGTCCTGTACACGATGGCCTCGCTCGCACGGCGTCTCGGCGTCCCGTTCCGCTCCGGCGGGTCGCTGTGCGCTTCGAAGATCGCCGATGCCCAGGCTGCGTACGAGAGCGCCGCCACCCTCCAGCCGACGGTCCTCGGCGGCGTGAACTTCGTCCTGCACGCAGCCGGCTGGCTCGAGGGTGGGCTGACCGTCGGTTACGAGAAGTTCATCCTCGACGCCGACCAGTGCGGGATGATGGCCGTCTTCGTGAAGGGCGTCGACCTGTCCGAGAACGGCCAGGCGATCGACGCGATCCGCGACAACGGGCCGGGCCAGCACTTCCTGGGCACCGCGCACACGCTCGCGAACTTCGAGACCGCGTTCTACAGATCCGAGGTCGCCGACAACAACTCGTTCGAGCAGTGGACCGAGGATGGCGCGCTCGACGCGGCGCAGCGTGCCAACACGATCTGGAAACGGATGCTCGTGGAGTACGAGGCACCGGCCATGGACCAGGCGACCGACGAGGAGCTGCTCGAGTTCATGATCCGGCGTAAGGCGTCGATGCCGGACTCGGAGGTCTGATGGCGACGCTGCTCGGCCGCCGGCGCGGGCTCGAGGCTGACGCGCGTTCCGCGCTCGTGGCGGCGCTCGAGGACCCCATCTTCGAGCTGCTGCCACTCAAGAACCTGCCGGAGCAGATCCCGCACCTGCCGGCCGGCGCGCGCGTATCCGTGACGGCTTCGCCCGCGAAGGGGATCGATGCGACCCTCGACTGGGCCGTCAAGCTCCAGACCGACGGGTTCCGCGCGATCCCGCATCTCTCGGCGCGGATGATCGCTGATCGCCCGACGCTTGCGGGGTTGCTCGATCGAGCCCGCGAGGGAGGGTTGAGGCACGCATTCGTCGTCGGCGGCGATGCCGACGAGCCTGGCGAGTACCTTGACGGCCTGTCGCTCCTCAAGGCCATGGACGAGCTCGGTCACCCGTTCACGACGCTCGGCTGCCCCGGCTACCCGCAGGGGCACCCCGACATCCCCGACGACGCACTCGAAACGGCCCTGCACGACAAGGCGCGCTACGTCGACCACGTGACCACCCAGATGGATTTCGACGTGAAGGCGATCGGGGCGTGGGTGCGCCGCGAGCGCGAAGCCGGCCTTCGACCCGAGATCGTCATCGGCGTTCCCGGCGTCGCCGACCCGCAGAAGCTCCTGTCGATCGCCGCCCGGATCGGCGTGAAGGACGCGAAGCGATTCCTCGTGAAGAACCTCCGCTTCGTGACGGGCCTGGCGAAGAGTGGCGGGTTCTACAAGCCGACCGGCTTCGTCGAGGACATCGCCCCACTCCTCGCGGATCCGGACGCGAAGGTCACGGGCTTCCACATGTACACGTTCAACGCAGTCGAGGCCACAGAGGAGTGGCGGCAGTCGATGCTCGGGACCGCGAGCGCCTGATGGGAGAGCGCGATGAGAGCCTAGAGCGACTGGCGGCGTTCCCAGACGTCGTCGCGGTGGCCGCGCGTTCCGCTGACGGCCAGCCGACACCCGACGGCGAATGGACGCCCGAACTGGTCGTGCGTCACCTCATCGCGGTCGATCTCGAGGTCCATCAGCGACGTGTCACCGAGCTCGAAACGCAGGATGAGCCCAGCTGGTCGTGGCAGGAGCCGGGCCCGTGGCCCGATGAAGCGACACTCGGTCTCGATGGCGTGCTCGACCGCTTCGCTTCCGTTCGGGGCGACACGGTCGCCATGTACCGCGCGCTCGACGACGGCGGTTGGACGCGTACCGGGCGCCATGCGACGTTCGGTCAGCTCGATGCCGACGGTCTGTTGGGCCTCGTCGTCGATCACGACGCGGAGCATCTCGAGGGCCTGATCTAGCCCCCGAACCCCTCACCACGAGGCTGGATGCCGGACGCCGACTCGAGCGTCGCAGCTACCGCATCTGTGGTCTGTGACCGGCATCGTAGGAGGATCCGTGTAGGACTTTGGTACCCCCGCGACGCTATATTTCGAACGTCCGACCGGTTCTGGACGTGGCAGAATGCCGCGTAAGGCGGGGACTCGATCCTCGCCAAACGAGGAGGGGAGCCACATGGCATCCGATCCCAACACGCTCAGAACTCGTCGTGCCCTGCTGACTGCGGCCGCCGGTGGCGCCGCCGCTGTCGCGGCGACTGCGGCGATGCCGCTTACCGCCGTTGCCGCGGATCCTAATGACGTCGTCAAAGGAACCGACAACCCGACGACCGCGAAGACATCGATCACTGACACGGGTGATCGGACGACGGCCTTCCAAGCCACGAACGTCGGCGTGGCACCCAGCATCTTGGCGAAGAACGCGGAAGGCGTGGCGACCACCGTCGCGGAGACCGACCCCTCGGATCCGGGCGGCATCACCGCCGCCGCCGGCGTATACGCAGTCTCCGTCGATGACTCTGATGCAGCGCCCTTCTGGGTGACGACCTACACGGGGGCGTACGGCTGGGCGCCTACCTTCCCGAATGTCAATGGCTTCAGCGTCGGCGTGTGGGGTGACAGCGATGACGTGGGCCACTACGGCACGGGCTCGATCGGGGCTTGGGGGGATGGCTTCATCGGAGTGCGCGGAACCGGCGAGACCGGCGGCATCGGCGTCCAGGCCATCGCAGCGTCGCCGACGGATCTCGCCTTGACCGTCGCCGGCAAGGTGACATTCAGCCGCTCGAATCGAGCGACGATCGGCGCCGGCAGGTCCAGCCTGAAAGTCAATCTCCCGGGAACGACGTCGAGCAGCCGAGTATTCGCGGTACTGCATTCCAATCGAGCTGGACGATACGTTCGCGCTGTCGTGCCGACGACGGGGTCATTCACGATCTATCTGAACACGACGGTCACCTCGGCGACGTACGTCGCCTGGTTCGTCCTGAACTGATGGCTGACAAGCGATCTGAGGCCTGGTTGCAGGCTGCTCGGCGATCAACGAGATCGGGTTCCAAGGTCTTCACGAAGCAGTGGTTGGCGCTATCAAAGGCTGATCGCGGGAACCGAAAGAAGTTGGCGGCGGGCGACCGCGACCTGTTCCTGGACGTAGCCGCGAGTCGTCGCAGAACCGCCGGCTGATCTGACCCGGGGGCGGCGGGACCACCGGCCCGCCGCCTGTCCGCGTTGACGCCCCGACCCGCGCGCCCTAGACTCGATATCCGACGAAATCACTCGGATATCGAGGAATTCCCCTGACCGCGACCACCGGCCCCGACCCCCAGCCGCTCGAGCCCCTGCCGATCCAGCGCCCCGCCTATCACGGATCGGGTGCCGTCGCCTTCTCGACGAAGGGTGAGTACGGCGTCCGCTTGATGGTCCAGCTCGCGCATCACTACGGGTCGGGGCCTGTCAGCCTGGCTGGCATCGCCGCGGAGGAGGACCTCCCGCGCGCGTACCTCGAGCAGCTCGTCGTCAACCTGCGCGAGGCCGGGCTAGTCGTTAGCACCCGCGGCGCCCACGGCGGGTACGAGCTGACGCGGACGCCCGCGCTCATCCCCATGAGCGAAGTCCTTCGTGCGCTCGAGGGGCCGATCGCGCCGATGTTCTGCGCCACCGACGATCCCGAGCACGCGATGACATGCGACCGCTCATCGCGGTGCACGGTGAATGTCCTCTGGGTCCGCGTCCGCGACGCGATCACGGCGACCCTCGATTCGATGAGCCTCGCCGATCTCGCGCCGCCGCGCATCGGCACCCCCGACGATCCGCATGGAGCCTTGATCAGTCAGTGACCGACCAGTCGACCGCCGCCCCCGAACAACACCTCGTCATCCGCGGCCTGCGGGTCGCGCCACTCGGCCACCCAGAGCGCGAGATCCTGCAGGGGATCGACCTCGACGTCGGGAAGGGCGAGGTGCACGCGATCATGGGCCCCAACGGCTCGGGCAAGACGACGCTCGCCTATGCCCTCATGGGTCACCCCGCGTATCAGGTCACCGGCGGCGAGGTCGTCTGGAAGGGTCGCAACATCCTCGCCCTGACCCCTGACAAGCGGGCGCGCCTCGGACTGTTCCTCGCCTTCCAGTACCCGACCGCGATCCCGGGTCTGTCGGTCGCCTCGTTCATCCGGAGCGCGCTCAACGCGAAGCTCCAGGGCCTCGACAAGAACGCCGATATCGACCCGACCGATCCCGTGCGGGGCGGCGTCTCGATGCGCGACTTCCGCGCCAAGATGCGCGAGAAGATGGCGCTCCTGCGCATGGATGAGAGCTTCGCCAGCCGGTACGTGAACGAAGGGTTCTCGGGCGGCGAGAAGAAGCGCCTCGAGATGCTGCAGATGGCGGTGCTCGAGCCCGAGATGGCGATCCTGGACGAGACCGATTCGGGCCTCGACATCGACGCGCTGCGGATCGTGGCCGAGGGCGTCAACGCGATGCTGAACCCGAACCTCGGGGTCCTCCTCATCACGCACTACCAGCGGCTGCTGAACCACATCAAGCCCGATGTCGTGCACGTACTGGCCCAGGGGCGCATCGTCAAGACCGGCGGCCGCGACCTTGCGCTGCAGCTCGAGGAGGAGGGCTATGGCCCGATCCTTCGCGAGGCTGGACTCGAGACGACCGCATCCGACGAGGCGCTCCTGGTCCCCAAGGGCCCCGACCTCGACGCCGAGGGCGACGCCGACCGGCAACCCGTGGAGGCCGCTCGCTAGGCGGGCTCAGATGGCGATCGAGACCCCCACGCCGCCGACCCTCGATCCGGTCGCGCTGCGCCGCGACTTCCCGATCCTCCAGCAGGAGATCAACGGCCACCCGCTGACGTATCTCGATTCGGCGTCGAGCAGTCAGAAGCCGCAGGTCGTGATCGACGCCATCGACACCTACTACAGCGAATACAACGCGAACGTGCACCGCGGGATCTACACGATCGGTGAGCGTGCGACCGCCGCGTACGAACGCGCGCGCGCGACGGTCGGTCGCTTCATCAACGCGCCGGATAGCCATGGCATCGTGTTCACCCGTAACGCGACCGAGGCGATCAACCTCGTCGCCTACTCGTGGGGCCGGCGGAACATCGGCCGCGGCGATCAGATCGTCCTGACCGAGATGGAGCACCACGCCAACCTGGTCCCGTGGCAGATCCTCGTCCAGGAACAGGACGGCGATCTCGAGTTCATCCCCATCACCGACGACGGTCAGCTGCGTCTCGACGTGTTCGAGGTGCTGCTCCGGCTCAAGCCGAAGCTCGTCGCCTTCACCCACGTGTCCAATACGCTGGGCACGATCAACCCGGTCCGTGAGATGACCGAGATGGCACACGCGGCCGGCGCGCTCGTGCTCGTCGACGGTGCCCAGGCAGTGCCCCACATCCCCGTTGACGTGCAGGACATCGGCTGCGACTTCTACGCCTTCAGCGGCCACAAGATGCTCGCGCCGATGGGATCCGGCGCTCTGTGGGCGCGCACGGAGCTGCTCGAGGCGATGCCGCCATTCCTCGCGGGCGGCGAGATGATCCGCGAGGTCCATCTGCGGCGCAGCGAGTTCAACGAGGTCCCCTGGAAGTTCGAGGCCGGGACGCCGGCCGTCGCCGACGCCATCGGGCTCGGGACGGCTGCCGAGTATCTGATGGGGATCGGCATGGACGCCGTGCGTGAGCACGAGCGGGCGCTCGTCGAGTACGCGCTCGACGTGCTTCCTCGCGACGTCCCCCAGATCGAGCTCTATGGACCCATGGACCCCGACAAGCGGGGTGGCGTCGTCCCGTTCAATCTGCCGCGGATCCACCCCCACGACGTCGCGCAGGTGCTCGATCGATTCGGCATCGCCGTCCGTGCCGGCCACCACTGCACGATGCCGCTCCATGAGCGCCTCGACCTTGCGGCGACGGCCCGCGCGAGCTTCAGCGTCTACACGACGACCGACGACATCGACCGGCTGGCAGCGGGGCTCAACGAGGTCTGGGCCGTCTTCAACCGCTGACGTCCGGCCGGCCGCCTCGTCCTAATCGAGGCGCACGCCCTGGCGCTTGAGTTCCGACTGCACCTTCCCGACATCGAGCCCGTCGAACGGCCGATCGTCCCTCACGGACACGGCGGCGGCGACTCCGGCTCCCTGGCCGCTCACGGTGCAGCACATCATGTTGCGGACCGATGCGTGCGAGATCTTGTCCCCGCCGATCGAGCGGCCGGCGACGATGAGGTTGCCGATCCCCTTCGGGACGAGGGAGCGATACGGGACCTGGAAGTAGCGGCCCGTCGTCGGGAGGATCAACACCCCGTACCCGTCGATGAACTCGGGGAAGATGCCGATCGAATCCTCGAAGCGACCCTGCTCCCGGACGTCGTCCCCGGTCAGGTCGTAGAGCGCCTCGATCTTGCGGGTGTCGCGGATGCCGATGGTCATCCCGAAGTTGCGCAGCACGGCTTCCTCGCAGCCCGGCATGAACGCGCGCAGCGCCTCGATCGCGTGCATCGCCTGCTTGCGGCCTTCTATCTCGCCGCGCGTGAGGTCATCGGCGTTCGTGCCATCGACACCGGTGAGGTGGATCAGGTTCAGGTAGGTGAGATCCCCCGTGTCGGTGATCGTGCCCCACGTGCCAGCGAGCGTGATGAGGTTGGGGGGAATGAGACCCTCGGCGACCGCACGCTTGAACGGCTTGCGCAGGAACGGCGAGAACATCGCGTCCTCTTTGCCGGTCGTCTCGATGTCCCATTCCTGATTGCCAGCCCAGTCCCGGTACGTCTGCGGGTCCGCCCTGACGGCCTCGAGGAATCGGGGCTTGTTCACGCCGGTCATCGAGAACATCACTGACGCTGCGAGCATCTCCTCGCGCGGTGTGATGTGGAATGGGGCGCCCGCCCTCGCCGCGACATCGGCGTCGCCCGTCGCGTCGACGATCCGCTTCGCAAGCACCGCCTCACGCCCGGACTTGCTCTCCGTGATGACCCCTCGGACGCGGCCATCCTCGACGATCGGCGCGACGGCCAGTCGATGGAGCATCGGCGTGATCCCGGCCTCCTCCACGAGGACGTCGGCCACGTACTT
>DASSZA010000207.1:0-3111 GCA_035703005.1 Candidatus Limnocylindrales bacterium | reverse complement strand
CTGCCTGAGGGGACGACTGGGCGCCGTCTCGCCCTACATGGGGCCCCTGGGTTTGCTCGCTGGCCGTGCTAGTCGCGCGCGAGACGGCCCAAATCGAGGAGATCAGTTGGAACGGCGAAGCGCGGCCGATGTACGCGGCGGGTTCGGACGAGGGTCCGGTAGTGGTGCTGGCGCGCCCGGCGAGACTCGAACTCACGACCTTTAGGTCCGCAACCTAACGCTCTATCCACTGAGCTACGGGCGCCGCGTGCCGTCGATCTTCGGAGGTGGCGGAGAGGGAGGGATTCGAACCCTCGGAGCAGGTTGCCCCACTCAACGGTTTAGCAAACCGCCGCACTAGGCCTCTATGCGACCTCTCCGTTCGAACGGCGGCGCAATGCTATCACGGGGTCTTTGCGCCGCTGGGGTGGTCGATCGGGGCGTCGTTGACAGCGACGTGACCGCACCGCACACTGCCGTGCACGCATGAGCCCGACCTTCTACTTTCGATGCCCGGCATGAGCGTCCTCAGTCACTGAGACCGAGGGCACGGGTCGTGCCGGGCGAACGAAGCAGAGGCGAGACCTCTGCTTTTTTGTTTGGCCGACCTCGATGAGCGAGGAGTCAACAGCGCGATGTTCGTCGTGATGGCCACAGGGGCCAGTGAGGCCGAGGTCCTCGGGGTCAAGAGCCGGATCCTGGCCGAGGGCCTGACGCCGTTCGACCACCAGGATGGCGACCACGTCGTCATCGCCCTCGTCGGCGAGATCGGCGGGCGAAGGCCGGCCCTGCTCGAGAGCTTCGCCGCGCTCCCCGGCGTCGAGCGGGTGACACCGATCAACCGCCCGTTCAAGCTCACGTCCCGCGAGTTCCACCCCGAGGACACCGTGATCCGTGTGCTGGACGCGGCGATCGGCGATGGGTCCCTGACCGTGATGGCGGGGCCGTGCTCGGTCGAGAATCGCGACCAGCTGTTCGAGACGGCGGATGCCGTCGCTGCCGCGGGCGCGACCATCCTTCGGGGTGGCGCATTCAAGCCGCGAACGAGCCCGTACGCGTTCCAGGGTCTGGGCGTCGAGGCGCTGCGCTACCTGGCCGAGGCGCGCGACCGCACCGGCCTCCCGATCATCACCGAGGTCATGGAGCCGTCCCAGGTCGACATCGTCGCCGAGTACGCCGACATCCTCCAGATCGGTACCCGGAACATGCAGAACTATTCACTGCTCCGGGACGTGGGGCGGGTCGCGCGGCCGGTCATGCTCAAGCGCGGCTACGGCGCCACCGTCGAGGAATGGCTGATGGCCGCCGAATACATCGTCAGCTCCGGGAATCCGAACGTCATCCTGTGCGAGCGCGGAATCCGGACATTCGAGACGTACACGCGCAACACGCTCGACCTCGCGGCGGTGCCACTCCTCCATCACCTGACCCACCTGCCGGTCATCGTCGATCCGAGTCACGCCACCGGGAAGCGTTGGCTGGTCCGTCCGCTGGCGATCGGCGGTGTCGCGGTGGGGGCGGATGGCGTGATGGTCGAGGTCCATCCCGACCCGGACGCCGCGCTGTCCGATGCGGAGCAGCAGCTCGACCTCGATATGTTCCGATCGCTGATGGATGCGATCGTCCCGGTCCACGAGCACGTCCGGTCGATCCACGGCGACCCCATGCTCGTGAGCGCGGGTGCCGGCGCGACGGCCGCGAGCGCGGCATCCGCTGGCGCGGACGGTCTGGCGAAGCATTGATCAGCGCCGACGTCGCCTCGGTCCGGCCGGCCACGCGGTTGCGCGGCGAGCTTCGGCTGCCCGGCGACAAGTCGATCAGTCACCGAGCGCTGATCCTGGCGACACTGGCCAGTGGCGAGAGCCGGATCACCGGAGCCGGCGACGGCGCCGACGTGCGCTCGACGGCGGGGATCATGCGGGCGCTCGGGGCGACCATCGAGGTACGGCCCGACGACGACGGCCGGAATGTCGCGTACCGGGTCGTATCGCCAGGCGCCGACGGCCTCACCGAGCCCGAAGCGATCCTCGATTGCGGCAATTCCGGCACGAGTCTCCGCCTGATCGCCGGCGTGCTCGCTGGTCTGCCGATGACGGCGATCCTCGACGGCGATGCGTCATTGCGTCGTCGTCCGGTCGCTCGTATCATCGAACCGCTGCGTCGGATGGGCGCGGTGCTCCACGGTCGACGCGCCGATTCCCTCCCTCCCCTCACCGTGGTCGGGCACACCCCGCTGCAGGGGACGGACCACAGCACGCCGGTCCCATCGGCGCAGGTCAAGTCGGCCATCTTGCTGGCGGGGTTGCGGGCGGAGGGCCGGACGACGGTCCGGGAACGTGTCGCGACACGCGACCACACGGAGCGCATGCTGCGAGCGCGGGGCGTGCCGGTCGAACGGGCGGAGGACGGCGATGGCGTCGTCGTGACGCTGGAAGGAGGGACGGCAGTGCGAGCGATCGATCAGCACGTGCCGGCCGACATGTCCGGAGCGGCCTTCTGGCTCGTTGCCGCTGCGATCCATCCCGATGCAGAGCTCACGCTGCGTGACGTCGGCGTCAATCCGACCCGACGAGCCGTCCTCGACATCCTCCGGGTCATGGGCGCCGATATCGACGAGCGCCGCCCCGCCGAGTCAGACGAGCTCGCCGTCGGCGAACCGATCGCTGACCTCGTCGCCCGATCTTCGGAGCTTCGGGCGATCGACCTCGATCCCGCCGACGTCGCCGCCGCGATCGACGAGATCCCCGTCCTGTGCCTCGCCGCGACCCAAGCCCGTGGCACGACCATCATCCGCGGCGCGGGCGAGCTGCGGAACAAGGAGTCGGACCGCATCGCGGGACTCCAGGCCGGGCTTGCTGCGCTCGGCGCCGAGATGCGCGTCGAGGGTGACGACCTGGTCATCGAGGGCGGACAGCGCCTCCGCGGCGGGACCGTCGACAGCTTCGACGATCACCGGCTCGCGATGACGTTCTCGATCGCGGGCCTGATCGCCGGCGACGCCACCACAGTCGAGCGTTCGGGGTCGGCCGCCGTGTCGTATCCGGGCTTCTTCGCCGATCTGGAAGAGGTGCGAGCATGACGAAGCGGGTCGTCCTGATCGGTCATCCGGTCGCGCATTCGCTGTCGGGTGCG
>DASSZA010000185.1:0-4076 GCA_035703005.1 Candidatus Limnocylindrales bacterium | reverse complement strand
CGTGGCGGTCGTGACCCCCATGACCGCTGGAGGGGCGATGGTCGCCGTGGGACATAGCGCCACTCTCCGGCGCCCCCGCTGCTCGGGCCGAATGGGCCTCGTGCATCTCGTGATGCTGGTGGTGCTCCATGTCGTGTCTATGATGCCGTCGCTGCCGCCGACGGCAGAGCGCGTCGAATGAGCGGCGCCTTGCCAAGCGCGGTTCGAGGGATGACGTCCACCAGGATCCACTTGGATCGGCACCTGGCGGACGCCGACCGAGGCGAGGGATGTTTCGACCGCTCCTCGAACGGCGCCACGATCCAGGTCGGGTGACCCAGCAAGCAGCACGCGGATCGAGCCACCCTCTTTGATCACCTGCCAGCCCGCGACGGGTAGCCGTTCTAGCGCGGCATGCCCGCGCACCTTCGCGCTGTTTCCGGTCGGGCTGAGGATCACGCTGACGGTCAGCCAACCACCGTGTTCGCACCGACTGTCAGCCCACGGCATCGTCCTCCGTCGTGGGTTTCCCCCCAAAACATCTCGGTGCGCCGCGTCCTTCCTTTGGTCTCAAGAAAACCGGTCGGATAGGCCCACGCATTGCGGGACGTTTGACCCGAGTGCCGCGCTCGACATCGGCCAAGACTCCGGCTCGTAGACCGTCACGCGAGGAGGGCACGGCATGGAACTCACGAACCGCGAGACATGGGCGCTGATCCACGGCATGGTCTTCGGGGCGCTGTTCCTGCTCGCCTTCGGCGGTGGCCTCGCCGGCCTGTGGAGTCTGCGCGAGAAGCTCGTGACACAGGACGGCGTCGAGGAACGTACGCCTCGCCTGCTGATCGGCACGATCGGGATGGCGATCGTCGCATGGCTGACGGTGATCGTCGGCACATGGATCGTGTATCCCTGGTACCGGGCGACGCCGCCTGAGGGCACGACCGATCTGACGGACTATCCGAGGTCGCTCCTGCTGTCGAGTCCGGCGACGACCGACTGGCACGCATTCGCGATGGAGTGGAAGGAGCACATCGCCTGGTTCGCGCCCTTCCTCGCCACGGCGGTCGCCTTCGCCGTCGCGTACTACGGCGTGCAGCTGATCCGTCGCAATGAGATCCGCCGGGCCGCGATCCTTTTCTTCGTCCTGGCGTTCGTCGCCGCGGGGGTCGCTGGTCTGTTCGGCGCTCTGATCACCAAGGCCGCGCCGGTCGCATAGGAAGGAGCACCGACGAATGTCTGCGATCACACCCACCGACACCAAGCCCAACGGTCCTGTCGCTGCCGCATTCATCGCGGCCGGCGTGGGATGCATGACGTTGGGCCTGATCGTCGTCCTCAACGAGGCGAAGGTCATACCGAGCGCGACGCTCGACTTCGCCAAGAACTATGGGATCGGCTCCGGCGTCGGCCCGCTATCCGGGAAGGTGATCATCTCGACGATCGTCTTCCTGGCGATGTGGGGGGTTCTTGGGTTCATCTGGCGCAGAAAGGAGGTCAACTTCGGGCGTGCGATCACCGTCGCTGTCGTCTGTCTCGCCATCGGCTTCCTGCTGACGTTCCCGCCCGTCTTCGAGATCTTTGCCGCGGACTGAATGGATCGGTCGCCTGCCGCACTGAGCGGCGGCGGGCGGGTCCTTCCACCACGGGGTCGGAGCCGCACCCTGAGTGTGGTGGGTGCGGACGGTTCTCGCGCCCTGGCTGAACCGTACCGCCGACGCCGCCGCGCCTACCTGGCCTTCGGGAGCCGCGCGAACACGCCGACTGCCGCTGCCACACCGTCCTCGGCACGGAGGTGCTCGCCGAGCTCCGCCGCACGGCGACGCATCCCCGCGTCACCAAGGGCCCAGCCGATGGCCGAGGCGAGCGCCTTGGCGGTCAGCTTCTTGCGCGGGATCGGTGCTGGGCCCACGCCGAGCGCCGCCACTCGCGATCCCCAGAATGGCTGATCCACCGCGAACGGGACGACGATGGACGGGACGCCTGCGCGAAGAGCCGCGCCCGTCGTTCCCGCGCCGCCGTGGTGGACGATCGCGGCGACCCGTGGAAAGAGGCGATCGTGGGGCACGGACGGCATGACGAGCACGCGCTCATCGCGGACGTCGAGGCCAGACCAACCGGACAGCAGGACGATGCGAACCGCGGCGAGCCGCGCTGCATCGATCACCAGGCGGCCTGTCTCGCCGGGGTCGGTCGCCGCCATGCTGCCGAAGCCGACGCTGACGACGGGGCCCGATCCCGACAGGGATGCCTCGAGCTCCGGAGGCATGGCCCAGTCCCGCGGCGCGTCATGGAACCACCAGCCGGTGACATGCCGCGGCCGCGCCGCGCTCTTCGGCACGGCGACCACGCGATGGCTGAAGCCGTAGAGCACCGGTTGCCCGGCCGTCGCGGTCGAGGTCGCACCGATACCCAGAGCGCGACGACTCGTCTTGATCCCGTCGCGGAACGGAAGCCACATCGCGAGCTCCGAGAGCGTATGACTGGCGCGCCGCCCGATCGGGCCGGCCCAGCGGGGCACGGAGGCGAACAGAGGGCCCGGATAGGACGCCGACGGTGCGCCGACGGGCTGCACGTGCGCTTCGACGAATGGGACCCTGAGCCTGTCGGCGACGGCGACGCCCGTGACCATGCCGCCGACGCCGCCCGTGAGCACGTCCGCACCCCTCGCGGCGTCGAGCGTCTCCTCCGTCCATCCGACGATGCGCGAGCGCATCTCCCGCCGTGCGACGCGCATCGCGTTCAATGTCCCTCGCTCGGCGACAGCCTGTGACGACCGGATGAACGCCTCGACATCGCCGGACAGCGACGCGTACGGCAGCCGCGCGGCATGGATCGAGGCGGCGGCGTTCTCAGGCGCCACCATGCGCACGTCGTGCCCGGCATCCTTGAGCCCGACCCCAAGCGCAAGGTATGGCTGCACGCCACCCTGCGTATCGTTGGCGACGATGACGACGTGCATCTGCTCCTCGATGGTTTGGACGCCCGGAACGGATGTCCGTCCGCCGACGACCGCGACCGTACTCGAACGCTGTTCGAGTGGTCAAACGACGAGCACGTGACGTCCGTGCGATCGGGCGCGGATCGAGCGCGCCTTACGCCACGGCGCATCCTTGACGTTGCGCTGCGTATCGTCGAGACCGAGGGCGTCCAGCGGCTCTCGATGCGCCGGCTGGCAGCGGAGCTGGACGTAGGCGTCGCGACACTGTATTGGCACCACCGGACCAAGGATGAGCTCCTCGCGGCGCTCGTCGACGACATCGTCGGGGAGGTGATGGTCGCCGTCGGCGAGCCCACTGGCTGGCGGGCGATGTGCGAGACGACCGCTCGCGTGCTTCGAGAGAGACTCCGTTCCCACCCGGGGGCGGACCTCCTCATCGGCGCGCGTGCTCCGACGGGTCCGAACGCACGCGCTTTCCTGGCGCGATTCCTCGCGACGCTCGAACGGGACGGTTTCTCGCCTCGCGATGCGGCACGAATCGCGGAGGTGGTCGTGATCTGGGCGTCGGCGCCCCGTGCGGGCACCTCACAGGGGCTGGACGATCGTGACGGATCTTTCGAGTTCGGCCTCGAAGCGCTCCTCGCCGGTATCGCGCGGCACCGCCGATCGTCGCGTCTGACCACGACCTCGCGGGCCACGTAGACCTCGACCAGCATCCGCTCGCTGCATCCACGCCCGGATCTCCCTTGGCTTCATCGGGCGGTGCCGGGCTGGATAGGCGGGATCCCACGGGATCGTTCCGACCCCACGTCGAAAGCGGACCGCGACGTCGATCACCGTCCGATGAGGCTGTTCTCACACGCGATGCCGCAGACTCGTGGCGATGAGTGATGATCTCGACGGGCGGCAGCAGCCTGCGACCGGCCCACGACGTTCCCGAGCGATCCGCCGCGTTTCCAGGCCCGCGCGACAAGCCATCGCCTCGGTCGCCGCGGCAGCCGAGCCGCTTGTCGGCCGCATCGGCGACGCGGTCGAAGGCGTCGAGCGGTCGATCTCGGAGCGACCGGGAATGCGCGTCCGCCGCGTCCGGCGGCGCGCCGCGAACCCGCTGCCGTACCTCAACGAGGCACATCCCGACGTCCGGCGGGCGCACTCGGTC
>DASSZA010000121.1:0-18352 GCA_035703005.1 Candidatus Limnocylindrales bacterium | reverse complement strand
GGCGTTGATGAGCGGCCTTCAGCATCACCGCCATCAACGGCCTACGACCTGCCAGGACCTCGCCGCGATGGGGGCGGCGGGGTCCTGTGTCAGCCGGGCTAGACTCGGACCATGCCGCCCCGACCGCGCCACCGCTTATTGATGTTGCCCATCGCGCTGTTGGTCGCGGGGTGCGGCTCTCCTGTCTCGTCGCCGACCGTGTCCGCGGGCGCGACGGCGGGCGACACCCCGGGAGCGACGACCAGCTCCGTGACGCCGACCCCGTCGAGTCCGTCGACGTCACCGTCGTCGTCCCTCGTCGCTGGCCAAACCGACACCGATTGGGGGCACATCTGGGATACGGTCCCGGCCGGGTTTCCCCGGTTCCCCGGCAGCACCGTCGCCGACGACGCCGCCGCTGACCCGGCAAGCGCCAGGTTCTCCGTTCCGGGCGGGGACCCGAAGGCGATCACCACGTGGATGCAGGGTGCCCTCGAAGAGGCTGGCCTGGACACGGTCGGCCTCAACGGTCCAGCAGAGGACGGCAGCTTCGTCCTGGACTCGGTCGGGCGCGGGGACTGCCGTGTCCAGACGACCATCGCGCCGCTCGGCGACATGACATTCATCACCGTCCTGTACGGCAGCGACTGCCCGGCAACCAGGCTGTAACGGAGTCGTGACACGCGCCGCGACGACTCCGCACTATGATTCTTCCGACGCCCGGGAAGCGTTGGTCCGGACGGGGGTTTTCGGTCAGATGCAGACGACGCGGCCTCGCGACCTCGGCGCGCTGATCCTCGCGGTCGGCGTGTTGCTCGTACTCTTCATCGTCAGCTTGAGTCTCGGCGCGCCACTGCGCTGAACGCGGCGCCGCCCTCGCTGACGGTCAGTCGTATAGCCGCTCGAGGTGCCAGGTGCCCGCGATGCGGTCCTGGTAGATGAGCGCGAGCCAGCGCTCCCCGACGACCTTCGCGTAATCGCGGGCGATCGGGTCACGCCACCACGACTCCTCGACCCGCCACCGATTGCAGACCTCGACCGCCTCGCGCCGGCCATTCCATCGGATGGCCACGAGCCGGCCATCGGCGTCCGTCTCGACGTCGATCCGCGGATGCTCCCGCAGTAACCGCGTCATGGCGCTGATCCTTCCGGTCCGACCGACCCCAACCCGACCCCTCGCCACGTCCAGCGGTCCTCGGGGAGTGGCGCCTCGGGGTCGCCGATCGCCACGCGCCTCACCCGATCCTCGCCATAGGTCAACGCGAGCCGAGCGAGCTGCCAGTCGAGTCTCGCGGTCCGCGCGGCCTGCGGCACGAACAGCGGCAGTTGCTGCCCGGCGGCCGGTGTCGTCCCGCGCAGCTCGAGCTCGAGTCGCTGGACCGCGGCCGGCGGCGGTTCCCGTTCGAGCCGCGCGAACAGCAGCCGCTCGACCGCCTCGGCGTCCGCGGTGGGTTCCGGGAAGCGTTGCTCGACCTCGATCCGGGGCGCGGTGCCGTTCGGCGCGAAGGCGAGGTCGAGCCCGAGGGCGAGGAGCGCCCGGTCTGCCGCGAGGCCGCGCGCGGTCAGCTGCCCGGTCAGCCCCGCCACCAGCCGATGGAGCACGAACCGCAGCGGCTCGAGGTCCTCGACCGGTGGTTCGATCGGCAGCGCAAGGGCGAGACGCTTCGTCGCACGCCGCGCCCGGAACGGCTCGGTCTCCTGGCCACGGGCGCGCGCGTGGAGACGGCCGCCTTCCTCGCCGAACCGGGCGATCAGCGCCGACATCGGCAGCTCCGCGACCTGGCCGATCCGCCGTAGTCCGAAACGGGTCAGCCGGGCGCGGACGTCGAGGTCGGTGGTCAGCAGGCCGGACGGGCGATCCGCGAGGAACGCCGCCTCGTCGCCGGCAGCGACGATGAGCGGTGCGGTGGCCTCGGCCGCCATCGCCGCGATCGTCGCGGCGAAATGCGTGCCGGCGATGCCGACCCGTGGCTTGACCTCACCAGGGAGCGCCGTCGTGACGGCATCGACGAGCCGCTGAGCGAGGGCGGGCTCGGGACCCCACAACGGGCCGAGGCCGTCGATGCCGACCTCGAACAGCCCGAATGACACGGAGCGTGGATCGGCACTCCCGGCGAGGCTCGGGCTGGACCGTCCGAGCGCCTCGAACACGGCCTCCGCAGCTCCCCGATCCGCCTCCGGATCGGGGTCGATGAAGGTCGCCTCAGGGACGAGTCGATGTGCGCTCCCGAGTGGCATCCCGCGTCGGACGCCGAGCGCCCGCGCGCTCGGATCTGCGTCGATGACCGACCCCGGGCTCCACGGACGACCGCCCAGCACGAGCGGGCCTGGGAGTGGGGAGGGCTCGGAGCGTCGGGCCAGTGCCAGGTGGAGTGGCAGGTGCGGCAGGAACAGATGGAGCCGTCGCATCGTGGATCTCGCGATCGGGGGCCTCGTATACGGGGGCTTGGTCGATCAACAGGGCGTCCCGGGCGAGACACGTGTCCCGCTCGCCGCCCTCGGCGTAGAGGATCCGGAGCGTCGCCCGGCGCCCCGGCGGCCCGTGGCGGTTGTGGGCCACGAGCGCTTCGGTCCGCTGCCCGACGACGTCGCGTCCGAGCCGGACCCATGACCGGCGAGCCAGCTCGAGTCGGATCCCGGTGGACTCCGCGACGGCCGTCGCGAGGCCGCCGGCGAGCCCGGGCGCATCGAGGATCAGCAGCAAGGTCTCGGCGCGCCGGGCGAGCGCCGCGAGTCGATGCAGCCGCTCACCGATCCGCGACGGCTTGTCGGTCCGGGCGAGTCGCCCGCCGGGCAGGTCGAGCACGAGCAAGTCGACCGAGCGACCGGCGAGCAGGCTCCCCGCGATCGACAGACCTTCGTCGAGGCTGCCAGGCGTGATGACGACGAGCCATTCGAGGTCGACGCCGCGGGCGACCGCTTCGATCGGATCGAAGCTGCGCGACAGGTCGAGCCACGCGACGACAGAGCCCTGGGCCTGCGCCTCGGCGACGACCCGCAGGCTCAGCGTGGTCCGCCCGCTCGTGCCCTCGCCCCGGATCGCGACGCTGGCCGACTTCGGGAGACCGCCCGGCCCGAGGATCGCGTCGAGCGCCGCGAAGCCCGTCCGGATGACTCGGTCGTCGGGCCGAGGGTCGTATCGTGGTGTCTCGTCGGGCTGTGCTGGAGGAGGCGCCAGGGCCAGTGCACCGACGACGCTCGGAGCTGCGGCACCCCATCGGGCCTGAAGGCCCGCGACGGCGGCGTCCACATCACCCCGACCGGTCGACATGAGACGCCTAGGATAGAACGTATGTTCTAGTCAGGCAAGTCCTGATCGTCGGCCTGCCCAGACGCGGGGCGTGCCTCTCAGGCTGCAGAAGCTGGCCAAACACCGCCCAGGACGTCTGACCGAGCCCCGATCGTGCTTCCCAGGCACATCCCGCGCCGGAGGGTCCGGCTGAACTCAGCTTCAAGGCCCGTCTGCCGTCTACGAAGCACGCCGCAGTCGGGCAGCCGCGCAGACCGCAACCCGCGGCGGAAGGTGTCGTGTCATCCCATCGACATGGCGCCCACCTACGCTCGACCTACCATGCTGTCGATGCCGAGCGCGACCTCCGATCCGGTCATCCCCGCGGCGCCGATCCTCGTCGTCGATGACGACGCCAAGATCGTCCGGCTCGTCCGGACCTATCTCGAGCGTGAGGGGTTCATGGTCGTGACCGCATCCGACGGACCGGGCGCGCTCGAAGCGATCGAGCTCCATGCACCGGCCTTGGTCGTCCTCGATCTGATGCTCCCCGGACTCGATGGACGTGCCGTCATCCGCGCCATACGCCGGGACGAGGAGTCCGGACGGACCCCGATCCTGGTCCTCTCCGCCCGGAGCTCGACCGTCGACCGGATCGCCGGGCTCGAGGAGGGCGCGGACGACTATCTGCCGAAGCCCTTCTCACCCGCCGAGCTCGTCCTGCGGGTCAAGTCGATCCTGCGTCGGACGACCGGCCCCGGCACAGCGGAGCGACGGGACCCGGCGGTGATCCGTCACGCCGACCTCACGGTCGACCCGGGTCGTCATGAGGTCCGTCGCGCTGGCACTCCCATCGACCTCACACCGGTCGAGTTCAAGCTGCTCTCCGCCATCCTGGCCGCCGACGGACGCGTGTTGAGTCGCGACCAGCTGCTCGACGCGGTGTACGGGCATGAGTCGAGCGACGTCCTCGATCGGACCATCGATGTCCACATCCGCCGGCTCCGGGACAAGCTCGACGACGACCCGGATGCGCCGCGCTACGTCCAGACGGTCCGTGGCGTGGGCTATCGCGCGGCGAGGGCGTAGCGCGTGATCACGCGGGGCATCGCGGCACGGATCGCACTGGCCGCGATCGCCAGCGCCGCGGTCGGGCTCGTGATCCTTGCGGTCGGTGTCGCCGTGGTCGGCGCCGACGTGTTCACCGCGTTGATGATGGAAGCTGGGGACTCCGCCCAGCACGCCCGCGAGATGTACGACGCGTCGGTGACGACCGTCGTCCTCGCGGCGTCGCTCGTCGCCGTCCTCGCCAGCGTCGGGCTCGCCGTCGTCCTCGCCCGGATGCTCACGCGACCGCTCCGTGAGATCGGCTCCGCGGCGCGCCGGATCGCCGATGGTGACTACGCCGCGCGCGTCCCGCGCGACGGGCCCGAGGAGCTCGCCAGCCTCGCCGACTCGTTCAATCAGATGGCGGCGTCGCTCGAGCGGCAAGAGCAGATGCGGCGCGACTTCATCGCGAACGCGGCCCACGAGCTGCGGACGCCGCTCACGAACATCCAGGGCTACCTGGAGGCCCTCCGCGACGGGGTCATCACCGCCGATCGCGCGACGTACGAGTCCCTCCACGAGGAGGCGGAACGGCTCGTCCGACTGTCGCGCGATCTCGACGCGCTCGCGGAGGGTGACGCGGGGACGACCCCACCCCGACTCATCGACCTCGACCTCGCGATGGCGCTCCGCTCGGCGCTGGATCTCGCGGCGCCGTCGGTCGAGCGGGCCGGACTTCGACTGGACGCGGATGGTGTGCCCTCGACGCTCCCCGCGAGGGCTGACCCGGATCGCCTCGCCCAGGTCCTGGCCAACCTGCTCTCCAACGCCGTCCGATACACGCCAGCGGGGGGTGTCATCACCGTGCGGGCGGATCGCCGGGCCGACGACATCCTGGTGTCCGTTGCGAACACCGGCGAACCGATCCCGCCCGACGATCTCGACCATGTCTTCGAGCGTTTCTATCGGGTGGAGAAGTCGCGCGACCGCGCACTCGGCGGCGCGGGGATCGGCCTAGCCATCGTGAAGCAGCTGGTCGAATCGACCGGCGGACACGTCGGCGCGGACTCGCGCGACGGTCAGACGCGCTTCTGGTTCAGCCTGCCGGCCTGACGCGCCACCCTCACGGCAAGCCGATCGCGATCATCCCCACGAGGATGCCGCCGAGCCCGATCCACTGGGTCGGCCGCAACCGTTCCCCGAGCAGCGCGACGGCGGCGATGATCGTCACCGCCGGCCCGAAGGACGACACCAGCCCGACGAGCCATGTAGCCGCGTGCTCCAGTCCATAGGCGAACGCCGCGAGACCGAGCACATCGAGCGTGCCGGCCAGGAGCACGAACCACACCACGCGGGCGTCCGCCCGACCTGACCCTCCGTCACCGTCCTCGCCCTCGATGATCGGCGTAGCGAGGCGACGGAAGACCGTCAGTACCAGGACGAGAACGAGCATCGACAGCACCGCGTTCGCCGTGCGCGCCACGACGAGGACCTCGAGCCACGGTGCCCTGTCGATGACGACGTCGCTGATGATCGTCATGGTCGCGAACAGCACGAGGGCGACGACCGCGAAGGCGACACCCGGACTCGCGAAACGGGTGTTCCGCCAGCCCTCGTCGAACGCGAGCCCGGTCATCACGACGCCGACGGTCGCGATGATCGCTCCCAGCGCCTGGATCGATGTCAGGCTCTCGCCACGAAGGAGCACGGCCAACACGACCGTGAGCCCGCCGTACGCGGCGACCACGCCACTCACGACGGCGATCGGACCGATCCGAAGGCCGGTGAAGTAACTCAGATAGGCCCCGGCACCCGCGAGTCCGACCAGGCTCCCGCCGATGACGACGAAGGGGTCCATGGACAGTCGTGTCCCCGTCGCGATCGCCGCGGCCCAGACCAGGATCGCACCCACGATCTGCATCCCAGTCGTCACGCGGAGGCTGCCGATCCGCCGGCTCGCCAGGGCGGAGAACAGGTCGAGCGTGCCCCAGCACACGGCAGCGACGAGCCCGGTGAGGAGTCCGATCGGCATCGGCGGAGCCTAGAGGCGCGCACCGCTGGAGGTCCGCGGGTCGCGCGCCGCGCGACGGGTGGGGTCGTCGGAGCGGCAGGGACCCCGTGCTACACTCGGTCGCCCGTGGGGATGTAGCTCAGCTGGGAGAGCACCGCGTTCGCATCGCGGGGGTCAGGGGTTCGAGTCCCCTCATCTCCACCACCTCCCGGCCATGACTCCCGACACGACGCCCCCGTGCTGCTGACGCCGATGCGCGCTCGCGATCCGTTCGAGGCGCATCGCGCCGCGACGCCGCTCGAGCTCCTGTTCGACCTGACGTTCGTCGTCGCCGTGGCCGCTGCCGTCCCCGAGCTCGCGCGCGCCATCGTCGAGAACCACCCCCTCGAGGGCGTGGTCGGCTTCCTGCTCGTCTTCTTCGGGATCTGGTGGGCGTGGATGAACTTCACGTGGTTCGCGTCCGCCTTCGATTCCGACGACGCCCTCTATCGCGTGCTGACGATGGTCCAGATGGCCGGCGTCCTCGTGCTTGCCGCTGGCGTCGCACCCGCGTTCGAGCATGGTGACTTCGCGACCGCCGTCGCCGGCTATGTGCTGATGCGTATCGCGCTCGTCGCGCAGTGGCTGCGTGTCGCGCGGTCGATACCTGAATACCGCCGGAACGCGCTGCGGTACGCGATCCCGATCGCCGCCGTCCAGCTGCTCTGGATCATCCGTCTCGCGCTCCCCGCACCGCTCGGGATCGTGAGCTTCGTCGTCCTGGGCATCGTCGAGCTGCTGATCCCGGTATGGGCCGAACGCGGCGACATGACGCCGTGGCATCCCCACCACATCGCGGAGCGCTACGGCCTCTTCACGATCATCGTCCTCGGTGAGAGCGTCCTCGCCACGACGGCCGCGATCCTCGCCGCAAGGACGGCGACCGGCGTGTCGTTCGACCTCATCGTGGTCGCCGTCTCCGCCCTGGTCCTGTTGTTCGCGTGCTGGTGGCTCTACTTCCTCGACTCGGACGCGGCCCGCCTTGCCGCGCATCGCGAGCGGTCGTTCATCTGGGGCTATGGGCATTTCTTCGTCTTCGCGGCCCTGGCGGCGCTCGGCGCGGGCATCGAGGTCACCGTCGAGGCCATATCGCACGAGGTCGCGGCGTCCGGTCTCCTCGTCGGATATAGCGTCGCGCTGCCGCTTGCGATCTTCCTGGCTGCCCGCTACGCGCTGTATGTCCGTACCGGCGGGCATCATCTCGCTCGCCATGAGCTGATCCTGGCCGAGCTGGCGATCGTGCTGGCCATCCCGCTCGCAACTGCGGCCGTCGGTCCTGCCTGGATCCTCGCAGGGCTGGCTCTCAGCGCGGCGGGGCTCGTCGCGTACAAGACGGTCCGCCTGAACGCGGTGAGTGCGGGTGAAGCGCTCGATACGTCCGCGATGAGCGTCGCTCGTCACGATGCGGCCCATGAAGACGCTGAAGGCTCGCAAGGTCGCCAAGGACGAGCGTCGGGGACGGCGGAAGGCGAGGTCCCGTCGACGACCTGACGGGCTGCGACTGCATCCGCTGGGCGGGGCCTTCGAGCCGGGTCTGGCCGAACGGATCCTGGCGGCTTTCGAGGGCTTCGATCCGACGGCGCCGTGGAGCGACGTCGCGCCACGGATCGTGCCGGTCCTCAAACGCGTCCATCATCCCTACCCGGCCGAGATGGCGCCGATCCACATCCGTGTGCCGCCCGGGATCTGGACGGGATTCGGGATCGATCTCGGGCCGGCGTTCTCCCACGTCAGCCAGACGCTGCTCGACGGCTGGGATGTCGACCACGCGACGCTCCTCGGCACCGCCCTGACGAACCTGACGGATCTCGTCCGACGCGAGGGACCGATCGTCGACAACGTGCCCGTCGAAGGGATCGAGGTCACGGCGATCCAGGGACAGGGCTGGGGTTCATCACTGATCCTCGTTCCGGAGTTGCTCGGACCGATCCTCGGCTCGACGCCGCGCGTCCTTCTCGCGCCGGTCCGGAACACGCTGCTGGCGCTTCCCGACGACGTCGATGACGGGCTGGCCATCGACCTGTGGCAGGCGATCGCGCACGGTGCACATGACGAGCTCGACGTGGATCCGCTGCGCTGGACCGGATCGACGGTCGCCCTGCTGACCGACGGAGCGCTCGGCCTGCCGAACTAGTCGATCGTCAGGGCGTGGTGCAGCTCGGCGGAATGGTCGTGGAGCCAGCGGCGCCAGACGCGATGGTCCGGTCGCCGCGACGCGACGAGCGTCCAAAACCGTGGGCCATGGCCGAACACGCGGAGGTGGGTGAGTTCGTGGATCACGACGGTCTCGAGCGCTTCCGATGGCGCCAGGACGAGACGCCAGGAGAAGGAGAGTCGACCGCTCCGGGCGGCGCTCCCCCAGCGCGTCTTGGGATCCCGCAGGGTCACCGCCTTCGGGGTGACCGCCAGCGCTGACGCGTGATCTGCGATCGACGCGTCGATCTCCCGGCGGGCTTCGCCCTTGAGCCAGGCCTCGAGGATCGCGGCGTCGGCCCGCCGGTCGGCGGCGACGCGGTGGATCACGAGCTCGTCGTCGAAGGCGACGACATCCGACCGACGGATCCCGGACACGGCAGGGACGACACGGATGCGATGCAGCCGGCCACGGAACGGGATGCTGCCGCCGTCCCGCGCGCCGCCGCGGGCCGCGATCCGCCGAGCGACCTCCGCCTGGTGACCGAGGTGCTTGCGCAGCCACGGCTCGCGCTCCGCCAGGAAGGCAGCAGCGCGGCGCTCATGCTCTGGTCGGATGGACCGTGCCGGGACCGTGACCACCACGCCTCGGTCGGGATGGATGACCACGCGCAGGACGCGAGCGCGGGGTGACCGTCGCAGCGTGTAATGGAGTGGGCCGCCCGGCAGCTCGGCGATGGCGGGGGCCTCGAATGTCACGTGCCGATGATGCCATCTCGCACGGGGCACTAACCCCGAACGGTCGCTCCCCTGACTTCGGACTGTCATACACCTTTTGGTACACTCCGGAGCCCGTGGGGCTATAGCTCAGCTGGAAGAGCACCTGCATGGCATGCAGGGGGTCCGGGGTTCGAGTCCCCGTAGCTCCACCAGATCGAGACACCGCCGATCCTCACCCCTCGCCGACGGCGGGGGGTGAACCGTCTCCGGCGGTCGGGAACACGGGTGCGCGACGAGGCGCACCAACGAGAGGCCACCAGTCGTGACCGAGACCACCGAGAGCCGAAGCAGGGTCGAACGCTACGACCCATCCGCCATCGAGCCGCGCTGGCAGGCGCGCTGGGCGGAGCTCAGGCTGTACGAGACCGACCTGCGCGACACATCCAAGCCCAAGTACTACCTGCTGACGATGTACCCGTATCCGTCGGGCGATCTGCACATCGGGCACTGGTACATCAAGACGCCGACCGACGCGCTCGCGCGCTTCCGCCGGATGCACGGCTACAACGTGTTCCTGCCGATCGGCTTCGACGCGTTCGGGTTGCCCGCCGAGAACGCCGCGATCAAGAGCGGCGGCCATCCGTTCACCTGGACCATGCAGAACATCGAGAACATGCGCCGCCAACTGCGGAGCATGGGTGCGACCTTCAGCTGGGACCACGAGGTCGTCACGGCCGATCCGTCCTACTACAAGTGGAACCAGTGGCTGTTCCTGCGCTTCCTGGAAGCCGGCCTGGCCTACCGCCAGAAGTCGCCGGTCGACTGGTGCCCCAACGACGGGACGCTGGCACGAGAGCAGGTCGAAGGGCCCGAGCGCCGCTGCTGGCGCTGCGGCGAGCTGGTGGAGAAGCGCGACCTCGACCAGTGGTACCTGAAGACGACCGCCTATGCCGAGGAGCTGCTGTCGTTCGAGGGCATCGACTGGCCGGAGCCGATCAAGGTGCAGCAGACGAACTGGATCGGTCGATCGGAGGGCGCGGAGATCGATTTCGACACCGTGCCGACGCCCTATCACGAGGCGACCGAGACGATCCGTGTCTTCACCACCAGGCCGGACACGCTGTTCGGGGCGACGTTCATGGTGCTCGCCCCCGAGCACCCGCTGGTCGACGTTCTGACCGCTCCCGACCGACGCGCAGAGGTCGATGTCTACGTCGCCCAGGCCCGGCGTCGCACCGAGATCGACCGCCTGTCGACCGATCGTGAGAAGACCGGCGTCGCGATCGGCGCGGACGCGGTGAACCCGGTCAACGGGGAGCGTATCCCCATCTTCGTCGCCGACTACGTCCTTGCCGGCTACGGCACCGGCGCGATCATGGCAGTGCCTGCCCACGACGAGCGCGACTTCGCGTTCGCGCGCCAGTTCGGACTGCCCGTGCGGCGTGTCGTCGCGGCCCCGGGCACCGGCGCCGACGACGAGATGAGCGACGCGTACATCGCCCACAGCGCGGACGAACGGCTGGTCAACTCCGGGCCGTTCGATGGCATGTCCGCTGACGAGGGCGGTCGGGCGATCGTCGAGATGCTGGCAAAGAACGGCAAGGCCGAGGCGAAGGTCACCTACCGGTTGCGCGACTGGCTCATCAGCCGGCAGCGCTACTGGGGCACCCCGATCCCGATCATCTACTGCGAGCGCGATGGCATCGTCCCCGTCCCGTACGAGGACCTGCCGGTCCGTCTGCCCGAGAACGTCGACTACCGCGGGCGTGGCGACAACCCGCTCAACAAGGACGCCGCGTTCCTGAACGTGACCTGCCCCGTGTGCGGCGAGCCCGCCCGCCGCGAGACCGACACGATGGACACGTTCGTCGACTCGTCGTGGTACTGGTATCGGTATCTGTCCCCGGACAAGGACGATGGCCCGGTCGACCGCGACCTGACCGAGGTGTGGACGCCGGTCGACCAGTACACGGGCGGTGCCGAGCACGCGGTCATGCACCTGTTGTACAGCCGGTTCTGGACGAAGGCGATGCGGGATATCGGCCTGATCTCGGACGACGAACCGTTCAAGCGGCTGTTCAACCAGGGTCAGATCCTGGGCGCTGACGGCGAGCGGATGTCGAAGTCGCGCGGCAATGTCGAGGATCCGGACGACCTCGTGACCAAGTACGGCGCGGACACGGTGCGGTTGTTCCTGATGTTCATGGGTCCCTGGGATCAGGGCGGCCCGTGGAGCCCGAGCGGGATCGGCGGCGTTTATCGATTCCTGAACCGCGTGTGGACGGTCACCCTGGACCCGAACGGGCGTGAGCCCGGCGATCCTGAATCCGGCAAGCTGCCGGTCGGCGAGAGCGCCGCCGATGCTGCGGCCGCGATCCGGGCCGCCGCGCATCGCACGCTGCGCGATGTCACCGAAGACTATGAGGGCTTCCGCTTCAACACGATGGTGGCGAAGCTGATGGAGCTGTCGAACACGCTCTATCGGTACCGCGGGACCGAGGTCGCCGGCGATACGGAGTGGGACGAGGCCATCCGGCTGTTGCTGCTCATGCTGGCACCCGCCGCGCCGCACATCACCGAAGAGATCTGGGCACGCCAGGCGGAGGCGGCCGGCCGCGAATGGACCTCGATCCACACGGAGTCCTGGCCGGAGGTCGACGAGTCGGCGATCAAGGTGTCGGTCCGCGAGGTGCCCGTACAGGTCAATGGGAAGCTGCGTGCCCGGATCGTCGTCGCCGCCGATGCGACGGAGGAGCAGATCAAGGCAGGGGCCCTGGCCGACGCGAAGATCATGGCGACGCTCGCGGGGCGCACACCCGAGCGGATCGTCGTCGCCGGCGGCGGGAAGCTCGTCAACATCGTCGTCCGCGGCTGACGCGGGTCGGCCGACGTGGTGCGTCGGCGCGCCAGGTATCGCGCGTCGGCCGGTGCGCACCGCACACCAATGGTGACAACCGCACCGCACTAGGCGTACCGTCACGCTTCCATCGGAGGTCGAGCCTCGACCGGCCGGGCGAGCCCAGCAACGATCCGTCGGTCGGGGTCAAATGGGAGGACGCCCATGACGGCCGTCCAGGAACGGACGATCGCGCAGGACGCGGGCCGACACGACCCGCCCCACGAAGACCGATATGCGGTCGAGCGGGCCAAGTGGGACGCCCACGCGGCTGCGACCGACGACCTCGTCGAGGCCGCCCCGCAGGGCGAAGACTTCAGCACCTACGTCAGGAGACAGAAGCTCCTGCCAGGCGTCGCGGAGTTCCTCGGCGACCTCGAGGGCAAGGAGGTCATCGAGTACGGCTGCGGACTCGGGCAGCTCACCGTCCACCTGGCCAGGAGCGGCGCGCACGTGACCGCGTTCGATATTTCGGCGCACAGCATCGAAACGACCCGGAAGCGCGCCCGGTTGAGCGGCGTCGAGGACAGGATCAAGTTCGCGGTCGCGGCCGGAGAGCAGTTGCCGTTCGACGACGCGAGCTTCGACCTCGCTGTGGGCAAGGCGGTGCTGCACCACCTCGATCCGATCTCAGGGTCCCGGGAGCTCGCGCGGATCCTCCGGCCGGGTGGTCGAGGAGCGTTCTCGGAGCCGCTCGGGACGAATCCGTTCGTCCGCTTCGCTCGAGACCACGTCCCCTACCCGGGCAAGCACGAACGAGGCGCGGACATCCCGCTCCGGTACACCGACGTGGACGCCTGGATGGCGCCGTTCTCCAAGGCCGAGATCCACGGCGTCCAGCTGTTCAGCATGGTCGAGCGCGGCCTTGGCTTCCACAGCCGCGTGCGGATCCTTGAGGAATACGACCGGCTGCTGCTGAAGCGCTGGCCGGGCCTCTGGCCGCTCTGCCGTTACGCGGTGCTGACGCTCACGCGTTGAGAGACGGCGTCGAGGCGATACCGCTCGACGAACCGGCCTTCGACTTGGCGCGGTGTCGGGCCGCCTTCGCGCGATTGCCACAGGTCGCCATGTCGCACCAGCGTCGCCGCCCGGTGCGCGAGGTGTCGTAGAACACCCATTGGCAGCGGTCGTTGTCGCAGATCCGGATGCGCTCGGGGGTACCGCTCGTCAGCTCGGTCACGAGCGGGTCGCAGAGCCGGGCAAGGGCATCGTCGATGGGGTCACCGACGTGGCGATGGTCGACCGCGACGCAGCCGTCCGAGGATGGCACGAGCTCGATGACCTGGCGCGCGTGAAGCGCGCGGTTCACGGTGTCGAGGGCGCCAGCCTGCGGCGGCCGGTGTTCGACGATCGCGTCCGACACCTCGCGGAGGGCGCCGCGTACCGCGTGGATCCGCGCCAGGTCTCGGGCGGCCGCAGCGGGATCCTGCTGGGTCTCATGGCCCAGGCGCTGGGCACCCTCGGCGTGGATCACACCTCGTTGCACGAACCACGACAGCGCGTCCCCGAGCGTCGGTAGGCGCTCGAGCGGGAAACCATTCTCGAGGTCGTCGGTGTTCACGAAATCGAATGTGTCCTCGAGGTCGACGTCATGGGCGTGATGGCCACGAGGCGTGGTGTTCGAGATCGCGATGGGGGGTACTGATTCCATGTCGTTAACCACTTTATCGCTGTTGACAGGTTACGCGCAAGGGGCTAAAGTACGGTACGTAACCGATAAGAAAGTCAAAACGGGTTACGAGTAACTGGAAAGGACCGACCATGGAAGCCATCGTCATGTTCCTGGTCCTGATCATCGGCTTCGTTGCTCTGGACCTCAGCTCTGTCCGCTTCGGTGCGGACTCGCGCGAGCAGCTGCCCGACAGCCACGTCCGGTAAGCACGACTCGCGATCAACGACACCTGGAGGCACTGTGAATTCCTACTACGCCATGCTAGCCCTTGATCTCGCGGACGATCGTGCCCGCGAGGCTCGAGAGCAGCGGCTGGCGCGGCTGGCCCACGAGGGCCAGAGGGAGCAGCCCTCCGTCATCCGACGGGGGCTTGCCCGGGCCGCCGCAGCCGTAAGTCTGGGCGCCGCATCAGTGACGCGACGCCTTGATGAATGCGTCGCCGACGATCTCGGCCGGACACTGGCCGTCGCCGACTGACGCCCCACTACAGCACACCCCGCGCAGGAGAGCGCCTGCCCCTCCCGGCAGGCGCTCTTCGATTCCTGACGCCGACCGCGTACCCTCCGCGCGATGTCAGATCCGACGCACTTCCCCGCGACCGCTGCCGTGTCATGGGGCGCCGACCGCGTCGACCTCTTCACGGTCGGTGACGATCGGTCGCTCGTGCATCGCTCGTTCGACGGGCGGTCGTGGTCCGAGCCCACCTCGCTCGGCGGTCAGCTGGCATCGGCGCCCGCCGCGACCGCGTGGGCGGCCGACGAGCTGCAGGTCTTCGCGATCTTCGATGACGGGCAGCTGTGGAACCGCTACTGGGATGGCGCCTCGTGGCACGACTGGGAGCCGATGGGGGGAGAGTTGACGGGGACGCCGGCTGCGTCGTCCTGGAGTGCCGATCGCATCGATGTCTTCGCACCCGGCCGTAACGGCCGTGTCTGGCACCGCTGGTGGGACGGTTCGACATGGGTGGCGTGGGAACAGCTCTGACGAGATAAGCCGCCGCGAAGACCTCGTCGTTACTGTCGCGGTCAGCCGCCCGCTCTACCCCGAAGTGACACCGGCGTAGGACTAGGCGCGTCCGGCGGACGTGTCGGTTGCGTAGCGCCCGAGGCCGCGGTCTCGTTGCGCACCCGTCGCACCCCCACGCCCTAGGAGTGTGCTCACAGCCGTTGCGCACTCGATGAGGCGGAATGGACCGGGCGGTTCAGGTCCAGTGGCATCCCCGGTAGGGTCATGGGGATACATACTTGATCGCACCGCCGTGGCGACGGGACCCGTTAGTTCCGAGAAGGTGGCATGGAACCAGTCGCAGTTCGCCAGTTCGAGCTGGCACTCGCCGAGACGATGCTCCAGAAGGCTCACGAGGCCGCCGCTGCGGCGATGGCTGCGGCGCGAGCCGCCGACCTCGTTGCCAGATCTGCCGAGGTCATCGCGGTGTCCGCTGAGCGTACTCGCGTGGCCGCGGGTCAGACGGCCGACCAGGCGACGATCACGGCCGAGACACTTCGCGGTGCTGCGCTCGAGGCGGAACAGGCAGCCGCTAGAGCCAAGGACGCAGCACAGGGGTTGGCCACTGCCGTTGCCCAAGCGAAAGCTGCTTTGGCAGAGGCACGGAGCGGAACCGGTCTGACTCGACCGTAGGATGCTCGCCTCGTTGTCAGCTATGCGATACGTCGACCGCGATCGCGTGGGCGGGCTCTGAGCCGATACTGGCCAGCCGACTTCGCGCGGGTCGGCCCGGCCTCGGCCCGTCCTCGAGAACCGATGAGATGCCCGTCCAAAGCGATCGTGCAGGCCGCTACTCGAAGATTGAAGGTCGCGTCGGGGATTCCAGAACATACCGTGTGAGCGCCGCATCATCGCGGGTGGCGCCACAGACCGGTGTAGGGCTTGGAGACCGACGTCGTGCAACGGGCCCAGCGAGGCGATCGCGCAGCCTTCGGGTTGCTCGCCGCCGAGATCGCGACGCGCTTCCTCGCCATCTCCCGCAGGATCCTCCGGGACGTCGATCTCGCCGAGGATGCGACGCAGCAAACGCTGGTCGCGATCTGGCGAGATCTGCCGCAGCTCCGCGACCCGGCGCGCTTTGACGCCTGGTCCTACCGGCTCCTCGTGCGCGCCTGCTACGCGGAAGGGCGACGGAGCCGGCAGTGGTCGCCAGACCTCCGGATCCTGCCGGCTGACCAGCCGTCGGCGTCAAGCGGGCTTGATGCGATCGTCGACCACGACCAGCTGGAGCGGGCGATGCGACGCCTGTCGGTCGACCATCGGACCGTGCTGGTCCTGCACCACTACGCCGATCTCCCCGTCGCCCGGGTGGCCCAGATCCTGGAGATCCCGGTCGGCACCGTCCACTCTCGACTTCATCACGCGATGCGCGCGATGCGGGCGGCACTCGATGCGGACGAACGGCCGGCGGCAGCGGAGGCGACCCGATGACGACCGAAAGCGATCCCCGGACGCGCATCGTGTTGTCATGGCTTCACGAGGACGCCCACGAGGACGCCGAGCCTGTCCTGCTGCGCGCCCTCGACGAGGTCGATACCACGGCACAGCGTGGGCGCGCCTGGCCGGTGCCGATCCTCGCCGACACCAGCTCCTTGGCAAAGCTGGCGATCGTCGCTGCGGCCATCGTCGTGATCGCGGTCGCGGGCATCCAGTTCCTGCCGCTATCCGGGACGTCGGGTGGGCCGCCCACTGCGTCGCCCACCCCGACAGCCACGCCGGTCTTTCCGCAGCTCACGGAGGGCCCGCTCGCGCCCGGTCGATATGCCCTGTACGACCATCTCGTGACCTCCATCGAGGTGCCCGCGGGTTGGATCGGCAAGCCGCCCTTCGTCCGGAAGATCGGTGCCGATGGCTCCGGCCTGTGGTGGGGTCCGCGCCCGCCGTACCCGCAGGTCTTCTCTGACGCCTGCCAGGGGCCGAAGCTCACGACGGCCGACGGGACGGTCCAGGGTCTCGTCGACGCCCTCGACGCCCAGGTCGGGACCGACGCCACCATCACCGAGGCTACGCTGGGCGGTCTCCCGGCAACCCGGGTCGATCTCGTGAAGGATCCGGCCTCGTGCTCGGGAGGCGCCGACGGGCTCCGTATCTGGTCGACCGCGTCGGGCAGCACCGCGTTGGAACCGGATGCCCGAGGCATCGTGTACGTCCTCGAGAAGGACGGCGAGCTCGCGGTCTTCATGGGTATCGACTTCAAGGCTACGGCGAGCGACACGGCGGAGCTCGAACGGGTCATCGCCTCCACGCGATTCGGTCCCTAGGAGACGTGGCTGAACGGCCGTTCCCCTGAGCCTCCAGCGACGCGGCGACGTCGCAGCTAACTGCGAGATAAGCGGGCGCTGCTAGGGTCCGGAGAGACGCCCGCTCGACCCCGGAAGTGCCCCCGAGGCCGGCGGGCGTCGTGATGTCGGGACCCGCCCATCGCCCGCCGCGGAGCGAGAACGTTGGAGCCGAGCTCGACCCCGCCGTGGCGGCGCCCGACGATGCCGCGTTTCCGGTGGCCGTAAAGGTGATCGCTGGCGTCGGCGGTGCGATCGCGTGTGCTGGGCTGGCGATCGCGGTCGCGCTCAGCGGAGGCGGCGGCGAGATCCGCGTCGACGGCGGGGCCCCGCTACCGAGCGCAGCGGCTTCGGCGGGTGACAGCGAGCCGGACGGCATCGGCGGTGCGACGGTCGGGGGAGAGTTGGTCGTGGAGATCGTCGGAGCGGTCCAGGCGCCGGGTGTCTATCGATTGCCGAGCGGGTCACGCGTCGCGGATCTTCTCGAGCGTGCGGGCGGCTATGGGCCACGGGTCGATGCAGCCCGCGCCGAGCAGGAGCTCAATCTCGCCGCGCCGGTCAAGGACGGTGAGCACATCCGCGTGCCATCCCGTGACGACCCCTCGACACACGCGGCGGCCGACTCTGCTGCACCCGCGGGATCGGGGTCGGGCGGCGTCGGCGCACCGCTCGACATCAACACCGCGAGCCAGGCGCAGCTCGAGGAGCTGCCCGGCATCGGCCCCGCGACGGCCCAGAAGATCATCGCGGCGCGGGAGGAGGCGCCGTTCAGCGCGGTCGACGAATTGCGCTCGCGAAAGGTGCTCGGGGAGAAGACGTTCGAGAAGCTTCGCCCGCTCGTCACGGTCGGTTGACGTGCCGCGCAGCGGCTGGATCGCGATCGGGGCGACGATCGCATCGCTCGCCGTGGTATCGGGCGACCGGCGGCTGCTTGCGCTCGTCGTCGCCGGTCTCGCGGCCGCCCTCGTCGTCTCCGCCCTGACCGCAAGACGACGCACCGCGGTCCTCGCGCTCGCGATCGGTGTCGCCGTGATCGTGGTCCGCGGCGTGTCTGCACCGGTCGCGAGCGAGCTCGCCGGGACGCCGACAGAGGGCCCGTGGACGATGGTCGTCGAGTCGGTCGGCTCGCCGCGGGACGGGCAGCAGGTCGCCACGCTCCGGACCCTCGACGAGGGGTCGACGGGCTTCCGGCTCGCCGCGACCCTTCCACGCTACCCACAGGTCGAGCCCGGGGATCGCCTCGAGGTCGACGGCCGCGTGCGGGTTCGGCCCGACGGGCCGTACGGGGAGTACCTCGCGAAGATCAGTGCATGGGGAACGCTCGATGCGCGGAAGCTCGCCC
>DASSZA010000078.1:0-9288 GCA_035703005.1 Candidatus Limnocylindrales bacterium | reverse complement strand
CCGAGGTCGTCGCGGCGCCTGCGCCCGACCCTCAGATGTTCGGGATGTCGGCCGAGGACGACGGGAACAGGACGGACCTGATGCTCGGCCACAGCGTGCTCTGGCTGACGAGTTATGAGCCGGACTTCGACGCGCTTCGCTCAGCCCCGACGCGGCTCGTCATCGCCGTCGGCGCTGGCTCACACGGTGAGCTGGCGCAGCGTGGTGGCGAGGAGGTTGCGAGGCGGCTCGGTACGGAGGCCACCCGCTTCCCTGGTGACCACGGTGGGTTCCTCGGCGGCGAGTACGGCCAGACGGGAGAGCCCGACGCCTTCGCCGCCAAGCTTCGCGAGGTCCTCGAGCAGGCGTAGGACCTCGTCATTCGATACGGCCCGGTCGACGAACGTCGACCGGGCCTCCGCCGTTTCAGGGCCTCCGAT
This sequence comes from Candidatus Limnocylindrales bacterium, assembly GCA_035703005.1. Taxonomy (GTDB): domain Bacteria; phylum Chloroflexota; class Limnocylindria; order Limnocylindrales; family CSP1-4; genus SPCO01. The sequence continues at coordinate 8,869 of DASSZA010000078.1, read as the reverse complement.
AGTCCTGCGTCGCGTTCGCGGGTCCGCGCGATACTCCACGCGCCGGCCAGTCACGCCGGTGCTCGAGGAGGCATCTGATCATGGCGGTCGTCCCAGTCCACCACCCGGTCGTCCAATCGATGCTCGTCTCCCGTTACGAGCAACTCCAACTCCGCATCGCGGACAAGATCACGGCATTCGCCGGCTCGATGCGGTTCGTGTACCTCCACGCGATCGGATTCGGGTTGTGGATGCTCTTCTTCGAACACAGCCCGTGGCCGACACTGACGCTCGTCGTCTCGCTCGAGGCGATCTTCCTGTCGACCTTCGTGATGATCGGGCAGAACCGGCAGGCACAGTTCCAGCAGGCGAAGGCGGACCACGATTTCGTCGAGGAGGAGCTCGAGCTCAAGCGGAACACGAAGATCACCACTGAGATCGCGACGCTCACGAAGCAGATCCACGGGCTGACGACCGAAGTCCGCGACCGCCTCGCTCGTGACGGGAGCTGATCCATGGCCACGCCGCAGACGGGCATCTTCGCGCTGGGAACGGCCTCCCACGCCTACCTCGAGATGGATCTGCTCCCGGGCGCGGATGCGCTGACGGCCGTTTCGACGGTCGCCTCGCTCCGGGAACCGCGGACGACGATCGGCGGCGTGAATGTCGTCGTCGGCTTCCGGCCGGAGCTCTGGGCGGCGGTCGAACCCGATGGCGCGCCCCACGACCTGGCGGGTTTCGACGAACCGGTCACCGGGCTCGGTGGCTATGAACTCCCGGCGACCCAGCACGACATCGTCGTCTGGCTGTCCGGCAGTGGCTATGACGTCGTCTTCGATCTTTCGCGGACCGTCGTCATGGCGCTTTCGCCGCTCGCCGGCCTCGCTCATGAGATGGTCGGTTGGCCGTACCACCACGACCTGGATCTGACGGGGTTCATCGACGGAACGGAGAACCCGTCCCTCGTCGAGGCCACAGGCGTCGTGACGATCCCGGACGGCACGCCCGGCGAGGGCGGCTCGGTGCTGCTCCTCCAGCAGTGGGAGCACGACGCGATCGGTTGGGAGTCACTTCCCGTCGGCGCCCAAGAGGCGATCATCGGCCGGCGCAAGGTCGACAGCGAGGAGCTGGACCCCCGGCCGCCGACGTCCCACGTCGCCCGGACCGACCAGGAGGACTTCGGCAAGATCTTCCGCCGGAACATCGCGTACGGGACGCTCCTGCGGCACGGGACGATCTTCGTGGGGTTCTGTCGCGAGCAGGGGCCCCTCGCGGCGATGCTCGACAGCATGATCGGTGTTAGCGGAGGCCCACCCGATGAGCTCACGACCGTGACGCGACCGTTGACGGGCGCGTACTACTTCGTGCCCTCCGCCGAGGCCCTTGCCGCCATCGGCGAACGCGCGCCGGGCGACGCGATGGCCGCCGCCGGAAGCGTTCCGGCCTAGATAGACGCGCGGTGGCGACGCAGGGTCGGCTCGAGGTCATCTGCGGGCCGATGTTCGCGGGCAAGACCGAAGAATTGCTTCGACGCGTCAGGCGCGCGCTGATCGCGGGTCGCCACGTCGTCGTCGTCGGTCACGCGCTCGACGATCGACGCGGCACGGACAGGCTCACGTCACACGCCGGGATCGATCACCCCTCGATCACGGTGCCGACCGCGGCGGACATCGAGCGAGCATTGGCGTCCGACACCGAGATCGTCGCGATCGACGAGGCGCAGTTCTTCGGCATGGATCTCATCCCCGTCGCGAGCCGGCTCGCCGACCGCGGCCTGGTCGTACTGGTCGCCGGCCTCGACGTGACCTTCGACGGTCAGCCGTTCGAACCACTGCCGGCGTTGATGGCCCTCGCCGAGCGGGTCGACAAGCTCACGGCGATCTGCGCAGTCTGTGGTGAGGACGCGGTGTTCCACGTTCGCGTGGATACCCCGACGGCACGGCCCGGCGACCTCGTGCCCGACCATGTCGGCGGGACGGAGAAGTACCAGGCGAGGTGCCGCCGCCACGTGACGTGACGCCGCTGCACATGTCGGCGTCCAGTGGTCCCCGGACGCGACCAGGGTTCGAAAGGAGTTTTCGATGCGGACGACGCTCTCGGCGCAACGGGTCATGGACGTATCGCCGGACGTGGTCTATCGGTGCATCGTGGACTACGAACATCACCATCGACCTGAGGGGTTCCTGCCGCCGACGTTCTCGGACATGCGGGTGATCCAGGGTGGGATCGGCGCCGGGACGGTCGTCAGCTGGGCCATGGATCTTGGCGGACGACACGAGACCACCACCGCGACGATCACGGAACCCGACCCTGGACACGTGCTGGTAGAGACGTCCGACACCGTCGTGACGACGTTCACCGTCGAGCCGTCGGGCGGAGGCGCGCTGGTCCGCTTCGACACCGTCATCGACGAACCGGGACTGCGCGGCGTCATGACGCGTCTCTTCGCGACTCGCCTCCTCCGTCCGGTCTACGACGACGAGCTGCAGCGTCTGGAGGAGTACGCCCGCCGTCTCGCCGCGTCGTCGGCGGAGTCGGGCCCTGTGCCGGGCTGACGGTCGGCCGGTCTTCGAACTCCTGCCGCTCGAGTAGACACGGCGGGCAGTGACCGTCAGTCAGGCGCCAGCGCCACGTGGAGCCGGACCGGCTCGGGGATGCCCTTGAGCTCGACCGGGCCGATCTCGCGGAAGCCGAGGTCGGACTGGAGCGACGCGTCGACTACCTCCTGGCTGACCAGCACTTCGCCCTGTCGGGCGTAGTCGGCGATCCGCGCCGCCAAGTTGACCGTGCGACCGAAGTAGTCGCCCTCCTGGAACAGGACGGGACCCGCATGGAGCCCGACATGGGCGGGCGGCAGCTCCGCGACGCGCGCGTCGGCGACCATCTCGAGCGCGGCTCGGACGCCGCCGGCCGGCTCGGGGAAGACGAACATCACGCCGTCGCCAAGCCATTTCACAGGACGTCCCCCGTGCCGCCCTGACGCCGCCTGGACCATCCGCGACAGGCGACCCGCGAGCTCAGCGGCGGCCTCATCGCCGAACTGATCCGTAAGGCGGGTATAGCCGGTCAGGTCAAGGAAGCAGATCGCCGGGGGCCGCTCGACCCGCTCGTGGAGGCCCGCCTGGACGAGCGCCATCTCGAACCCTTCGAGGATATTGCGCTGCCACCCACCGGACTCGTGACTGTGCAGGATCGCGAGCAGAGCTCCGTCGGTCTCGTTCGCAAGACGGTCCGACCATTCGGCGGTCGCCGCACCGGCTTTGGCCATGTCGAAGCCCGCGGCGACCAAGGGCCCAAGCATGTCAGAACGCCACCAGGCGCTCTCGATGTCCGCGATGCGGCGGAGGCTGTCGCCGTAGCCGCGCAGGGCCTGCTCGACGACCGCCGGTCGGACGCCACCTTCGAGCTGCGCCTGGAGCATCGGGGTGACTTGCGTCTCGAGTTCCCGGACTCGATCGGTCCGTTCCGCCCGGGCGCCACCGCAGGCCTCGCGGATCGCGAGGACGATCTCCAAGGGGATCCCCGTCCGCGCCGAAAGCTGCTCGAAGGTCTCATCCGTCAACGAGCCGAAGCGCTCGTAGCTCGACTGCTCCATGAACTCGAGGTTCACCGAGCCGTTCCGGAATGCCTCGCCGATCCCCTCGAGGCCGACGCCGCCTGACTCGAGCGCGCGGATGATCGCGACGCGCCGGACGTCCGTGGCGCGGAAACGCCCGGGCTCCTCACCTACCAAGACAAGGATCCCGAGCGCGGCGAGCCGCTCGATGTAGGTCGCGTCCACGCCGGTTCGCTGCGCGAGCTCGGCCGCGGAACAGGTCGGAGTCGTCGTCGATGCCATCGTCCCCTCTCCGGGAGAGGATGACAGACGACGATCGATCCATCGACCGTCGCCGCGTGGGCGGTGGGCGGCGCGGAGCGGTCGGCGGCGCGGAGCGCGACGTCGCTGCAAGGAGGCGTCCGGTGTCGTGCGGTCCTCGCGCGTCGACCGTCAGCGGATGCTCGGTGCCTATCGCCAAGGGGACTGTCATGACCTTCCAGCCGATGACGACAGGAAACGCCGAGCCCGATTCGGTCGAGTTCATCGGGAACGCGACGGTCCTGATCCGTCATTCGGGTTTCACCATCCTGACCGACCCGAATTTCGTCCATAAGGGCGAGGAGGTGCCGCTCGGGTATGGGCTCACGACGACCCGGCTCACGGATCCGTCGATGGAGATCGATGACCTCCCGCCACTGGACCTTGTCGTGCTATCGCACTATCACGGCGATCATTTCGACCGCGTCGCGGAGGAACGCCTCGATCGATCCCTCTCGGTCGTCACGACACCGGACGCCGCCGACACGCTGGGCCAAAAGGGCTTCTACAACGCTCGGTCGCTCGAGACGTGGGAGACGCACGATGTCTCGCGCGACGGCGGGAGCCTCCGGGTGACGGCGCTACCCGGCAAGCATGCGCCCGGCGCCGTCACGATCGTGCTGCCGCAGGTCATGGGCTCGCTGATCGAGTTCTGGGCGACGGGCGGTCCTGGCATCCGGTTCGATGGGCGACCGGATCTTCGCCTGTACATCACCGGCGACACGATCATGTACGAGGGTCTGCGCGAGATCCCGGAACGCCACCCGGAGATCGATCTCGCCCTCCTCCACTTGGGCGGTGCGCGCGTGATGGGTCTGACCGTGACGATGGACGCTGAGCAGGGGGTGGAGCTGATGCGGACCGTGCGTCCGCGTCGGGCGATCCCGATCCACTACGACGACTACGAAGCGTTCAAGTCGCCGCTCGAGAACTTCCGGATGGCGGTCGACGCCGCGGGCCTGCAGGATGACGTCTGGTATCTCAATCGGGGCGAGCGATTCGACCTTCGGGCGCCCGTCGGGGCGCTCCAGGACTGAGGGCGCCGGCCCGTCCTGGGCGCAGGGAGAAGCTGCGCTTCTCGGTCAGCAGGGGCTAGCCTTCGCGATACGCGCCGGACCGCTCCGGCGCAGCAGCGAGGGGATGCTTAGCCGTCATGCAACGACCGACCGCCGCCCGTGTCGGATTCATCGGCCTCGGGATGATGGCCCGCGGCCACGCCCGCGACGTCCTCGATCACGGCGGCCGGGTGGTCGCCGTGTGCGAGCCGTCGGACGCCGCGTACGCGTTCGCCGAGAAACTCTTCCTCGAGAGAGGGCTGGCACTTCCACCGAACGAGCCGGACTGGCAGCGGTTCATCGAGTCCTACGCCGACCAGCTCGATGCCGTCGTCATCGTCACGCCTCACGTCCTGCACTACGCGCAAGCGACCGCGTGCATGGAGGCCGGTCTTGATGTGATCCTCGAGAAGCCGATGGTGATGACCGCGGCGGAGGCCGAGGCACTCATCGAGACGCGCGACCGTACCGGCCGCACATTGATGGTGGCGTTCCAGGGCACGGCGTCGACACGAGGGACGGAGGCGCGCCGGCTGCTGCGATCCGGGGAGCTCGGCCACATCCTGAACATCAGCGCTGTCGTGTGGCAGGACTGGGCGACCAACACGGCCGGGTCGTGGCGGCAGCAGCCGGAGTCCTCTGGCGGCGGGTTCATGTTCGATACCGGCGCCCACATGCTCAACACCGTCACCGACCTGGCCGGCGAGGACTTCATCGACGTCGCCGCGTGGCAGGCCGACGACGGCTACCCCGTCGATGTCCGAACGGTCGTCATGGGACGCCTGGCGTCCGGAGCGCTCGTCACGATGAATGGCTGTGGCAGCGCGATCCCGTCACTGGGCTCGGAAGTGCGGTTCTTCACGACCAACGCGATCATGCGGACGGGGATCTACGGCGAATTGCTGGAGCTCCAACGAGCGGGCCGTCGCCGCTTCCGTCGCATCCCCGCGGAGACACCCGGGTCCGTGTGGGAACGCTTCGTCCAGGTGCGTACCGGCGAAGCCGTGAACCCGAACCCTGCCGAGGTAGGGCTGCGGATGGCCCGACTCTGGGATGGGATCCGGATGTCCGCCCAAAACGGCGGTGCCGTCGTGACGCTCGGTAGTGCTGTTCCCATCGAGACGAAACCCCTTGGCGTCGCCCGCCCTTCGTCGCTACGCGCGGCGGCCTCGTGACGCGCGTCACGGTCTGGGCTGAGTACCGCCAGGAGCGACGAGATGCGCCCGTCGCCGCGGTCTACCCGAACGGCATCCATACCGTCATCGCGGAAGGGTTGCGCGAGTCCGGTTTCGACGTCCGGACGGCGACGCTCGACGAGCCGGACCACGGCCTCACCGATGACGTCCTCGGGGAGACGGATGTCCTTACCTGGTGGGGGCATGTCGCGCATCGGGAGGTCGACGACATCGTCGTCGAACGCGTCCATCGACGGGTCCTCGATGGGATGGGGCTGATCGTCCTCCACTCGGGACATGACTCGAAGATCTTCAAGCGCCTGATGGGGACCAGTTGCGACCTCAACTGGCGGGAGGCCGGCGATAGCGAGCGGCTCTGGGTGGTCGACCCCGCCCATCCGATCGCGGAAGGCCTTGGCGAGGGGTTCACGCTCGATGCCGAGGAGATGTATGGCGAGCATTTCGACGTCCCGGCGCCGGACCAGCTCGTGCTGATCAGCTGGTTCTCCGGCGGCGAGGTGTTCCGGAGTGGCTGCTGCTACGAGCGCGGGCGTGGCCGGATCTTCTACTTCCGACCGGGCCACGAGACGCATCCGTCCTATCGCCATCCCGGGGTGCGCCGCGTCATCGCCAACGCGGCGGCATGGGCCGCGGGCCCGCGCGGCGAGCGCCCGGAACATCGCCACCGACCCGACCCACCCGAGGCCCGATCGAAAGACCGCTGAAACCCCCGCTCGCCTGCAGTCCGATCTGCCGTAGCGGGAGCGACACCATCATCGGGCCGTGGCACTCCTCGGTTCCGTCTTCGCCGTCTTCGGCCGGTTCGCCGGAAAGTTGCTCAATGCCGTGCTGGGTTGGGCGACGCTCCTGCTGTTCGGCAAGGTCTCGGGTTCGAAGCAGACGGTGTTGCTCCTCGTGGCACTCGGGTCGTTGCTATGGGTCGTCACGCTCCTCGGCATCCTGATCCCCGATATCGGGACGTTCATGCTCGCATTCGTGCCGGTCCCCGACTTCGTGGACGAGAACTGGGTGCGTCTCGCGATGCTCGGACTCGCCATCATCATCCCGCTCGCGATCGGGGCGGCCGCCCTCTTCCTCACCGACGCCGAACGGCGACCGAAGCGTGGCGGTCTCGTTGTCGGGGTGCTGCGTGGCTACCCCTTCACCCTCGTCCTGGCGCTGACCATCGTGATCCTCGGCGGGGTCGCGCTCGTGCGCAAGCTTCGGAGTCTGTCCAAGCGCTGGGAAGACGCGCACGTACCGGTCGTCGTCAAGCCCGGCGGGTACGACGACGTCCTCGACGCGCTGGAGGACGTGCTGGACCGCGCCGGTCTCGACGTCACGCGGACGCCCGCCCCAGCGGTCGTCTCGTTGCCGCCACGGCTCCTCGACAAGGTCGCAGGACGCGCCCTCGGCGGTCTCGTCCCCGATCGACTCATGCTGCTGGCGGGTCGCGAGCTGGAGGTCCTGGTCTATCCGTCCGACGTCGCGATCTCCGGCACGAAGACGGCGACCGCCCGGGCGCGTGCGGCGATCGCGACCCGACTCACCGATACGCCCGCGTACATGACGACGAGCGGGGAAGCGCAGCACGTCGAGGACCTGATACGCGACGCGGCCGGCGGCGCCGACGATCGGGATCTGCAGTCGGTCCAGGCGCGGATCGCTCGGTTGCGTGCGATCGACGTCATCCTCGCACGGCTGACCGTCCCGTTCGACGAGTGGGAGACGGTCTACCGCCAGCGGCTACAGGTCGAGCGCGACCTCCTCGCCGCAGCGTGCGCGGAGCCCGGCGTGCCGAGGCCGCAGGATCAGGACAGCGCCGCGCGGCCACCGGTGGCCGACCGGGTGGTCGCGTTGGGTACTGCCGCCGTCATCGCGGCGGACGCAGTCCTCCAGGTGGCCCGCCTTACGCGGTCGCGGTCCCGTCGCTGACGGTCCCGCCGCCGAAGACCCCGGCGATCAGGCCGATCACGAAGAGCAGATAGCCCAGGTAGAACACACCGCCGACCAGCAGGTGCTTGCCATCGAGGCCGCCGCGACGCCGCGCCGGGATGAAGATCACCGCGGTCGCGATCAGCGCGAGCGCCGCCGAACCGAACGCGACGTACGACCCCTCGCCGACGACCCAGGTGTCCGCGGCGAACACGAGCCCGACCACCGTCGGGATGGCCGACTGGAAGACCATCGCGCCGGTGATGTTGCCGAGCGCCAGGGTGTCCTTGTTCTGGCGCACCCAGATGATCGAGTTGAACTTCTCCGGTAACTCGGTCGCGATCGGTGCGATGACGAGCGCGAGCAGCACTTCGCTGACACCGAGGGCGTGCGCGACGCTGTTGACACCGTCGATGAAGAAGACGGCGCCGACGATGATCAGCCCGATCGAGGCGACGACCTGGATCGCGATGACCCGTAGTCGCGGGTCGTGCGGGTCGAGGCGATGCGCGCTCCGATCGAGCCCATGCATCCGCAACGGCGCGAGGTCCTCCCCGTGCTCGGCGGCGCCTTCAGCCGTCTCGCCGGAGAGGTGTCCGCGGACGTACCAGGCATAGAGGCCGATGAGGACCACCGCGACGATCCATCGGCCGAACAGCAGGTCCGAGGGCAGGAACGCCGCACCGATGGCCAGCCCGTAGCCGACGAAGAAGTAGCGCAGGTCGTGTGACAGGACACCGGTGTCGACAGCGAGCGTCGTGCCGGTCGCGCGACGTGCCCGGAAAGCGAGGACGCCGACACCGGTCACGAACATCGCGAGCGTCGAGAGCATGAACGGCGCGCCCAGGATGGCGCCGACCCCGACCTCG
>DASSZA010000221.1:0-3715 GCA_035703005.1 Candidatus Limnocylindrales bacterium | reverse complement strand
CGCCGATGCCGGTTATGACCACGTCTACATCCACCAGGTCGGGCCGGACCAGGACGGCTTCATCGATTTCATGGCGCGCGACGTGATGCCGCGGGTCGGGAAGGCAACGGAGCCCGCGCTGGCCTGAGCCAAGACCGCGGCGTAACGTGCCGCGTTTCTGCCGACCAACGAACCGGCCAGTCCGGCCGGCGCCGAGGCGTCCAGACGTTTCCCGAAACCTGAAAAGTTCCGCGTGACCGACGAACGGCGGTCCGGCCGTTCGTAGGAACGTGGGGTGTTACGAGGTCGTGGGTAGCGATCGGCCCGCGGGGCGCGCGCCCCGTCGCGCGGCCTAGTCGAGGAGCTGCCGGTCCAACCAGATCACCGGCTGAACGGCATCGCCCGCGGGCAGGACGAACTCGATCACGTGGACGAGTTCGGTGGTGCCGTCGTCGAGCGGTCGGACGGGACGGCGACGCGTCCGCTCACGTACGCGGGTCGTGCCCTCGGATGAGCGTGGTGCGCGGGGCAGCATCGGTGCGGACTCGACCCTCATAGCTGCTCGCTGGGGTCCTCGATATCGGCGGCGTCCGGAGCATCAGGCCCTTCACGCAGGATCGGATCGGCGTTCTCGTCGTACGACCTCGTGTCCGGTCCGACCCGGTCGTCGCCCTCGGCGCGACGCTCATCGGTCTGCGTCTCCGTGTCGTCCGGCGGCGTGCGTGGAAACCGGGTGATGTTGTCGTCGGTCATCTCGGACTCTCCGTGGGGGACCTCGTGCGACAACGGTCGCAGGTGCCACACTTCGGGGCGTCGGCCTCGCTCCCCACCGGGTGTTGCAGTGCCCTACCAGCCCGATGGCGGTGGATCAGGCCGTTCGCATGTTCCGGCGCAGCAAAAGCCACGCTGCGACGAGCGTGACGGCGGCGATCGCAGCGAGCGCGCCGACCTGCCACAGGTGATTCGTCGACCCGCGCAGCATCAGGTCCTGGAGCAGCTGGATCCCGTGCGTGACTGGGAGCAGGTACGCGAGGGCCCGGACCGGCGGCGTGAACTGGTCGATCGCCAGGACGAAGCCGCTGAAGAAGACCGACGCCAGCAGTGTCAGCAGCGATAGCTGGACTGCCTGTCGTTCCGAATCGGAGACGACCGCGATCAGGAGGCCGAGACCGAGCGACGCCAGCAGGAGCAGGCCGATCACGAAGGCGAGCGAACCCGCGCTGGCGAGCGCCGGGACGCCGAGCACGACCACAAGCAAGAGCATCGTGAGCCCGGCGATGACGAAACCGATCAGCCCGAAGGCGAGGACCTTCCCAGCGAGGACCTCGGCCGCCGTCACCGGCGAGATCCTGAACAGCTCCATGACGCCGCTCGAACGCTCGCGGACGAGCGACATCGATACCAGCGTTACCGCGAGGTGCTGGAGGATCAGCGCCAGCACGGCCGGCCCGAAGAACGACGTGACCGTCGGCGCACGATCGGCGAGGTTCACGAGATGCGACTCGGTCGGCGCCGCGACGACATCCGGCGGGATGGACGCTGCTTGCGCGTCGCCGGCCTGCACCGCGTAGCCCTGTCCTTCCTCGACAGCACGCTCGATGATCCGTCGGTTCACGGCGCTGGCGAGCGTCGATCCGAGGATGGTGGCGTAGTTCTCTTCGACCGGGTCGACCGCATCCACCACGATCTCGATCGTCGAGCGCTTGCCGGCGCGGAACGCGCCTTCAGGGTCGTCGGGTGCGACGACCAGAAGGTCGACCTCGCCGGCGCGGAGGCGCGCCTCGGCCGCCGCCCGGTCCTGGACGACGCTGTCGATGTGCAGGGCGGGGCCTGCCAGCTCCTGATAATCGGCGGGATCGGCAGGAAGCTCGCTCGATGCCGGCGCGACGACGATCGTCTCGAGCGGCCGCCGGATGCCGCTGAATCCCGCGCCGAAGATCGCCATGATCAGGAAGGGGCCGAGGATCAGGCTGACGATCGCGCCCGGCCGACGGACGGTCTCGACGAACTCCTTGCCGACGAATGCCAGCAGTCGCCAGATGACGGTCAGGACGCCGCGCATCAGGCCGCCTGCTCGGGCTCAGCGTCAGGATCCGGTCGCGCCGCGCGAGCACGCTGCACCAGGAGCGCGAACACCTCGTCGTACGACGGCCGCGTCTCGGCAGCCGCTGAGACCTCGCCACCGGCGCCACTGATCGCTTCCACGATCTCGGGAAGGATCGTCGCGGCGTCGTCCACGGTGGCGCGGATGGCCGTCGGACCACGCTGCTCGACACGCCGGACACCGTCGAGCTGGCGGAGTGCCGAGATGTCGATCGGGCTGGCGGCCTCGACGTCCACGACGTCGCCGCCCAGGGCGGATCGACGCAGCTCGTCAGGCGTTCCCGCCGCGATGACACGACCGTCCGAGATCAAGAGCACGGCGTCGCACTGCTCGGCCTCACCGACGTACTGCGTCGTGACGAGGAGCGTCCGACCTTCATCGCGGAGCCGCGTCAACTCGCGCCAGATCGACGCGCGCAGCAGCGGGTCGATGCCCGCAGTCGGCTCGTCGAGGAACAGGACGGCGGGGTCGTGGACCAGCGCCGACGCGAGCTCGAGGCGGCGCTGCATCCCGCCGGAGAGCTTGCCCGCGTGCCGGTTGCGGACCTTCCAGAGATCGACGAGCTCAAGGACCTGACGGGTCCGGCGACGACGACGCCACCAGAGGAGCCCGAACAGCGATGCGACGAAGTCGACGTTCTCGCGGGCCGAGAGGTCGGGGTACAGCGCGAACTGTTGCGGCATGTACCCGATCCGTTCTCGGGTTCGCCGCTTGAACCGGCTCGGGTCTTCGCCCATCACGCGGATCTCGCCGTCCGTAGGCGTGAGTGCCCCCGTCATCAGCCGAACGAGGGTCGTCTTGCCTGCCCCGGATGGCCCGATGATCCCGAGGATCGTCCCCTCCGGCACGGCGACGGACACGTCGTCCAGTGCGACGTCGTCGCCGAAGCGCTTCGACGCTCGGTCGATGAGGACTACTGCTTCCATGACTGGGGGTCTCCTGAGCCGCGCCGCTGTCCTGCCTGTCCCTCGCGCTGGCGCCGGAAATAGAAGAGTCCCATCGCGATCGTCCCCCAGAGCAGGTACCGCGACGGGACTTGTCCTGAGTATCCGAGGCGGTCCCTATCGGGAGGGGAACCCGCGTCCGATGTGAGATTGCAGGCATGTGGCGAAGGCCCTTCGCGCGCATCGACGCGACGTCCTGGCTCGTACCGTCGCGCCATGACCGACCTACGAAACGACGCTCGGGAGATCGCTCGCGCGAGCGGGCTGCGCTATACGACGGACTCGCGTCCGGGATTCACCCGTCACAAGTCGGGCACGTCGTTCACTTACCGAGACCGCGAGGGCAACACGATCCGCGACGAGGAGACCCTCGAGCGGATCCGCAAGATCGTCATCCCGCCGGCGTGGACGGACGTCTGGATCTCGCCGTGGGCGAACGGGCATCTGCAGGCGACCGGGCGTGACGCGCGCGGGCGCAAGCAGTACCGCTATCACCCGCGCTGGCGAGAGCGTCGCGGCGCCGAGAACTTCGCCCGGATGATCGCCTTCGCCAAGGCCCTGCCGCGGATCAGGCGTCGGGCCGAGCGCGACCTGGCCAAGCGTGGCTTGCCGCGTGAGAAGGTCCTCGGCGCGGTGGTACGACTGCTCGAGTTGACATTGATCAGGGTCGGGAACGACGAATATGCCC
>DASSZA010000189.1:0-2846 GCA_035703005.1 Candidatus Limnocylindrales bacterium | reverse complement strand
TGCCGGCCGATCGCCACCGGATCCGTGACCGGATGCGCGAGCTGCGGATCGCCCCCTGGTCGGATGCGGCCGGTGACGGCGCCGCGCTGCGCATGGCCGCGGCTCGGGCGGCCCTGACCCGTCTCGCCCAGGCGACGTCGCGCTTCGACGACGGCCCGGTGCCGGATCTCGTCGTGGCGGCGAGCGGCGTGTGGACCTCCGTGCCCGCGCCAGCTGTAGCCCTCGCTCACATCGATGTCCTGCGTCGGCCCGGCGCCAGTCAATACGCCCTCGATCACGCCCGCCTGATCGGCCCGCTCGGTGCGATCCCCGACCCCGGCGAGCGCCGCGCGCTGTTCATGGACCTCGTGGACGATCTGCTGGCGCCTCTCGGTAGCGTCGTCACCCCGGCCGGTCTCCGCGCCGGGAGATCGCTCGGCACGGTGGCGGTCCACGCACGCGATGGGATCAGCGAGCTCGAGCTCATGCCCGGTGGCCTCGAGCTCGTCGACCTGCCGCCCGGGTCCACGGCGGTGGCGGAGTTCAAGTTCCGCGAGCGCGTCCGGCTAGGTGGGAGGGGACGCCACTTCGCGATCGACGTCGCGGGTGGTCTCGGTGGTCTGATGGTCGACCTGCGCGATGTCCCATTGCGCCTTCCTGATCGCGCCGATCGCCGGCGCGACCTCCTCGCCGCGTGGCAGTCATCGCTCTGGGCGGGCTCCGAAGGATGACCGACGGGTCGAACGGCCACGCGACCGACGAGGGCGCGGCGCCGCCGCCGCCCGCGGCGAACGGCGAAGAACACGGTGATACCCAGCGGGACCTCGGCCTCGTTCGTCGGCGACGTCTGCTCGAGGGGCCGATCGAGGTCACCTTCCCGCTCGCACCCGGCGACCGTGCGCTCGTCGCGGCGGGTGAGTCCGTCGTTCCCGGCGCACCGATCATCGAGCGGGTCCGCGACGCACGGATGAACGACGTCGTCGTGCCGTCCGCTTCCGACCCCGCGCCCGGCGGACGGATCCCCGACGGCGAACTCCTCTTCGAGTGGCGTGACCGGTGGCGTGTCGCGTACGGCGACGTCACAGAACCGCTCGACAGCCCGATCGCCGGCATCGTGAAGGACGTCCGACCCGGGATCGGCATCGTCGTCCGAGCCACCGGGCGTGGACTGCGCGCGATCGTCACGCTGGGTGGGCCGACTCGCGGTCAGCTCCACGTCGCCTCCTGGGTCGAAGGTGAGCTGCGGAGTGGCTCGGTCGACGTCGGTCTGGCCGGCAGGATCCTCGTCGTCGGCTCGCGCATCGATGCCGAGACGCTGACCCGGGCCCGGGCGATGGGCGTCCGCGGGATCATCGTCGCGGGGCTCGCGAGCAAGGAACGACGCGACTTCCTCGCGTCCGAGAACCGGCAGCGGGCAGCCCTGCATCGTCTGCCGCCGTTCGCCGTCCTGGTGCTCGAGGGGGCGGTCCGCCGCCCGCTCGCTGGTCCGGTCATGGATATCCTCGAGGCGCTCGAAGGCCACGACGTCGCGCTCGTCGCGGACCCGCCGATGCTCGTCTTCGAGGAGCCCGAGCTCGAGGTGCCGACCCCCCAGCCGGACCGCGTCCGGATCCGGGCCGGGCAGCTGATGGGTCGCGAGGGTACCTGGGCAGGCCTCGTCGGTCAGCGCCGGTTCGCGGGCGGTGTCCACCTTGAGGCCGGGACGGTCCGCTTCGATGACGGGTCGATCGTCGCGGTCCCCATCGGCGACCTCGAGCGATTCGCGTGACCGGCTCCGTGGCAGCAAGCGGCGAGCGGCGGGTCCTCGTCAGCCCCGATCCGGACGCGACGACACGCCTCGGGCGAGCGCTCGGCGGCGTCGCGGAGGTCGGAGACCTCGTGTGCTTGTGGGGCGACCTCGGCGCCGGTAAGACCCACCTCGCCAAGGCGTTCGGCGCGGGCCTGGGCGTGGCCGAGACCATCGTCTCGCCGAGCTTCGTCCTGATGGCCGAATACGAGGGCCGGCTGCCGCTGTTCCATATCGATCCGTACCGCCTCGTCAGCGCGGAGGATGTGCTCGCGGGAGGCCTGATCGACGAGCGCCAGTCCGAGGGCGTCACGCTCGTCGAATGGCCGGAGCGCCTCGGCGATGCGCTGCCGGTCGAGCGGCTGGACGCTCGCATCGAGGGGACGGGCGACGAGCCGCGGACGATCACGCTCATCGCCTGGGGTGATCGCTACCGCCGCTACCTGGAGGCGGCGGCATGACCAGCGATCACGACGGGCGGCGCGCAGCCATCCTCGCGATCGACACCGCGACGACGCGCGTCGTCATCGCCACGGGCTCGCAGAGCGGGATCGCGGATGGCATCTCCACGTGGCCCGCCGGCTACCGCCACGGCGAGACGCTCCTCCCGTCGATCGGCCGGTTCCTTGGCGAGCAGAACATCCGCCGTTCACGGCTCACCGGCATCGTCGTCGGGACGGGCCCCGGGGCATTCACGGGACTCCGCGTGGGCATCGCGACCGCCAAGGGGATGGCGCACGGCCTGGGGATCCCCCTCGTCGGCGTATCGACGGGTGAGGCGCTGCTCGCGGCTTCGGGTGTCCACGGTGCGGTCCTCCTCCTGCCGGCCGGTCCGTCGGACCGGCTCGTCGTCCGGCCCGGAGAGCGCGCGCTCCCGCTGCCTGCCGGCGAGGAGCCCGAGCTCCGGGAGGGAGAGACGCTCGTCGCGCTCGACCTCGCGGGACGCGCGCCCGCGGATGCCCTCCAGCTGGGCGAGGCGGCCTATCGCCGTCTGGGCCACGAGCTCATCCGGCTCGGCGCCGAACAGCTCGCGGCCGACGGGCCGCCGCAGCTCGAAACGCTCGTCCCGGACTACGTCACG
>DASSZA010000279.1:0-2543 GCA_035703005.1 Candidatus Limnocylindrales bacterium | reverse complement strand
CGGACGGTGGCCCGAGCGACACGACGACCAACGCCGAAGCCCAGGCGCCCGCGGCATGAGCGCGTTGCTCTTCTGGCTCGCGAGCGGCCTGATCGGCTACACCTATGCGGGATTCCCGCTCCTTGTCATGCTCCGAGCGAGGCTTCGCCCGCGCCCACATCGCATCGCCGACGTCACGCCGTCGGTCAGCGTCGTCATCGCGGCCCATGACGAGGAACGGTCGATCGGTGCGCGGGTCGAGAACCTGCTCGCGGTCGAGTATCCGCGCGACTGCCTGGAGATCGTGATCGCCTCGGACGGCTCGACCGACCGGACCGTCGCCGAGGCCCGGCGCGAGGATCCGCGCGTCAACGTCCTTGACCTGCCGCGGACCGGCAAGGCGAGCGCGCTCAATGCCGCCGTCGCGGCCTCGACGGGCGAGATCCTCGTTTTCTCGGACGCGAACACCGCGTATGCGCCGGATGCCATCCGCCAGCTCGTCCGCTCGTTCGCCGACCCCGAGGTCGGTGGCGTCGCCGGCAACCAGGTCTATCTCTCGAGCCGCTTGGTCGGTGACATCGTCGACCCGACGACGGCGTCGGCGATCGGGGCTGGCGAGCGCAGCTATTGGGACTTCGACCGCCTGATCAAGGACGCTGAAAGCCTTGGCGGCAGCGTCATCTCGGCGACCGGCGCGATCTACGCGATCCGCCGCGAGCTGTTCCGGCAGGTGCCTGACGGGGTCACCGACGATTTCATCACGTCGACGCAGGTCATCCGCGCCGGCCGTCGGCTCGTCTTCGAGCCGGACGCGGTCGCCCTCGAGCCGGTCGCGAGCTCGAGTCGGGGGGAGTACCGCCGAAAGGTCCGGATCATGACCCGTGGCTTGCGCGGGGTGGCGATGGCGCACGAGCTGTTGGATGCGCGGCGGTTCGGCTTCTATTCGCTCCAACTGCTCACGCACAAGATCCTGCGCCGGCTCATGGCGGTCCCGCTCCTGGTGATCGCGGCGACCAGCGTCGCGCTGTGGGACGAAGGTCCGCTGTACCGGCTGGCGGTCATCGGCCAGGCCGCTGTCTACGGGCTTGGCGCGATCGGGCTCGGGCTTCGCGGCCATCCCGCGGGACGGCGCCCCTGGTTCTCGCTGCCGGCGTTCTTCGTGCTCGTCAACGTCGCGTCGCTCCACGCCGCGTGGAACCTGCTCACCGGACGCCGGATCGACCGCTGGCAGCCGGTGCGGGCAGCCGAGTCGGGGCCGCCAGCGCCGCCTGAACCGACGCCGGTCGCTGCGGGTGGCGAGCGATGAGCGCCACCGGCCGATCCATCGAGCGCGAGACCGAAGGCCGGGGCTGGTCGCAGGAACGTGCCCTCCTCGCGGCCGCGGCGATCATCATCGGCGGCGCGCTGGCGGCGGGCATCCTGGCCGCTGATGCGCCGGTGCTCGTCGTCGTTGGAGCGAGCGTCCTCTTCCTCGGGATCGCGATGGTCCTTCGCCCGGATATCGCGACCTTGGCCGGGATCGGAATCATCTATTGCAACGCTGCAGTGGTCCTCGTCCGCTTCCACGGCGCGCCGGCGTTCGTGGCGGCGATGGTCCCGCTCCTTCTCCTCGTCCCTCTCGCGCGCGATCTCGTCGTCCGTCGCTTGCCGGTGGTCGCGCCCCAGCCGCTGCGCTGGATGCTGGTGCTCTTCGGGATCTACCTCGTCTCGGCCCTCTTCTCTACGGACACGAAACGGTCCTGGGACGAGGTCGTGGTGTTCATCACGGAGGGCCTGCTCCTCTACTTCCTCGTCATCAACGTCGTCCGCTCGCCCGAGATGGTCCGCGGCGTCACATGGGTACTGCTCGCGGGCGGCACGCTGGTCAGCCTCGCGGCCGTCCACCAGGCGATCACCGGCAACTACGACTCCAACTACTTCGGGTTCGCCCAGGCCGACGCGCTGATCAAGACCGGCGTCACGACCCTGACCGGTGATGTGCTCGTGCCGCGGATGGCCGGGTCGATCGGCGAGACCAACCGGTTCGCCCAGACGATGCTCATGCTGGTCCCGCTCGGCATCTTCCGGGCGATCAGCGAGCGCTCGACGCTGCTGCGCGTGACCGCGGGCCTCATGACCCTGTTGATCACGCTGGGGGTCGTCCTGTCGTTCTCGCGAGGAGCGGCCGTCGGTCTCGCCGCGCTTGTTCTCGCGTTGCTCGTCCTGCGGATGATCAAGGTCCAGTACGCGATCGCGATGGTGCTGGTGCTCGTCATGATCCTCATCGCGTTCCCGCAGTACACGAATCGGCTCACGTCCCTCGCAGGCGTCGGCGGCCTCGGCAGTTCAGGCACCTCGGCGCTGGATAACTCGCTGCTCAGTCGCGCGACCGAGACGCTCTCGGCCGGGCTCGTCATGGTCGACCACCCCGTCATCGGCGTCGGGCCTGGGATGTTCCCGGCCTACTACGAGGCGTACGCGAACACCGTCGGCATCCTCGTCCGTAACGACATCGAGCGCCAGGCACACAACCTGTATCTCGGGTTCGGCGCGGAACTCGGCGTCCCCGGGTTGATCGTCTTCCT
>DASSZA010000056.1:0-2598 GCA_035703005.1 Candidatus Limnocylindrales bacterium | reverse complement strand
GGTTGCTGTCTACGACCGCGCGCTGCACTTCTTCGACCACGAGTCCGGCCTCGTGATCTAAGCAACGGGGGGCCGGGTCGGCGGGTGGCCAACCTGGCCTGGTCGAACCGACGCGCAAGCCAGACCTTGTAAACATCCGATCTTTATGCCTAATATGGCGTTGTGCCCGGCGCAAATACTCGATATTCGGCAGCAAACATCGGGTGTATTTGCGGGTGAGCAGGCTTCCACGCATCGTCGGCCTGGAGGCCCGTGATGTGAGGTTCCCGACGTCGCGGTCGCTCGACGGGTCGGACGCGATGCACACTGATCCGGACTATTCGGCGGCCTATGTGGTGCTGCGCACCGATGCCGATGACGGGATCGAGGGGCACGGGCTGACGTTCACGAGTGGTCGCGGCACCGAAGTGTGCGTCGCCGCGATCCGCGCGCTCGAACCGTTCGTCGTCGGTCGGAGCCTCGAGGCGATCGTCGCCGACATGAGTGGCTTCTGGCGGAGCCTCGTCTCGGATAGCCAGCTGCGCTGGCTCGGTCCGGAGAAGGGTGTCATCCACCTCGGCACCGCCGCGGTCGTCAACGCGATCTGGGACCTGTGGGCCAAGATCGAGCGCAAGCCGCTGTGGAAGCTGCTCGTCGACCTCTCGCCCGAGGATCTCGTTGCGTGCGTCGATTTCCGCTACATCACGGACGCGCTGACGCCCGGGGAAGCGCTCGATCTGCTCCGCGACGCGCGGCGCGAGAGTGCAGCTCGCGAGAAGGCGATCGTGGCCTCGGGCTACCCCGCCTACACGACGTCCGCCGGCTGGCTCGGCTATGACGACGCCAAGGTCGAGACGCTCGTCCGCGAAGCCGTGGGGGCGGGCTTCACCCACGTAAAGATGAAGGTGGGTAGCGATCTCGCCTCGGACGACCGCCGCGCCGCCCTGATCCGACGAGAGCTCGGGCCGAACGGCATCCTGATGATGGACGCGAACCAGGTGTGGGGCGTCGACGAGGCGATCGAATCGATGCGCACCCTCGCCGCCCACGAACCGTGGTGGATCGAGGAGCCGACGAGCCCCGACGACGTACTCGGGCACGCCCGGATCCGGCGCGAGATCGCACCCGTGCGGGTCGCGACCGGCGAGCACATCCAGAACCGCGTCATCTTCAAGCAGCTGTTCCAGGCCGAGGCGATCGACTTCTGCCAGCTCGACGCGTGCCGGATCGGCGGCGTCAACGAGGCGATCGCGATCCTTCTCCTGGCGGCCAAGTTCGGTATCCCCGTGTGCCCCCACGCCGGCGGTGTCGGACTGTGCGAGTACGTCCAACACCTCGCGTTCTTCGACTACATCGCGGTCAGCGGGTCGACGGAGAACCGCGTGGTCGAGTGGGTCGACCACCTTCACGAGCACTTCCGCGACCCCGCGATCGTTCGCGACGGCCGCTACATCGCGCCGGCTGCGCCCGGCTACAGCATCGAGATACGTCCCGACTCACTCGACGAGTACGCGTTCCCGAACGGACCTGTCTGGTCGGATGCCGCGGTCGCCGTGGGAGGAGAATGATGGTGGCCGTGAGCGAGACGTCGAAGGCACCGGTCGGATCCGGCGGCCTCGACCGCTACGGGCTCCTCCAGGCCGGGCTCTGGTCCCTTCGCGCCGGCCCCGCGCTGATCCTGGTCCTCCTGATCCTGATCGTCGGGCTGACGACACCTGTCTTCCTGACGACCCGGAACCTCGGCAACGTCTTCTCCCAGACGTCGGTCATCGCGGTGCTCGCCCTCGGGCAGCTGCTCGTGATCGTGACGCGGGGCATCGACCTCTCCGTCGGCGCCACGATCGCGCTCTCGGGCGTTGTCGGTGCGATCGTCTACGAGGACACGGGTTCGAGCGTGCTCGTGATCGCGGCGATCCTCGGCACCGGGCTTGCGGTCGGCGCCGTCAACGGCCTCGTCTTCGTCTACGGCCGTGTGCCGCATCCCTTCATCGTCACGCTCGCAACGCTCAGCATCGTCCGCGGGATCGCGCTCTGGGCGTCGGATGGAACGCTGATCTCCGGCATGCCGCCGATCGTGCAGACGATCGGCGGTGGCTCGATCAACTGGATCCCCTACTCGATCTTCGTCGTCATCGGCCTCGCTCTGGCGTGCTTCGTGCTGACGACCCGGATGGTCTGGGGGCGCTGGCTGTACGCGGTCGGCGGGAACGAGGAAGCGGCTCGACGTGCGAGCATCCCGACCCGGCGCGTGCTCGTCACGGTCTACGTGCTAAGCGGGCTCGCCGCCGGCGTCGGCGGGCTGATCACCGCCGGCCTGATCGACGCGGGCTCACCCACGGCGGGCGATCTCGCCGAGCTCGACTCGATCGCGGCGGTGATCATCGGTGGCGCCGCCTTCGCGGGCGGCCGCGGGAGCGTCGCCAACGCGCTCGTCGGCGCCTTCACGATCGGCGTGATCCGCAACGCGCTCAACCTCCACAACGTCGACGCCTTCTACCAGCTGATGGCGATCGGCGTCGTCGTGCTGCTCGCGGTCGAGGCCGACGTGCTGCGCCGTGCGATCGAGGGCCGGGTGCAGGTGGCGCAGGCGGTGCGTCAGGGATGACGACGCTCCTGGAT
>DASSZA010000054.1:0-5670 GCA_035703005.1 Candidatus Limnocylindrales bacterium | reverse complement strand
CGACCATCTGGTCGGTGCGATGCAGCGAGTGCCGGAGCTCGCGGGCCATGAGCTGAGGCTCACGCGGCTCAGCGGTGGGATCACGAACCGCAACTTCCTCGTCACCGTGGCCGGCGTCTCGGACCGGTACGTGATCCGGCTCGCGGGCAACGACACGCACCTGCTCGGCATCAGCCGGGAGGTCGAATACGCCGCGACCGTAGCCGCCGCGGGGGTGGGCGTTGGCCCTGAGGTGACCGCGTTCATCCGGCCCGAGGGCTACCTGGTCACTCGCTTCATCGAGGGCTCCGAGGTACCGATCGAGCAGGTCCGTCAGCCCTCGACGCTCGTCCGTGTCGCCGACGCGCTCCGGCGCATCCACGACGGGCCGCCGATCCCCGGCTTGTTCGTCCCGCTGCGGATCGTCGAGGCGTACAAGGCCCTGGCGGCTGCGCGCGGCGTTCGTATCCCGCCCGAATACGAGCTCGCGGCCGCGATCGGGCGCCGCATCGAGCTCGCCTGTCTCGCCGATCCGATCGAGCTCATGCCGTGCCACAACGACCTGCTGAATGCCAACTTCATCGATGACGGGGCGCGCATCCGGATCGTCGACTGGGAGTACGCCGGGATGGGCGACCCCTATTTCGATCTCGGCAACTTCAGCATCAACCATGAGCTGACACCCGACGACGATGCGGCGCTCCTCGCGGAGTACCACGGGTCCGTCCCCGCCGACCGGCTTGCCCGTTTGGCGTTGATGCGCGTCGTCTCCGACTTCCGGGAGGCGATGTGGGGTGTCCTCCAGCAGGGCATCAGCACGCTCGATGTCGATTTCGTGGCGTACGCGGGGGAGCACTTCGATCGCCTCCTCGCGAACGCGACGACGGCGGCATTCGAACGCGCGCTGCGCGAGGCGGCGGGGGACTAAGCCTCGGCGACCTTCGAACTCGCGCTGCGTGCGTCTCGCGCGGATCACGGGCGACGTCGCTACCGTGTGACCTCATGAGCGGGGATCAGGCGCGAGTCGTCGTCATCGGTGGTGGCATCACGGGCTGCAGCGTCGCCTACCACCTCGCACTCGCCGGCTGGTCCGACGTGCTCCTGGTCGAGAAGCACCAGCTGACATCTGGCTCGACGAACATGGCGGCGGGGCTCGTGACCGCCTTCAACCCGTCGTCGACCATGATGTCGTTCCGCCGATACAGCATCGAGCTCTACGAGAAGCTCGGCGCGTTCCGCGGCGTCGGAAGCCTGCGGCTGGCGTCGTCCCGAGAGCAGCTCGGTGAGTTGCAACGGACCGCGAGCCGAGCGCGAGGGATCGGCCTCGACGTCGATGTCATCGGTCCCGACGAAGCTCGTGCGCTCCTTCCGGCGATGACCCGAGACGATCTGTACGGTGCCGTCTACCTGCCCGGTGACGGCCATCTCGACCCGCACGAGGCCACGCACGCGCTTGCCGACGCTGCACGCGCACTCGGCGTCCGGATCCGCCAGAACGTGCGAGTGACGGGCTTCGAGCTGTCACCCCGTCGTGAGGTCCGCCGCGTGCTGACAGACGCCGGCCCGATCGATACCGAGCTCGTCGTGAATGCCGCCGGGATGTGGGCGCCACAGGTCGCGGCGATGGTCGGCGGGTTCGTCCCATCGACGCCCGTCGACCACCAGCACATCGCCCTGCGTGCGGTCGCCGGTAACGAGCTGCCACGCGACATGCCCTGCTTCCGCGACCCGGACAACCTCGTCTACGGCAAGAGCGAGAGCGGTGGCATGGTCTTCGGCGGCTACGAGCTCGACCCGGTATCGCGCTGGGAGGACGGCGTCCCGTGGGATCACGCCGCGCGCTCCCTGCCGCCCGACTTCGAGCGCTTCGCTCCGTTGATGGCCGGGGCAGTCCGGCGCTTCCCGTTCCTCGAAGACGCGGAGGTCGTCCGCCTCATCTGCCACCCGGACGCGATGACACCAGACGCCAACCCGCTCCTCGGGCCGCTCCCGGGCGTCCGGGGGTTCTGGGTCGCGGCGGGCCTGTCGTTGAACGGCTTCGGCGGCGGTGGCGGGATCGGTCGGGCGATGGCCGGCTGGATCACGGCGGGCGACCCGGGCGCCGACATCGGGCCGTATCGCGCGTGGCGGTTCTCCGACACGTACCGCGATCCGACGTTCGCCGCCGGCCTCGGCCGCGAGACGTACAGCGACTATTACCGCCTCCGGTTCCCGTACGACGCCGACCTGTACGGCCGGCCTCGCCGCCTCTCGCCGTTGCACGGACGACTCCAGGAGACGGGTGCGGTCTTCGGGACGAAGGCGGGCTGGGAGCGGCCGGATCAGCACGAGCCCGGCTCCGTATGGCGTCGGTCGGGCCGCGACGGCGCTCGATACGGTTGGACGCGACCACCGTGGTTCGATCGGATCGTGGCGGAAGGCCGCGCCGTACGCGAGCGCGTCGGGTTGATCGACCTCAGCTCGTTCGGCAAGATCGACGTCGTCGGCCCGGGCGCGCTCGGGCTTCTCCAGCGTGTCGCGGCCAACGACCTCGACGTGCCCGACGGGAGCGTCGTCTACACGCCCTGGTGCGACGAGCGCGGCGGGATGGTCGCCGACGTCACGGTGACGCGGCTCGCGAGCGATCACCTGCGGGTGGTCACAGGTGCGGGGTTCGTCGCCGGCGATCTGGCGTGGCTCCGCTGGCAGCGCGCCCATGACGAGGTCGCGACGATCCGTGACGTCAGCGCCGACTATGCGACGATCGGGTTGTGGGGGCCGCGAGCGCGCGACGTGCTCGGGGCGGTGACGACCGACGCCGTCGACGATGCGGCGCTGCCGCTGCGTCGGGCCGTCGTCGTGCCGATCGGTCCCGAGGGGATCCCGACCCTCGCCGCGCGCATCAGCTACGCGGGTGAGCTCGGCTGGGAGCTGACGGTGGCCGCAGACCGGGCCGTCGCCGTCTGGGACGCGCTGTGGTCGGGGGGCGCCGACCGCGGCCTCGAGCCCTTCGGGTACCGAGCACTCGATGCGCTCCGGATGGAGAAGGGCTATCGCTACTACAGCACCGACATGACCATGCTCGAGACACCGGACGAGGCCGGACTCGGCCGGTTCGTCCGGTTGCGCAAGGGCTCCTTCATCGGACGTGACGCGCTGATGGCTGCCCGCGAGCAGGGGACCGGCGTCGGTGGCGGCGCGGCTCGTCGGCTGGCCACCGTGTTCATCGGCGACGACGACGCGTGGCGTCCGATCTATGGCGGGGAGGCGGTCCGCGCGGACGGGGAGGTCATCGGGCGGCTCCGCAGCGTCGCCTACGGCCCGTGCGTGAACCGCACGATCGCGACGGTCTATCGACGTGCCGACGCCGACGACGCCGCCGACGAGGCGAGCCTGACGGTCGACGTCTTCGACGAGCGCGTCCCCGCGACGATCGCCCCCGACGTGCCATGGGACCCGAGCGGCGCGCGGATGCGCGGCTAGACGTCTTCCGGGGCGGAGCATCCCCTCAGGAAGCGACGGCGGCGAGCCAGTCCTCGAAATCCGGCCCGTCGATGGCGGTCTGGGCGCGGCCCCAGCGTTCCTCCGCCCACCCGAAGAAGTCATAGTCGATCGTCGAGATCGCCGCCTGGATGGCGGCCCACAGCGTCCAGCCGACGTCCGACATGATCATCTGGAGCCGCATCCGGGCGAGGAGGGCGTCGGTCGCCTCCCCGAAGTACGCGGCGCACAGCTCGCGGATCCGGGCCTCGTCCCAGCCCTGCTCCTGGCACGTGTTCCCGAGTTCGAACGTGGGGTCGTTGTTGCCGCTGTACTCGTAGTCGACGAGCCATAGCCGCTCACCGTCGTCGAGGTAGTTCTCTGCGAGCAGGTCGTTGTGGCACGGGACGGAGGGCAACCGATGGACGCCGAGCGCGGCCTCGATGCGGGGTAGCCGGTCAAGCCGGCTCCGATACCCCGCCGGGATCGTGATCGAGCGGTCGTCGACGACGCGCAGGTAGCGCTCCGTCGTGCGGAACATGTCGAAGTCGTCGCGGAACCGAGGACCGGCGTGGAGCTGCCGGAGCGACGCGGCCACGCGCGTCGGGATGCCGGGCGCCCCAAGGGTTTCGATCGACATCGTCCGCGCATCGACCCAGGCGAGGACGAAGACATCCCAGTCCGGGACCTCGTGGAGGACGGCTGGCCCTACGCCGGCTTCGGCCGCGGCGCGCGTGTTGTATCGCTCGTTCGCTCGATCGACCGCGAGCAGGTCCGTCGCCGCGCCGGGGATGCGGACGAAGTGCGGCGTCCCGTCGACCGTGACCTTCCAGTTGGCATTCGTGAGGCCCGCGGCGATCGGCTCAGCGTCGACCTCACGGCCGACCCATGCCGGGATGGCGGCGATGACCTGCTCGATCGTCGGCGTCACGGTGTCGATGGCCCCTCCTGCCGGCAGGGTATCTGACCGGATGTGTCAGAGCTCGCCGGATTCCATCATCGACTTGAGTCGATCGAGATCGCGCCGGAACGTTCGACCAAAGACCGGACCGATCAGCCCATCGAACGGCCGAAGCCAGCCCGTCATCTCGAAGTCCCACCGCCAATCGACGCGCGTCCCGGCGTCGACCGCCGCGAACGTCCACTCCGAGCGGAAGGGAACCGGCGCCGTCAGGCTACGCACCGCGATCCGCCGTTCGGGCTCGAGCTCGGTCACCTCGATCTCGTTCTCGGTCGTCCCGCAACCGAGACGCCGCACCGTGGCGCGACGCCGCGATCCGACGCGGATCGGTCCTGCCGTCGTCATGTGCTCCTCGACCGCGCTGGACGACCAGCGCGGCGTCAGCTCTGGCGTCGTCAGCACGCGATAGACGTCCACCAACGGCCGCTCGATCGTGACGCTGAGCTCGACCGTCGCCATCGCTCGATGATGTCGCATCGACGTCGGTCGATCCGGATCGAAGCGCGAATCGCCTTTGACGGGCCGCGCGACCGGATAGGCTAGGCGGCCATGGAACACGCCCGGGCGGTGATCATCGGTGGGGGCGTCGGCGGCACCTCGATCGCCTACCACCTGGCGGAGCGTGGTTGGACCGATGTCGTCCTCGTCGACCGGGCCGAGCTCACGAGCGGGTCGACGTTCCACAGCGCAGGATTGGTCGGGCAG
Organism: Candidatus Limnocylindrales bacterium; assembly: GCA_035703005.1. Lineage (GTDB taxonomy): Bacteria > Chloroflexota > Limnocylindria > Limnocylindrales > CSP1-4 > SPCO01. The sequence goes on along the minus strand of DASSZA010000054.1, from coordinate 566 downwards.
CTGCGCGCGACCGTGACGCTCACCAAGATGATGATGTACGGCTCGGACCTGTACCGACGGCTGCGCGACGAGACCGGCGTCGACCCGTCCTGGCACGAGGTCGGCTCGATCCGGCTCGCGTCCTCCGCGGAGCGGATGGAGGAGTTGGAACGGCAAGCCGGCTGGGCCAAGACGTTCGGACTGCCGATGGACATCATCGATGCCCAGGAGGCCCAGGATCGCTTCCCGCTGATGTCGACCGACGGCGTGCTCGGTGGGGTGTGGCTGCCGACCGATGGCTGGCTCGACCCGTCCGGTCTCGCGCAGGCGTTCGCTGCTGGGGCACGCCAGCGCGGGGCGGCGATCAGGACCCAGACGCGGGTCGTCGGCATCGGCGTCGAGCGGGGTCGTGTCACGGGCGTCACGGTCGAGCACCGAGGCGAGCGGAGCGACATCGCGACCGACATCGTCGTCAACGCCGGCGGGATGTTCGCTCCGGAGATCGGCCGGATGGTCGGCGTGACCGTGCCGATCATCCCGATGGCGCACCAGTACCTGTTCACGGAGCCGATCGAGGGCGTGGAGCC
>DASSZA010000151.1:0-12454 GCA_035703005.1 Candidatus Limnocylindrales bacterium | reverse complement strand
TTCAGCCACGACATCCCCGGTGTCGAAAGCGTGTTCAGGCGGCTCGATGCGGACGGGTACTGCTACGAGCTCGCGGGCGAGAACATCGGCTGGGACACGGATCCAGATGCGGCGGCGCCCGCCGCGATCCACGAGATGTTCCTGGCGTCGCCGGAGCACCGCGACAACATCGTCGAGGCGCGCTGGGACGCCATCGGGGTCGGGGCGTTCAAGGCGGCCGATGGCCGGAAGATGTGGACCGTTCTGTTCGCCGACCGCTGCGGCTAGCCCCTGACCGACGGGGCTCGTGTGATGGCCAGGAAGCTGCTGCGCCCCGATCGCGACGAGGCGGGATGCTAGACTCGCCCGAAGGTCGCGCCCCCCGACGACCTGCCTTCGGAGTCTCGCTTGACGATCGCCCTGCCGCGACTCGACCGAAGCACCGCCGCTGAACGCGGCATCACCCTCGCAGACTTCCTGGTCCCGGTCGCCGTCGCCGAACGCACCCCGACGCGCGTCAGACACATCGCGCTGATCGTCGCGGGGGCCATCTTCGTCGCGCTGTCGGCCCAGATCATCATCCCGGTCGAGCCCGTTCCGTTCACCGGCCAGACGTTCGGCGTGCTGGTCGTCGGCGGAGCACTCGGGTTCCGCCGAGGCGCACTCGCGCTGCTGCTCTATCTCGCGATCGGTGCACTCGGCGTCGGTGTCTTCGCCGGAGGCGACTCCGGTGCAGCCAAGATCCTGGGCGCGACGGGCGGGTACCTCATCGGGTTCGTCGTCTGCGCGGCGATCGTCGGTCGGCTGGCTGAGCTCGGCTGGGATCGGCACATCGGTGGTTCGCTCGCCGCGATGGCGATCGGCACCGCGGTGATCTACGCGATCGGCGTGCCGTGGCTGAAGGTGACGCTCGGTATCCCGTGGGGGACTGCTGTCTCCGCAGGCATGACCAAGTTCCTGCTGTGGGATGCAGCCAAGCTCGTCGTCGCGGCCGGGATCTTTCCTGCGGCGTGGTGGTTCATCGGGCGTCGACCTGAGGATCGCTGACCGCGGTCTTCAACGACCGATACGAATCCCGGAGCAGGCGCGCCACCTCCGGCCAGTACGCCCGACCTGAACCCGTCGGTCCCTCCGGATCGGCGGTCGCGCCTCGGTCACGTACCTCGGCAGCCAACCCGCGCAGCCTGCCCGCCTCCGCGACCGTCGCTTCGGGAACCTCGTACAGGGCGGCATAGAGCCGCGTGATCGCATCCCCGGCGGCCTCGCCCGCGGAGAGCCCGATCTCGCGACGGATGACCCACCAGCGCAGCTCACGTCGCGCGACGTCCTCGGCATCGACGGTCGCCGGCAGGCCCAGCCGTCGATACGCACGGGCGATGTCGCTCGCGTATCGGTCGTAGTCGCCCGTCGCCCGCGCGAAGCCCGCGGCAGCACGCGTCAACTGCACGCTGGCGAGCAAGGCGGTCGGCCACGTTGCGCCAGCCTGTTCGCGAAGCGCGAACACCAGCCATCCGAATAGCCGGGCCCGCTGGCGCCGGTAGTACGCCTTCCACAGCCGTGTCTCGAGCGTCGCCAACCGGTCGGCGTCGAACGTCGTTCCCCAGTATCCCAACGGTGTCTCCAGCGTCGTCCGGCTATGGTGCTCGAGGTGGATACGCAACGACGCGACCCAGGGATGTTCGGGCCGGACTCGGAGTCATGGCGGTTCGACCGCGAGGCCATGCTCCTGCTCGGTGCCGGTCCGCGAGCGCTGCTCCTGCAACTCGCGCATCCGTCGGTCGCGGCCGGGGTCGAGGAGCACTCCGACTTTCGAGCCGACCCGTGGCGGCGGCTCGACGGCACGTTGCGGAGCTACCTTCGGATCATCTACGGCTCGACCGGGGCGGCGCGCGCCGAGATCCGTCGGCTGAACGCGCTCCATCGCGGGATCACGGGTGCGGGATACAGCGCGCGAGACCCGGCGCTCTCGTTGTGGGTCCACGCGACCCTGGTCGACTCGACGATCGTCGCGAACGACGCGTGGGCGGGTCCAGTGACGCGCGAGCAGGCGGCGCGGTTCTACGACGAGACGAAGCCGATCGCGCGTGCCTTCGGCGTCACCGACCGCGACCTCCCTCCGGATCTCGAGGCGTTCGAGACATACCTGGCGGACCAGCTGGCCCCCGACGGGCCGGTCAAGGTCGGCGACACGGCACGCGACCTCGCCGAGGCGATCCTCCATCCGCCACTTCCCGGAGCGCTGGGTGCTCTCCGGGTGCCGTCGCGGGTCTACGACTGGACGTTGTGGCCGTCGTTGGGCCTCCTCCCGGAGCCGATCCGCGAGGCATACGGGTTTCGCTGGGGCCCGGTCGAGCGGGCGGTGTCAGCCTGGCTCGTCACGACCTGGCGAGCGTGGAATCCACTGCTGCCACCGTCATTCCGTCAGATGCCCCAGGCACTCGCCGCCGAGCGACGGCTCGGCACCGCGCCGGGTCGTCAGTAGATCGACGGGAAGCGCGGGCGGAAGACGGCCGACAGGTACACCGGTGTCGCGTCGTCGAGGGTCGTGAGCAGCGTCGGCGTCGTCGAGATGCGATAGCGCTGCGCTGTCACGTACGACCGGAGGGTCGACCAGAACAGCGTCGAGCCCATCCGCCGACGCACGTCGTTGAGCAGGTTGCCGCCCTGGATGTACACGATCTCGTAGTAGCAAGCCGAGCTATATCGATAGATGGAGAGGTCGAGTCGCGCGGTCGCGCAGCGACTCGCTCGACGGGTTCCCGTCACGTCGCGGGCCACGAAGTCGGCGACCGCCTCGTCCACGAACGGCTGTCGGGCCTGATCGTTCCCGACGAGACTGTAAAACCACTGGTGCGCCGTCTCGTGGGCGACGAGGTACCTCAGGTTCGCGCTGCCGACGCCGAACGGGATCCACGTCAGTCCGGGTGACTCCATCCCGTAGCCACCCGCCGACTGGACGACCTTGTAGATCGTGTACGGATACGGGCCGAGACGGGCCTGCATCGCCCGGAGGGCGTCGACCGCCGCGTCGACGATGAGCGCCCGGTTCGTCGACGAGCGGTAGTAATAGCGGACCTTCTTGGTACCGAGCGCCACGGTCGCGGTGCGGAAGTCGGGCGCCGCGGTGATCGTCACGTCCCGGACGTTCCGAGCGACGAAGCGCTGCGTCAGACCATCGCTCGACTGGGAGACGCGATCGGCCGTCGAGGCGATGACGAGTCGACGATCCGTACGAACGCTCACCGTGACTTCCGGGCTGACCGGCGTCACGAACGGATCGCCGTGATTCGGTCGCGTGAACGGGGTCGCGCGACTGACCCAGGGGATCCAGCGGTACGCATCGACGATGCCGTTGGTGCGCGTGAACATCCAGTTCGAGCCGCTCAACGTGCTGCGGAGCGTCGCGGTGTAGTGGACGCGGATCGTCACGGTGTCACCGGCCGCGAGCACGCCGCCGAGCGGGACGATGATCGTCTGGTCGCTGACCTTCGCCGTGACGCGGCGTCCGTCGACCTCGACGACGCGCAGCCGCATGCCACCGAGGCGTGCCGCGATGGTGTTCAGCTCGACGCGGTCGATCGATCCGCCCGACGTGTTCGTGATCGTCGCGACCGTGTTCGCCTGGAACGCGCGACTGGAGAATCCGAGGGTGAGCCCGACGAGATAGCGGGCCGTCAGGTTGACGCTCGATCGGTTGACGGCGCCCGGCGTGATCGCGGTGGTGCTGCGGGCCGTTGCAACCGTGTTCGTCGGCGCCGGAGCCTGGCCCGACCTGGCCGTGCCATCGAACGATCGCCCGTCGTGGAGGTCGGACAGGCGCGGGTCACACGCGAAGGCCGGCCCAGCGACGGCCGCGATGAGCAGAACGGCGAGACCGAGCGCGCCGAGCGCTCGCGCGGCGATCCCCCTTCCCATCGGGGCATCGTAGCGGGCGGCGTCCAGCGCACGACCGCGAGGGGCCGACCGGCCGCGCCCGTACACTGGCCGCCATGGCGGAGGGCATCGTCACCGAGGGGTTCATCGACGCGCTGCGTGCGCGGCTTCCCGGGCTGCGGCTGCTGACCGACGAAACCGACCGTGAGTCGTACCGGCGCGACGAGACGCCGTTCATCGCTGCCGGCCTCCCGGGGGCCGTTGCGCTCCCGACCGATACCGGCCAGGTCGTCGGCATCGTCAAGACCTGCGCGGAGTTCGATGTCCCGATCGTCCCGCGCGGCGCCGGCTCAGGGTTGAGCGGGGGCGCCACCGGCATCGATGGCGCGCTGACCGTCGCGTTCACCGCCATGGATCGGATCGTCGAGATCGACGCCCCGAACCTCTGCGTCGTGACGCAGCCGGGCGTCATCAACGCGCGGCTCAAGGCGGCGGTCGCCGAGCACGGACTCTTCTACGCGCCCGATCCGGCCAGCTTCGAGATGTGTTCCATCGGCGGGAACCTCGGCACGAACGCGGGCGGTCTGTGCTGCGTCAAGTACGGCCAGACCCGGGACTCGGTGCTGTCGCTCGAGGTCGTCATGGCCGATGGCAGCGTCATCCGGACGGGTGGCAAGAACGTGAAGGACGTCGCCGGCTATTCACTGACCCATCTGATGGTCGGGTCACAGGGAACGCTCGGGCTGATCACCGAGGCGACGCTTCGCCTCCGCCCGGCACCGCCCACACGCGCGACCCTCCTGGCCTTCTTTCCGGCGCTCGAATCGGCAGGTGATGCCGTCGCGGGTATCGCGGCGGCCGGCCTCTCACCGGTGACGCTGGAGCTGATGGACCGGTTCACGATCCGTGCCGTCGACGACGTCCACGGGCTCGGTCTCGACCGCGAGGCGGCGGCGATGCTGATGATCGAGTCGGACCTTCCAGGAGTGGCAGCAGACGACGAGCTGGAACGCGCCGAGGCGGTGTGCGTCGAGGCCGGCGCCACGACCACGGTCCGGTCGCAGACCCCGGCCGAGGCCGACATGCTGCGGCAGGCACGCCGCGCTGCGCACTTCGCGCTCGAGCGGCTCGGTGAGGTCAAGATGGAGGACGTCGGTGTCCCGCGGTCGCGGGTGCCGGACATGCTCCGGGCCGTCGAGGTCATCGCCGCCAAGCACGACGTCCGGATCGGGACGTTCGGGCACGCCGGGGACGGCAACCTGCACCCGGATCTCGTGCTCGAGCGCGGGGACCCACGCGCTGAGGCGGTGACCAAGGCCGTCCAGGCCGACCTCTACCGGGCGGCGCTCGATCTCGGTGGCACGGTCACGGGTGAGCACGGCATCGGATCGGCTCGCCGCGAGTGGCTCGAGGAGCAGCGTGGAGCTGACGCGGTGCGCGTGATGCGCGCGATCAAGGGCGCGCTCGACCCGCAGGGGTTGCTGAACCCGGGTCGCGTCCTGCCCTAAGACACGCGCGGTGGCGGCGCGACTCTGAGTAACGCCCCACGTTCCTCCGGACGGCCGGACCGAGGTTCGACCGCACGCTGGAACATCCGACGTTACGGACGGCAGCCAAGACGCCCAATGCGGACCTTGTTCACGGGTTCATCTGCCGGTAGCAACGTCCCACGTTACGGGCCGTACGCGCAGCAGAACGCCCGCCGCCGGCGCGGCCTCTGGGCGCGGCCTCTGAGTAACGCCCCACGTTCCTACGGACGGCCGGACCGAGGTACGACCGCACGCTCGAACATCCGACGTTACAGATGGCAGCCGAGACCCTGAGTTCGGACCTCACTCAGCGGTTCACTTGCCGGCAGGAACGTCCCACGTTACGGGCCGTTCGCAGCGACGTGCGGCCGGCGAGGACCGATTCGCTCGGGGACTCATCCGCTCGCCGAGTCGCTGCGCATGACCCATCGAGCCACCGACGGAAGAGTCGCGACGTCGTCGGGGCGATCGATCGGCCGGGGCCCCGTGGAGGAGCCCGGTCGCCACTCGACGCTAGGAGGGATCGAATCCCCCATGTCTCCTCGGAAGCTGGCCGCTTTCGGGACCGCGGTCGTGGCGCTGACCATCGGCGTCGCCCCGATCCTGACGAACGCGGCCGACCATCTCGACGCGCCCGCCCTCGGCGGCGCGACGGCGAACGGGCAGATCGCCCCGCACTCGGAGCACGGCGACCGCGACATCAACGATGTCTACGTCTTCCGCGCGCCGGACAACGCGAACCGAACGGTGATCGCGATGACGGTGAACCCGGCGATCAACCTGTTCGGCGGCAATTTCGGGACCAACGTCCGCTACATCGTCAACATCGACAAGAACGGCGACAACAAGGCCGACTTGGCCTATGTCGCGCGGTTCGGCCGCGTGGATCGCGATAGCAGCGCGACGAAGCCTGAGCAGGACTACCGGATCGTGAAGTACACGGGCTCGAACGCTCGCTCGTTCGAAAGCGGCACGACCGTCGCCTGGGGCGAGTCGAACGCGGGCAACGCCTCGACCCGTAACAGCCTCAGGGCATGGGCCGGCGTTCGCTCCGACCCCTTCTTCTTCGACCTGACGGGGTTCATCGGCACGACGACCAAGCTCAAGACCGGCACGGCCGTCGGCGGTGATGCGCTCGGCAACGACCCCACCGACTTCTTCGCGAACCTGAACACGAATGCGATCGTGCTCTCGATCCCGAATTCGCAGCTCCCGGACACCATCGGTGTCTGGGCGACGACCCAGTACCGCAGCGACGGCCGCTGGCGCTCCGGCGACCAGATGGGGCGCCCGGCGATCAACACGGTCTTCAACCCGGTCGCCGACAAGGACCTGTTCAACCGGACCCCACCCAGTCGCCAGGCGACGGCCTACGACGGCAAGTTCCGCAAGAACGTCATCGACGGCCTGAAGTTCTTCTCGAGCCTCGACTCGGAAGGCGCCTACTCGAACGCGCAGGCGGCCGCACTCGCCGGGGTCCTGATCCCGGACGTGCTCGTGTACAGCCGCTCGAGCAAGCTGCCCGCGCCACTCAATGGCCGCGCTCTCGCTGACGACGTCATCGACGTCGAGCTGAACGTGACCACTGGTGGTGACCCGCTCGGGCTGTTCTCGGATCGCGACGCGACCGGCGCCGTGCCGAGTGACGGCGTCGGGCCGCACACCGACTACCTGGCGCACTTCCCCTACCTGGGCAAGCCGCACTAGGTCGGACTTGGGAGGCGGCATCCCGCCGCCTCCCACAACCTTTCGATGGGACGCGACACATGAGCCTTCTCACCCACGCCGGATCGCGCCGCGGCCCACGGGCCGCCGGAATCGCCCTGGCGGCGCTCGCCGTCGTCGCCGGCACCTACGTCGCCTCCGGACTGCGGCCGATCCCAGCTCCGGTCCGCCCCGCGGTCCGTGCCGCAGCGGCGCCTGCGGTCGATGCCTCTGCTGGCCGAACTCCCCTCGACGCTGGGAGCGCACCCAACGTCAGCCTTGACCAGGTCGACCATTCGATCGGGGCTTGGTCGAAGAACCTCGCGGCCAACCCGCACGACTACCTCGCCGCGACGAACCTGGCGATCCTCTACCAGGGTCGCGGACGTCTCAGCTACGACCTCAGCGACTATCAGCGTTCGCTGGACGCGGCTCGTCAGGCACTCACCATCGAGCCCACGGATGTCGAGGCCCGGCTCGCCGAGGCGTCGACCCTCGTCTCGCTCCACGACTTCGACAAGGCGAGGACGACGGCGGACGAGATCCTCGTCGACGTCCCTGGCGCGCCGGCCGCGCTCGCCGTGCGCTTCGACGCTTTGCTGGAGCTTGGCCGGATCGATGACGCGCGGCGGGACCTCGCTGTGCTCAAGTCCACCGGAGGACCCGCCATCTTGATTCGCGAAGCCCGGCTCGCCTGTGTCACCGGCGACGCGGCGCGAGCGCTCCAGCTCGCGACCCAAGCCCGCAAGGCGGCGGTCGACGACGAGGTCCAGGATCTCGGTATCTACGACTACGCGGTCGGCGAGTACGCCCGTCTGGCCGGCGACGCCTTGACTGCGCGGACGGGCTACGAGGCCGCGCTGGAGATCAGGCCGACCGACGTCGGCGCGCTCATCGGCTTGGCGCGGATCGACGCCTTCGAGGGCACGAGCGCCCGGGCGATCGACGGCCTCCGGCGCGCGACCGGTATCGCCCCGCAGCCCGAGGCCCTCGCCCTGCTCGGCGACCTGCTCCAGGACGCTGATCCGGCCGATCGGGCGGCGACGAAGTCGTTCGACACGATCCGCTTCATCGAGCAGCTCGGCGACATCCAGGCGACCACATACGACCGACAGCTCCTTCGATTCGAGGTCGATCACGGCGGCGCGAACGACGCGCTTCTGGGTCGCGTCCGAACGTCCGTCGAGGCACGCCCGAACGCCGCGGGTCACGATCTGCTCGCGTGGACGCTGTACCGGCTCGGGAGGCCCACGGACGCCGCTGGTGAGATCGTCGCAGCCCGAGCCCTTGGTGCCGACGACGCTCGGTTGCGGTTCCACGAGGGAGCCATCCGGATCGCCCTTGGCGACGAAGCTGTCGGACGTGAGCTGGTCGAGAGCGCCGTCGACATGGGTCCGGCTCTGGATCCAGCGGAGCGCCAGGAGGCGGCTCGGCTGCTCCCGAGGTGACGCGTTTGACGCGGCGCGACTGCGCGGCCATGATGCGCCGCGATGACTGCACATCTGTTCCGCACATGTGTGCATCAGCGTCGGGGGGGCGTGGATGGGCACTGACCGGGACCTGCTCGTCCAGATCAGCCGCCTCTACTACGAGCTCGGTGAGACGCAGAACGAGGTCGCCGATCGGCTCGGGCTGACGCGCCCACAGGTGAGCCGGCTCCTGAAGCGCGCGCGCGCCGAAGGCGTCGTGGAGATCCGGATCATCGATCGCGACGCCGTCGTCTCGCCGGCCGCCGAAGAGCTGGCCCATCGCTTCTCGCTCGCGGCCGTCCACCTCGCGCCTTCGCTGACCGGCCCGGAAGACCTGACCCGGCGGATCGTCGGACGACTCGGGGCGCACGTGCTCCGGTCGAGTGTCCGCGACGGCGCCATCGTCGGGATCGGCGACGGGGCGTCGGTCAGCGCGGTCACCGATGCGCTCGACGACTCGGTCAACCCGATCCGGGCCACCGTCGTGCCGCTCGCCGGCGGCTACTGGTCGACGAGCCCCGACCGCGACCCCTTCCGCCGCGTCGCAGACGCGCTCGGGGCGCAGCCGCACGGCCTGATGGCACCCGGGCTTCTCGACGACGCGAAGACGAAGCAGGCCCTCGAAAGCCATGCCGGCGTTCGGGCCGTCATCGAACTGTGGGAACGGGTCGACGTGGCGCTCTTCGGGATCGGCGGTCCGTCGTGGGGCGTCGCCTCGCTGGGGCCCGACGTGACGCACGAGTTGGCCGACGGCGCGGCCGTGGGCGAGATCCTGATCGCCCCGTTCGACATCGACGGGGCGTTCCTGTGCCCCGCGCTCCGTGAGCGCGTGCTCGCGTTCGACGCGCGGGCGCTCCACGACGTGCCCGTCGCGATCGGCGTCGCCGCTGGAGAGCGGAAGGTCGCGCCGATCCTGGGTGCGCTTCGATCCGGCGCCGTCAAGACGCTCGTCACTGATGTCGAGACGGCCGAGGCGGTGGTTGGCCTCGACGACGAGCGCCGGCGATGACGACGCCGTCGACAGCCATCCTCGGGATCGACCTCGGGACGACCGAGGTCAAGGTCGGGCTCGTGGGACTCGACGGCCGGCTGTTGGCGATCGCCCGCGCTGGCTACGCGCTCGACGTCGGACCGGACGGCCGCGCGGAACAGGATCCCGAAGCGTGGTGGTCCGCCGTCGTCGTGGCCGTCCATGCGCTGCGACCGCCCGAGGCCGTTGATGTCGTAGCGATCGGCGTCGACGGCCACGGACCGACGCTCGTCGCGGTGGATGCTCGAGGCGCCGCCGTTCGCCCCGCGATCACGTTCCTCGACACTCGCATCACAGCTGAGGCCGAGGAGCTGGCCAGTGCGACCGGGATCCGGGGTTGGGCGCTCGGGCCGTTGCCTGCCGCGCTCTGGCTGGAGCGGAACGAGCCGGACGCGGCCGCGCGAGCCTGCTGGTACCTGACGACGTGGGAGTGGCTCGCCTTCCGGCTGACCGGGGTCGCCGCCGCGCCCGCTGTCCCCGGTCAGGCGCGTCCGGATCCGGCGGTCGTCGCGACGGCCACGGGCCTCCACGTCGATCGCTTGCCCGAGACGACCGCGATGGGCGCCCTGGTCGGGGCGCTCAGCGAGACCGCCGCGGCCGCCCTTCACCTTCGGCCCGGCATCCCGGTCGCGGGGGGCACGAACGACGCATTCGCGAGCTATCTCGGCGCCGGGCTGACCGACGCGGGCGATGCATACGACCCGGGCGGTTCGGCCGGCGGGTTCGGCGTCTACTGGCACGAACCGGTGGAGGTCGCCGGAGCGTTCGTGACGCCCGCACCGTTGCCCGGCCTGTACAGCGTCGGCGCGGCGATGGCGGCGACGGGTCGGTCGCTCGACTGGTTCCGCGACGCGGTCGTCGGCGGCTCAGCGACGACCGAGGCCCTGCTCGAGGAGGCTGGCACGACACCGGCGGGCGCTGACGGCATCGTCTTCCTGCCGTACCTGGCGGGCGAGCGCTCGCCGATCTGGGACCCCAATGCGACGGGCGCATTCGTCGGTTTGAGGCTGGGTCATGGCCGGGGCCATCTGACGCGAGCGATCCTCGAGGCGAGTGCGCTCGCCATCCGGCACGTCGCGGAGCCGATGCTCGTGGCCGGGGTACGCGTGACGACCATGCGCGTGTGCGGCGGCCCGGCGCGGAGCGAGACCTGGAACCAGATCAAGGCCGACGTGACGGGTTTCCCGGTGCTCGTGCCGGCCGTGCTCGAGACCGCCGTGCTCGGCTCGGCGATCCTCGGTGCCGTCGCGATCGGCGCAAGCCCTGACGTCCGCACCGCCGTTCGCTCGATGACGCGGATCGAACGCCGGCTCGAGCCGCGTGCCGAGACGCGCGAGACGTACGACCGCGTGTACGCGATCTATGCGGGCCTCTATCCGGCGCTTCGCCCGCTGCTCGCGGAGGCGTCGCGGTGACGCGGCCTGGCGCGATCGACGTCGACGCCGTCGATCTCTCGTTCCCGATCCGCGGCGGAGGGCGGTTGCCCGTGCTTGACGGGTTGAGCCTCGCCGTCGGGGGCGGTGAGATCGTCGCCCTGATCGGGCCGAACGGATCGGGCAAGTCGACGCTGCTCCGGGTCATCGCAGGGTTGCTTGCGCCGGACGCGGGTCGCGTCACGCTCGACGGTCAGCCCGTCGTCGGGCCGGACCCCAGGATCGGTCTCGTGTTCCAGGAGCCGCGGCTGCTGCCGTGGCGGTCGGCCGCCGACAACATCACCTACCCGTTGGAGCTCGCGGGCTGGGCAGACCACCGCCGCCGCGAGCGGCTCGAGGCGCTCACCGACCTCGTCGCCCTCGACCGGAGTGTCCTCGCCAACCGTCCCTCCGAGCTGTCCGGCGGTCAGGCGCAGCGCGTGGCCCTCGCTCGTTCGCTGGCGCTGGAGCCGGGGGTCCTGCTGCTCGATGAGCCGTTCAGCGCGCTCGACGCACTGAGTCGCGAGCGGTTCGATCTCGAGTTGCTCGCGCTCTGGCAGCGGGCCGCGCCGACGATCGTGCTCGTGACGCACAGCATCGCCGAGGCGATCCTCGTGGCCGACCGCGTCGTCGTGATGTCGGCGCGACCTGGCCGCGTGGTCGCCGAGCTCCCCGTCGAGCTGCCACGGCCGCGATCGATCGCCGATCTGGATGCAGCGATCGTCACCAGCACGTCGCGCGCGATCAGGCGTTACCTCGGCGAGGAGGCGGCGGCATGAGTCGGACCGCCGTCGCGTCCGTCGTGGCGGCGCTCGTGGGCTTCCTCGTGCTGTGGCAGCTGGTCGTGGTCGTGAGCGGCTTCCCGCCGTTCATCCTGCCGGCACCCGGCTCCGTACTGACGCGCTGGGCGACCGCGTGGTCTGCCGGGACGATCCAGCCGCACCTCGCAGCGACGCTCGTGGAGGTCGCCCTGGGGTTCGCGGTCGGCGCCGGCACCGCCCTCGTCGTGGGTTACGCGCTTGCCCGGAGCGCCGTCATCGAACGGCTGGCATCGCCCTACCTGGTCGCCGCCCAGGCGACGCCGATCCTGGCACTCGCCCCGCTGATCGCCCTGTGGTTCGGACCCGGGCTGCTCGGCAAGGTCGTGATCTGTGCGCTGATCGTCTTCTTTCCGGTCGCCGTTGCGACGATGGTCGGCATCCGATCGGTGGACGCTCGCCTCCTCGAGCTCGGTCGGTCGTTGCGTGCGACGCCGCGTCAGGTATTGACGACGCTCGAGGTGCCGGCCGCGCTCCCGAGCATCCTCGGTGGCATGCGGGTCGGCGTCACCCTCGCCGTCGTCGGCGCGATCGTCGGGGAGTGGGCCGGCGCCGATAAGGGACTCGGCGTGTTGATCAACCTTGCTCGCGGTTCGCTCTTCGACATCCCCCTCATGTTCGCGACGCTCCTGACGATCGC
>DASSZA010000158.1:0-10327 GCA_035703005.1 Candidatus Limnocylindrales bacterium | reverse complement strand
GGACGGGCAGCGCCGCGGCCGTCTCGTCGTCGAGGCCCGCCCACGCCGCGAGCGGGAGGAGGTCGTCGCGCACGAGGCGGATCGTGACGAAGTCGACGCGGAGTGCGCGCTTCGTCTCGTCGACGATCGTCCGGAACAGCTCCCGGCGGTCGTGCGATGCGGCAAGCTTCTCGGCGATTCCGAGGACACTGCCCAAGCGCTCGACGAGCTCGGATCCGCGGCCGTCGTGGTGGTCGCTGTCGCCCACCGTCTCGGGCGCGACGAACGCGACCGTATGCGAACCGACGACACGGCCTCGGGGGTGAGCACCCGACCCAAGGCGCGCGCCAGCAGCATCGCGGGGTCGCACACGCGCGGACATCGACGGGATGGTCCCATCCGCGGGTCCCCGGACGCCCCTCGCCAGCGGTACCGGCGGCAGGCCGGAGGTGGTCCTAGGCGGTCATCCCCAGCTGCCTGGATATCGGTCACGGGCGTCGGCCGCTGCGCGGCCATCGCACCGCGTCCCATGCACCCTTGTTACATCATTTGTTACGACTGACGGCTGGACGGTCCAGGAAGCGGGTCTTGGCCGCGGGCCGTAACACGGCACGTTCCAGATCGCCGACGACCTCGCCTTCCTTCGTCAGTCGTTACACGTCATGTACCACCAGCCAGCGGACCGTCGCTGCAGCCGCCATCGAAGGGTCGGATGTCGCTAGGGCCGACGCGTTTTCGACGAATGAACTCGGGCCACGGCCCCGAACGACGAGATACGTGCGGCGTGGGCGGACCGCGACGCTCATTCGTGGGGAACGTGTCGCCACGGCCGACATCACGCAGTCGGCCAGAGCGACTTACATCATCACCAGGCCGCCGTCGACGGCGAGGACCTGTCCCGTGATGTAGCGCGCCTCGTCGGAAACGAGGAAGGCCACGCTGTCGGCGATCTCCTCGACGGTGCCGAATCGGCCCAGCGGCGTCCGTGCGATGAGCTCGGCCTGGAGGGCCTCCGGTAGGTCCTTCGTGAGCTCAGTGAGCACGAACCCTGGCGCGACGGCGTTGACCGTGATGCCGCGCGATGCCAGCTCGCGCGCGGTCGCCTTCGTGAGCCCGATGAGGCCTGCCTTCGCCGAGGAATAGTTGGCCTGGCCCATCTGGCCCGCCTGCCCGGAGACGGACGTGATGTTCACGATCCGGCCCGCCCGTGCCTTGAGCATCGGCCGGCTGACCGCCTTGGTCATCCAGAAGGCGCCGAACAGGTTCGTCTCCAGCACCTCGCGCCAGGCGTCCTCTGACATCCGCATGATCAGGTCGTCCCGCGTCACGCCGGCGTTGTTGACCAGGATGTCGATCTTGCCGAACGCATCGAGCGCCGCCTTCACGACGCTCTCGGCGGACGCCGGATCCTTGACATCGCCCTGGATCGCGAGCGCTTTCGTGCCGATCGACTCGATCTCGTCGACGGTCGCCTTGGCAGCCTCGGCGTTGCCTCGGAAGCTGAAGGCCACATCGGCGCCCTGCCGGGCGAGGCGGAGGCCGATGGCCTTGCCGATCCCGCGCGAGCCGCCGGTGACGAGCGCCGCCTTCCCGGTCAGGTCGATCATTCCGGTCCCCTCCCATCGGGATCGTCGCGAGTCATGAACCACCAACCTACATCGTTCGCGATGGCAGTCTCGAGGGCCTGAAGCGCGGCGACGGGCGTATCGCCCCAGCCCTCCGGACCCCAGGCAAGCGACGCACCGTCACCCGACCAAGTCGTGGCGACCCACGGACGGTCATCGGTCGGCCCATGGAAGGTCACTGCGAGGTTGTCGCGCGCCTCCTCGGCCAGTTTGGCGGCACATCGCCGATATGCGGCGTCGAGCTGCGCGTTGGTCCAGGACTCCGATCGATCCGTGAGATCGCGAATCGAACTCGGCACTAGCGGACCGGTTGCTTCGCGTGCTCGGGTTCGCCGGGGACGACGTCGTCGAGGGGCACATCGACGGGGCCAGGTCGAGCCAGCAACTCGACGAGCGCCTGGGGGATCGGGTCGACGGAGTCCCAATCGACCGGCAGCCGAACGTGGACGTCGCCGGCATCGACCGCGGCCTCGCCGGCGCGGCCGCGAGCCGGGTCGGCGGTCCACTCGACGGTTACCGCGCCCGACGTGAAGCCGGCACCGAACGCCACCATCACGATGTTGTCGCCCACCTGGACACGGCCCTCGTTCACGGCCTCTGCCAGCGCGATCGGGACCGAGGCGGCAGACGTGTTCCCATACCGGTCGAGGTTGACGTACATCTTCGACATCGGCAGGTCGAGGCCCTTGGCTACTGCTTCGACGATCCGCACGTTGGCCTGATGCGGGATGAAGAGGTCGATGTCCGCCGGATCGAGTCCCGACTTGCGGACCGACTCGAGCGCGGTCGTCGCCATCGTCTTGGTCGCGAACCGATAGGTCTCACGGCCCTCCATCCGGATGTAGTGCTCGCCGCGGGCGATCGTCTCCGGGGACGGCGGGCTCTTCGCGCCGCCCGCCGGCAGCCAGATCATGTAGGCGCCCTCCGGCGCCGTGGTCAGCTCGATACCGAGCGCTCCGCCCGGCTCGGAGCTCGCCGATAGCACCACCGCTCCGGCGCCATCGCCGAACAGGATGCACGTGCTGCGGTCCGTGTAATCCAGGAACCGTGTCAGCAGCTCGGCGCCGATCACGAGCACGTGCTTCGCGATGCCGCTCGTGATGTACGCCTGCGCCGTGGCGAACGCGTACACGAAGCCCGAGCACGCCGCCGCGACGTCCATCGCCGCCGCCCGCTTGTTGCCGATCGCCTCCTTGACCAGCGCCGCTGTCGACGGCATCCAGTAGTCGGGCGTCAGGGTGGCCAGGAGGATCAGGTCGATGTCGTCCGGGTCGATGCCCGCCGTCCTGATCGCCCGCATCGAGGCGACCGCCGCCATCGACGCCGTCGTCTCGTTCGCCGCGGCGACCCGGCGCTCGCGGATGCCGGTCCTGCTCACGATCCATTCGTCGGATGTGTCGACCATCCGCTCGAGATCGGCGTTGGTCAGCACACCCGCCGGCGCATAGCGACCCCAGCCGGTGACGTGAGCGCGGATCGGCTGCGTGCCGTCGGTCATAGCGGCTCGACCTCGATGAGCGGTTGCTTCGCCTTGACGAGCGTGCCGCTTTCGGCGACCACGCGGACCACACGCCCGGCGAGATCCGATTTGATCTCGTTGAAGAGCTTCATCGCCTCGATCAGGCCGATGACCTGCCCCACGGCCACCTCGCCACCGACGGCGACGTATGGCGCCGATCCGGGGGCCGGCGAGGCGTAGAAGATCCCGGTCAGCGGCGCCTTGACGGACGGTTTCGCGGCGACAGCCGGCTCTCGTCCGACCGTCGAGGGCTCACCCGTCGACGGGACCGTCATCGTCGTCGCCGCGACGGACGACGGCGACAGGTTCGTGACGGAGATCGGGGCGAGCGCCGACGGCTTGCGCAACACAAGACCTGTGCCGCCGGATTCGACCTCGAGCTCCGTCAGGTCCGACCGGTCGAGCAAGGCCGCGAGACGGTCGATCAGGCGAAGGAGCTCGAGATCGCCGCCATCGGTCGGCGGTGTGACCGTGTCGACCGAAGGTGGCGCGTCTGGCACAACGTCGAGTGCCGGCTCGGGCAGCGGCGCATCGCCGGGGCCCGGCGCGGTGGGCTGGACGTCATCCGTCATGCCTCCCACCGCCGGAAGAGCAGTGCCGTGTTCTGACCACCGAACCCGAACGAATTCGAGAGTGCGAGACGCACCTGCTGTGCGAGCGCGGAGCCGGTGACCAGCGTCATCCCGTCGGCCTCGGGATCGGGCTGGTCGAGGTTGATGGTCGGCGGGATGCACGAGTCGCGCATGGTCATGATCGTCGTGATCGCCTCGATCGCACCGGCGGCGCCGAGGGTGTGGCCGATCATCGACTTGTTCGCAGTGACCGGGACCGACCCGGCGCGGCTGCCGAGGATCGTCTTGATCGCCTGGAGCTCGGCCTTGTCACCCTCCGGGGTCGACGTCGCGTGGGCGTTCACGTGGTCGACCTCGTCGGGCGACACGCCGGCCTTCTCGATGGCCCGCCGCGCTGCGCGGACGGCGCCGATCCCGCCGGGTGCCGGCAGCGTGATATGCGAGGCGTCGGCGGTGGCGCCATACCCCACGAGCTCCGCCAGCGGTTCGGCACCGCGCGCCTCCGCGTGCGCCAGCTCCTCGAGAACGACGACGCCGGAACCCTCCCCGATCACGAATCCGTCGCGGTCGACGTCGAACGGCCGCGACGCGGCTGCCGGGTCGTCGTTCCGGGTCGACAGCGCCCGCATCGACGCGAAGCCGCCGACGAGCGTCTCGAAGATCCCGGCCTCCGACCCGCCCGCGAGCATCACGTCGGCGTCGTCGCGGCGGATCGTCTCCCAGGCCTCGCCGATCGCGTGGCCACCGGTCGCGCACGCCGAGACGGTCGCGAAGTTCGGTCCGGTCATGCCGAAGCTGATCGCGACCTGCCCCGACCCGACGTTGGGGATCCCGTAGGCGATGAGGAACGGGCTGATCCGATCCGGCCCGCGGGCGATATCGGTCGCGAAGCCGTCCTCGAGCGTGCCGACGCCACCGAGTCCGGTCCCGAGGATCACTCCCGTCCGCTCAGACAGCTCGCCCTCGAGCCGCGCCGGCAGCCCCGCCTGATCCATCGCCTCCCGGGCGGCGACCAGGCCGAACTGCATGTACCGGTCCATCCGGCGCTGATCCTTGCGATCGATGACGCCGTTTGGGTCGAAGTCGCGGACCTGCCCCGCGAAGCGGACGCTGAGGCGCGACGGGTCGAAGGAATCGATGGTGCTCACACCCGATCGACCGGCGACCATCCCAGCCCATGTGGTCGCGACATCGTTCCCGAGTGGCGTCACGAGGCCCATCCCGGTGACGACGACACGTCGCGTGCTCATCGGACCAGCTTCCCTGTTCGCACCGTCGCAGCGCGGTACACGTCGCCTGCGAGACCCCGGGCGGAGATGGCATTCGCGACCGCGAGGGTGTCGAACTCCGTCCGCCGGATCTCGGCGCGGACGTCGCCCCCGTCGATGTCGATCAGGGCCCAGGAGGCCGTCGGGTCGCCATCGAAGACGTAGCCGGCCGAGCCGCTGTTCACGATGACCTTGAAACCGAGATCGCGGACCTCGGGTAGATGCGTGTGGCCGCAGATGATGACCCGGGCGTCGGTGCGAGCGAGGCGTTCGATCGTGACCGACGGGTCCAGGTTCTGGTCGAAGCCCGACGTCTGCGAGCCCGGTGAGGCATGGCACACGAGGACGAGGGTGTCGTCATCCGTCCGGACGCGACGTTCGGATGGCAGAGCGCGAAGCCATTCGACGCGCTCGTCACCCAGGGCCTCGTGGGCCCATTCTGCCGCTGCGGCGATCGCATCGGGCACGCCGTCGGTCATCCATGGGAACGCGGCGGCGTAGTCGAAGTCGGCCACCGCGACATCGGTGTTGCCCGCGATCACGGCCGTGCCGGCAGACACCGCCTCGCGCAGGGCGTCGACCACCGCAGCCGGCTCCGGCCCGTTGAGCACGAGGTCGCCCGCGACGACGATGCGGTCCGGCTTCTCGCGAGCGACGTCCGCGAGGACGGCCTCGAGCGCCGCGACGTTGCCGTGCACGTCCGACAGGGCCGCGATGCGCGTCATCGCAGCGTGCCTTCGGGCGGGATGATGAAGCTCAGCACGCCCTCGCAGGCGACCTCACCGTCGACCGTCGCCACGCCTCGGCCCTTGCCGAACCGCGAGCCGAGCTTGTCCATCGTGATCTCGAGCCGGAGCGTGTCGCCCGGCGCCACGATCCGCTTGAAGCGGACATCGTCGATCCCGGCGAACAGCCCGATGCGGTCGCCGAACCCCTCCTGTTTCGCGACGTAGACGGCCATCGTCTGGGCGAGCGCCTCGACCTGGAGCACGCCCGGCATCACCGGCAACCCCGGGAAGTGGCCCGCGAAGTACCACTCCGTAGCCGTGACGCCCTTCTCCCCGACGATCCGTTTCGCGTCGGCGTCGTATTCGACGATCCGGTCGACGAGCAGGAACGGGTGGCGGTGCGGGATCAGGCGTTCGATCTCGGAGGTCGTGTGGACGATGCTGGTCACGGAGGCTCCTGGGTGGGTTGGCCCCTCAGTCTGGGCGATGCGGGCGGACGGCAGCGGGGCGGCGTGTGCAGGTCTGCACGACCGTCATACGCGAGCGGCCGCCGCAAGGAACGCCGCACTGCCGACACGGTCGAGCAGGTTCGTCGTCATCCGACCCTCGAGGAAGGTCTCGGAGGCGAGCAGCGCCTGATGGATGTCGACGTTGGTCGTGATGCCCTCGATGACGAGCTCCTCGAGCGCGACGCGGCCTCGGGCGATCGCCGTGGCCCGATCCGGCCCCCAGACGATCAGCTTGCCGAGGAGCGAGTCGTAGTAGGGCGGAACGTCGTAGCCAGTGAACAGGTGCGAGTCCATGCGGACGCCCGGACCGCCGGGCGCGAGATACCGCTCCACCGTTCCGGCTCCCGGCCGGAAGTCGTTGGCCGCGTCCTCGGCGTTGATGCGGAACTCGATCGCGTGACCATCGAAGTCGACGTCGGCCTGGGTGATGCCGAGCGGCTCGCCGGCCGCGATGCGCATCTGCATCGCGACGAGATCGAGCCGGGTCACGGCCTCCGTCACGGGGTGCTCGACCTGGATCCGACAGTTGATCTCGATGAAGTAGAAGTCGCCGTGGGCGTCGACGAGGAACTCGAGCGTCCCGACGTTCTCGTAACCGGCGGCGACGACGGCCCGCACCGCCTTCTCGGCGAGCTCCGTTCGTGCGGCCGGCGAGAGCGCGGGCGTCGGTGACTCCTCGAGGATCTTCTGATGGCGGCGCTGGACGGAGCAGTCGCGTTCGCCGAGGTGGATGCCGTGTCCGTAGCGGTCGACGGCGACCTGGACCTCGACATGCCGGTTCTCATCGAGCCACTTCTCGAGGTAGAGCGAGTCGTCGCCGAACGCGGCCTTCGCCTCGCTGCGGCACACCTTGAGCACCGACTCGAGCTCGCGCGCGGTGCGCACCATGCGCATACCCTTGCCACCGCCACCGGCCGATGGCTTGACGAGCACCGGATAGCCGATCCGCTCGGCCTCGGCCAGCGCGTGCTGATCGTCGCGGAGCATCCCTTCCGAGCCCGGGATGGTGGGTAGACCATGAGCCCCGAGGAGCTGCCGCGTCCCGGCCTTGCTCGCGAACCGCTCGAGCACGTTCGCGGGCGGACCGATGAACGTCAGGCCATGCGCCGCGACGACTTCCGCGAAGCCCTCGTCCTCCGACAGGAAGCCGTAGCCCGGATGGATCGCATCGCAGCCTGTCACCAGGGCCGCCGAGATCACCGCGGGAGCCGACAGATACGACCGCTGCGCGTCGGCCGGACCGATGCAGATCGCCTCGTCGGCGAGCCCGACCGGCAATGATCCGCGGTCCGCCTCGCTATACGCGACGACCGATTCGACGCCGAGCGCCCGGCACGCCCGGAGGATCCGTAGCGCGATCTCGCCCCGATTGGCGATGAGGACCTTCTTGAACATCAGGCGGGGCCCGTGCCGTTGGTGGAGGTGGGCACGCCGAACTCGATCGTGATCAGATCCTGGCCGTACTCGACCGCTTCACCCCCTTCGACGAGGCTCGTCCCGACGACGCCATCCATCGGCGCGACGACCTCCTGGGCGACCCCGAGCATGTCGACCGCACCGAGCGGGTCCCCGGCGCGAACGCGCGCTCCGGCCGTCAGGTCCTTGCGCGGCTGGAAGATGCCCACCGCCGGCGATGTCGCCACGCTGCGCGAGTCCGACCGGACCGTCGCGTGTGACGGAGCGTGAGCCGGCCGCGACGATGAGGCATGGCCCCGGTCGGACGTCCTATCCGCGGCGCGGTCCGATGCCCGCCGCTCGCGCGTCGCCGATCCGCCTGGCCGGCGCAGGCGGACGCGCCACGCGCCCTCGCGGACTTCGAGCTCACCGAGACCGGTCGCGCCAAGCTTCGCGATGAGCGCCGGCAGGAGCTCGTCGGTCAGTCGGTCGATCGCGGCGTGATCCGCGGCGCGCTCCGCGGGATCCCGCTCGAGACGGGCATCGCGTGACGACATTCCTGACACGCGCTACACCTCCTCGCGAGCGGGTGGGTCGTCATCGCGCGACCACACCTCGACACCCACGAGACCCCGGCGAGCCGGATCGAGCAGGTCGCGCAGGCGATCCGCCAGGCTTCGGTCGACGCGCCCGGGGACCTCGGGTCGGGCGACCTCAGTGTAGGCGCCCAGAGCACGGTAGCGTCGGTAACGCTGCTCGACGAGCGCATCGATCGGCATCGCCGCAAGCGCATCGAGACGGTCGACGATGATCGCGCGCAGCCGGTCCGCCGTGATCTCGGGCTCGGCGTGCGCGCCCTCGCCGGGTTCGGGGACGACGATGTCGACCACCCCGAGGGCGTGCTGATCGGCGGCCGACATCCGCATCGCTGCAGCGGCTGTCGCCGCCTCGTCCCCCGTGCGCCACAGGATCGACGCACATCCCTCGGGGCTGATGACCGAATAGACGGCGTTCTCGAGAGCGATCACGACGTCGCCCACGGCGATCGCGAGCGCCCCGCCAGAGCCGCCCTCGCCCGTGATCACGGTCACGATCGGCGTCCGGAGGCGGGTCATCAGCCCGATCGAGCGGGCGATCGCCTCGGCGATGCCGCGCTCCTCGGACTCGGGTCCAGGATGGGCTCCGGGCACGTCGACGAACGTGACCACGGGTAGCCCGGCACGCTCGGCGAGCTCCATGATCCGCATCGCCTTGCGGTAGCCCTCAGGGTGCGGCATCCCGAAGTTGCGCCGGATGTTCTCGTCCGTGTCGGCGCCCTTCTGCTGGCCGATGACCGCGATCCGACGCCCCTCGATCCGCGCGAGCCCGGCGACGACGGCGGCATCGTCGCCGAACAACCGGTCGCCGTGGAGCTCGATGAACTCGTCGGCCATGGCGTCCATGAACTCGAGCGTCCGCGGTCGACGGAGGCTGCGCGCGAGCTGGACGCGTGCCCACACATCGTCTTTCGCAGCGCCATCGAGCGCGGGGAGGGCGGGCGCGCCATCGTCGTCGACCGCGGGGACCGTGGGCGGCGGCTCAGGCGGCTTCTCCTCATCGCCGTTCGTGCCGTCGCCGTTGGCAAGCTCCCCGACGCGATCCGCGAGCGTCGTGAGGAAGGAGAAGGGGCGGAACGCCGGCACGTCCTCGATCGGGTCCGGCTCCTCGAACGTGCCGCGCGCCGGGAGCAGCCGCAAGAGGCTCGCCAACTCCTCGTGGAGCTCGGCGCGCGTCACGATCCGGTCGACGAACCCGTGGCTGAACAGGAACTCCGACCGCTGGAAGCCCGGCGGCAACTCCGTGGCGATGGTGCCAGCGGCGACGCGCGCGCCGGCGAATCCGATCAACGCGTCGGGCTCGGCGATGTTCACGTCACCGACCGCGGCGAAGGACGCGAACACGC
The DNA here is from genome assembly GCA_035703005.1 of Candidatus Limnocylindrales bacterium. Taxonomy (GTDB): domain Bacteria; phylum Chloroflexota; class Limnocylindria; order Limnocylindrales; family CSP1-4; genus SPCO01. Next base: position 790 of record DASSZA010000158.1, on the reverse strand, counting down.
CACCGGTCGTCGGGTCCGACAGGATCGACAGGTACGGCACGCCGGCGGCGCGCAGCCGCTCGAGCGCACCGAGCGTCTTCGCGAGCTGCATCAGCGCGAGGGTGCCCTCCTGCATCCGGGCGCCGCCGGACGCGCTGACGACGATCAACGGGACGCGGGCGGCGAGGGCGTGCTCGGCGGCACGGGTCACCTTCTCGCCGACGACGGCGCCCATCGAGCCGCCCATGAACCCGAAGTCCATGACGCACAGCGCGATCTCATGGCCGCCGATGGCACCGGTGCCCCAGACCGCGGCGTCGCGCATGCCCGTGGCGAGCTGGGCGGCGGAGAGGCGGTCCGGGTAGGCCTTGAGATCGACGAACCCGAGCGCGTCCACCGACTGCAAGCCGGGATCGCGCTCGCCCCAGGTCCCCGGATCGAGGAGGTGCTCGATGCGCGCCTCGGCTGACAGCCGGAAGTGATGGCCGCAGGTCGTACAGACACGCAGGTTCTTGTCGAGCTGCTTGTTGAACAGCATCGTCGAGCAGGTCGGGCACTTGGTCCACAGGTCGGGCGGATAGACGTCCCGGCGCGCGCGGAACGAGGGCAGCTTGAGCGGCATCAGACGAGTCTCGTCCGGGCGACGGAGCGGACCGCGCGGCTCATCGGGTCACCGACCGGGCGGCCCCGGCGCCACGCCACGAATGCCGCCCCGGCGATCGAGATCGCAGCCGACGTCAGGACGCCGCCGATGACGACCGGTCGGACCTGTGCGCCTCGGAGGTCGAGCACAGGCCAGGGGCGAACGGAG
>DASSZA010000285.1:0-3009 GCA_035703005.1 Candidatus Limnocylindrales bacterium | reverse complement strand
GGCCCTCTCCGGCCCGGTCGCCTTACGAGGGTCTCGACCGAGCCATGACCAGCGCGAGCGCCCCCAGGGCGAGCCCGATCGCGAGCGGGATCACGCCCGTGAGCATGAGCAATGTGCCATCGTCACCGGCGCCGCCTGCCGCGGCTGGTCGCACGAGCAATAGGACCAGCACCGTCGCCCCGAACCCCGTCAGAGCCCCGGACGTGGCGGCGAGCCAGGTACGGGCGCCCATGCCCGGGATGATCAGCAGCACGAAGAAGATCCCGAACACGCCGATCACGGCCGCAAGCAGCGCCGCCCCAGCGCCCAACGCCGCGGCGATCAGCCAGATTGATGGCCGGGTGGGCCGCGGAAAGGCGCCCTGGCCGCGCGGGTCCTGCATCACAGGAGCGTACCGTCGCCACCGGCCGCCTCCCGCCTCCGAAACCGCTCGCTTCGTTGCATCAGATGCAGCAAACCACCCATTTCGGAGGGAACGCTGCGCCGCACGCAGGGTTTCGCAAGGGCGGCGAGGTTCGCTACGTCAGACGCAGGGCCGAGTACGTCATGCCGTGACCCGGCATCAGATGCCGGGTCACGGCGATTCGGATCGGATACAGCCGGCGTGGCCGGCCACGAGGAACCTATTCGGTGCCGCTGCCGACCGTCTCCTTGGCGAGATGGCGCTGCATCGCGGCCTTGCGTGACAGGTTGACCCGGCCCTGCCGGTCGATCTCCGTCACGACGACCATCACCTCATCGCCGACGGACACCACGTCCTCGACGGTCGGCACGTGGTAGTCGGCGAGCTCGCCGATGCGGACCAGACCCTCCTTGCCGGGCAGGATCTCGACGAAGGCGCCGAAACCCATGATCCGGGTGACCTTGCCGAGGTACAGCGCACCGACCTCGACCTCGCGCGTCAGGCTTTCGATCCACTGGATCGCCTTGCGCGAGTTCTCGCCGGACACGGCCGCGATCTCGACGGTCCCGTCGTCCTCGACGTTGATCTCGGTCTGGGTCTCCTCCTGGATCTTGCGGATCATGGAGCCGCCCTTGCCGATGATGTCGCGGATCTTCTCGGGGTTGATCTTGATCGTGATGATGCGCGGCGCGAAGTCGCTCATCTCCACGCGGGCCTCCGGCAGCACCTCGGTCATCTTGTCGAGGATCGTCAGGCGCGCCTCGAGCGCCTGCTTGAGCCCACCGCGGATGATCGCCTCGTTGATGCCCTGGACCTTGATGTCCATCTGCAGGGCGGTGATGCCGTCCCGCGTACCGGTCACCTTGAAGTCCATGTCGCCGAAGGCATCCTCCTTGCCGAGGATGTCGGTCAGGACCGCGAAGCGGCCATCGGGCTCGGACATGAGGCCCATCGCCGCGCCGGCGACCGGCGCCTTGATCGGCACACCGGCGTCCATGAGCGCGAGGGTCGAGCCACAGGTCGACGCCATCGACGTCGAGCCGTTCGACGTCACGCACTCGCTGACGACGCGGATGACGTACGGGAACTCCTCGGCATCGGGCAGGACCGGGACGAGTGCCCGCTCCGCCAGGTTGCCGTGGCCGATCTCGCGCCGGCCGGGGCCGCGCATCGGCTTGTTCTCACCGGTGCTGTAGGGCGGCATGTTGTAGTGGTGGAGGTAGCGCTTCTCGGTCTTGGGGCTGATCGTGTCGATGCGCTGGACGTCGGACGATGACCCGAGCGTCGCGATCGACAAGGCCTGCGTCTCGCCACGCGTGAACAGGCCCGAGCCGTGGGCGCGCGGGACCAGCCCGACCTCGACCGAGATGGGCCGGATCTCGGTCACACCGCGGCCATCCATCCGGATGCCCTCGTCGAGGACCAGCTGGCGGACGGTCTTCTTGTGGACGAGCCCGAACAGCGACTTGCTCACGCGCGCATTGCGCCGCGCGAGCTCGAGCAGCGCCTTGGGGTCGCCACCCGACCGGTTGGCCCGGATCGCGTCGGCGATCTGTGCCTTCAGGTCCTCGATGCGACCCGGCAGGTCCCCGGCGAACCAGAGCAGCAGCGACGCGGTCGCTTCCGCGTCGGGTAGTGCCCGATGGTTCTGGGAAAGGTCGATGCCGAAGAACGACGACAGGGTCTCGAGCTTGTACTGGCCGATCTCGGGGTAGCCCTCGCGTGCCAGGACCAGCGTGTCGAGGTAGCGACCCGGCTCGAGCTTGGCGCTGGGCAGCGCCGCCTCGAGGAAGCTGAGGTCGAAGCCGACGTTGTGCCCGACCACCATCGCGTCGCCGATCCGGTCCAGCGCCTGCTGGACGGCCTCCGCCGGAGACGGGGCGCCAGCGACGTCAGCGTCGGTGATGCCATGCATCTGGTTGCCGATGATCGGCCGGCCCGGGTTCACGAGCGTGGACCACCGGTCGGTGATCTGGCCGTCCCGGACCTTGACCACACCGATCTCGACGAGGTCGGAGATCGCGGCATCGGTCCCGGTCGTCTCGACGTCGATCACGGCGAACTCGCGGCCATCCTTGGTCGCGGCGACGAAGTCGAGGACCGACTCGGCCGACGGCTCGATGTATGGGATGCGCTTCGCCTTGCCGACCGCCTTCTGGAGCTCCTCCTGGAGGTCGATCAGGGGCTGGATCGAGCGATGACCGAACAGGATCGCCTCGGCCATGACGTCTTCCGGCAAGAGCTTCGCCCCGGCCTCGACCATCATGATCGCGTCGCGCGTCCCGGAGACGATGAGGTCGAGCTCCGAGCGCTCGAGGTCGCTGTACGTCGGGTTGATGACGAACTCGCCGTCGATCCGCCCGACGCGCACGGCGCCGATCGGGCCGAGGAACGGGATCTCGCTGATCGTCAGGGCGGCCGATGCGGCGACGGTGCCCAGAACGTCCGGATCATTCTCCTGGTCGGTCGACAGGACCGTGATGACGATCTGGACGTCGTCCTTGTAGCCCTCGGGGAAGAGCGGGCGGATCGGGCGGTCGGTCAGACGCGCCGCAAGGATCGCCGCCTCGGAGGGCCTCGCCTCGCGCTTGATGAAGCCACCCGGG
>DASSZA010000250.1:0-4885 GCA_035703005.1 Candidatus Limnocylindrales bacterium | reverse complement strand
TGGACGTCGTCCTTGTAGCCCTCGGGGAAGAGCGGCCGGATCGGCCGGTCGGTCAGGCGGGCGGCGAGGATCGCGGCCTCGGACGGGCGCGCCTCGCGCTTGATGAAGCCGCCGGGGATCTTGCCGGCGGCGTACATCCGCTCTTCGAAATCGACCGTGAGCGGGAAGAAGTCGAGGCCGGGGCGGGGATCCGACCGGTTCGCGGTCCCCAGCACCATGGTGTCGCCGTAACGGACGGTGACGGAGCCGCCCGCGAGTCGGGCGAGCTTGCCGGTTTCGATGGTCAGCGTGCGACCACCGAACTGCGTCTCGAAGATCTGAGACAAGAGAGACCTTCCTCCTTGCCGTGGAGGAGGCGACGACCCGCGGGCGGGTCAGCCTGCTGCGCTGCTGGTGCCGGGTGTGCGAGGACGCCCTACGGGAGCCCAGGGTCGTCGGGGCGGAGCCCGCGACGTGACGCGGCGCTAGCGGCGGAGTCCGAGCCGTCCGATGACGGTCCGGTAGCGCGCGCTGTCCTTCTTCATGAGATACGCGAGAAGGCGGCGGCGCTGGCCGACGAGCTTGAGGAGACCGCGGCGCGAATGGTTGTCCTTCGGGAAGCGTCGGAGATGCTCCGTAAGGTCCGTGATCCGCTCGGTCAAGAGCGCGACCTGGACCTCCGGGGAACCGGTATCGCCTTCCTTTGTGGCGTACCCGGTGATGATCTCCTGCTTCTGTTCCCGCGCGAGCGGCACTCGGTCCTCCGACACGAACTTGTTCTATTCCTACCTGTATGACCGGCGGATGTTAGCAGAGCGGCCCCGAACACGCCATCGTGGAGCGAGCGGCCGCTATGCTCCCCGGGATGCCGCGGCTCACGAGGATCTACACGAAAACGGGCGACGAGGGCCTGACCGGGCTCGGCGGTGGCAGGCGCGTCCCGAAGGATTCGGCACGCGTCCGGGCGTACGGGACGGTCGACGAGCTGAACTCGGCGATCGGCGTCGCCCTTGCGTTCGGGCTGTCGGACAGGCTGGTCGCGGAGCTGGCGACGATCCAGAACGAACTGTTCGACCTGGGCTCGGATCTGTGCTGGCCGAGCGACGATGAACGGCGTGAGCGGATCCCGACCGTCCGACCGGACCACGTGGAGAAGCTCGAGCGGCTCATCGACGAACTGAATGACACGGTCGGCCCATTGACGAACTTCCTGCTCCCCGGCGGGTCCCCCAGCGCCGCTCAATTGCACCTGGCACGCACCATATGCCGCCGCGCCGAGCGCGAGGCGATCACGTTGTCACGCGAGGAGCCGATCGGGGAACTGGTCCTCCCCTACCTCAATCGACTCTCGGACGCGCTGTTCGTGATGGCTCGCTACGAGAACCACGAACGCGGTGTCGACGAGCCGCTCTGGCAGCCAGGCCTCTAGCTCTCGCTCAGGGCGCGACGGCTTCGGGCCAGCAGAACTCTGCGTCGACGAGCGAGTCACCTGCGTGATCCGCTTCCGGCGCGAAGGGCGCTCGGAACGTGAACGCAGCAGGCGTCGGTCCATCGCGGCGCAGGTGCGCCAGCCGGTCGAGCGCCTCCTGTATCGACGGGATATGACTCACAGGCACCCACCACAGCACGAGATGCGCCTCGGCGAGCTGCTCGAACCACGAGCGACGCTGTCGCAGCACCTGCACGTGGGCGCTCGTGTACGTGAACGCCCGTAACGCCTCGATCGACCGCCAGACGCTCAGGTTGATCAGGAACAGGTCGTCATCCGTCGGCCGGATGTCGGTCGCGTTCCCTGCCTCCGTCTGGAGTCGCCAGACGAGTCCCGGATCGGCGTCCGCGAGCGCGTTGATGGGACCGAGTTGCGCCCTGAAACCCTCGATCAGCGGCGAGTCGACGGGCGCCAGCATCCGGCCGACGTTGAGCTGCGCCAGATGCCAGGCCTGACCGGTCATGAGACGAACTCCAGGCGAACCGGACCGTCCGGCGCGGGATCGGCGAATGGGACCTCGACGGTCGTGCCGTCGATCCTGACGCTGCAATGTCGGCCGTCGATCACCACTGCGTACTCGCCGCTTGGGGGCATCGCCATCGGCCAGTCGAACGTGAGCCGCCCAGCGCGCACTGAGCCTCGCAACGCGACAGGCCGGCCCAACAACCGCTGCGCGCCCTCCAGATCGCCGCGCGCGATCGCCGCCCTGATGTCGCTGCTGCGGACAGCCGCCCCATCGATCTCGAGCGGGTCGACCACGACGAGATCGAATCCCTCGCGATCGCCGAGCTCGCGGACCGCGGCCGGCGTCCCGGCGCGCTCGTATCCGAACGCCGCGTCGGGTGTCATGAGCAGCCCCGCGAGCTCCGCTCCGCGACGGATGGCGCCGAGGAACTGGTCATAGGTGGTGTGACGGACGGCGTCGTCGAAGTGCTGGACGACCGTGACCTCGACGCCGGCGTCGGCCAGGCGCGCGACACGCTCTTCGGGATGAAGCAGGAGGGGCGGCGCGGAGCCCGTCAGGACCTCGTCGGGATGGTGGTCGAACGTGACCACGCATGGCCGTGCGCCCCTGGTCAGGGCTTCGCGGACGAGATGATCCAATAGGTAGATATGGCCCTGGTGAAGGCCGTCGAACACGCCGATGACCGCGAAGACCGGCCCATGCTCGGGGCGCAGACGTTCGACGCCGGGAACGACGTCCATCACGCGCCGACCGATATGGGACGCTCGCCGGAGCTGACGAGGACCTTGTCGGGTGCCAGCCGACCACCACCGGCCGGGATCGCGATTGCCACGAGCCGCCCGGTCTGATCGACGAGGCGGTAGTGGTCGGCGTTCGCGGGGATACCGGCGGCGGGCTTGACGTACTGGCCCTGAGCGACGCTGTCGACCTCGCGCTCGTCGAGTTCGACGCGCGGGAACCGGTCCAAGCCCGCATCGATCGGACGGAGGAGCGGTACCAGCCCCTCGGGACCATCCGCGGTCGCCGTCCGCACGGCGTCGAGCGTGACGGCTGCCTCCTCCTCGAACGAACCAGCCGCGGTCCTGCGCAACGCGCCGAGATACGCGGCGCTTCCGACAGCCGTGCCGAGATCGCGGGCCAGCGCGCGCACATACGTCCCGGCCGAGCACGTCACATCGACCACGGCGATCGGGCGCTCGGGATCACTGTCATCCCACGCCACGATCGTGAAGGAATCGATGGTCACATCGCGTTCCTTCAGCTCGACCGTCTCGCCCGCTCGCGCCATCGCGTAGGCACGGCGTCCGCCGATCTTGATCGCGGAGTACGCCGGCGGACGCTGGCTGATGGGGCCGGTGAACATCGGCAGCGCTGTTTCGACCACCTCACGGGTGGGCGCTGGTCCATCGGACGGGGTGAGCTCACCCTCCAGGTCATCGGTCGTGGACGATGCCCCGAAGCAGATCGTCGCTCGGTACGCCTTCCGGTCGGCGAGATGGAACTCGACGACGCGTGTGGCACGCCCGAGGAAGACCGGCAGGACACCAGACGCGAACGGATCGAGCGTCCCGCCGTGGCCGACCCGCTTGGTCGCCGCGAGCCGGCGTACGAGCCCGACGATGTCGTGCGAGCTCGGGCCGATCGGCTTGTCGACGACGAGGATCCCGTCGAGACCGGGTCCGAGCGATGAGCGCGCCACGTCAGCGGATGACGGCGGCCGCGGCCTTGCGAGCCTCGGCGAGGACCGCGCCCCGTGCCTGCTCGATGGGAAGCGGCACGGTGGCGCCAGCCGCTCGGGCGTGCCCTCCCCCGCCGAAGAGGCCCGTGAGCACCGTCGCGTCAACACCGCCGGGCTTCGTCCGGACGCTGATCCGCGTCGTATCGCCGGCCTCCTTGAACAGGATGGCCACCTCGGCGACCTCGGCCTGGGCGAGCAGGTCGATGATGCCCTCGCTCTGCGGTGGCTGCGTCCCGGTCGCCTCGAGGTCGGCGTCGAGCAGGGTCGAAGCGACCACGCGGCCCTCGTCGTAGGACTCGAGCCTGTCGAGCACCCGCCCGAACAGTCGGAGCTGCCCGGCCGGTTTCGAGCGGTAGAGACGGCGCGAGATGTCGGAAAGCGGTGCACCCGCCTCGACGAGAGCGGCGGATACCACGAGCGTCCGGGGGGTCGCGTTCGGGTGCGCGAACGTCGCGGTGTCCATCACGATCCCGGCCATCAGGGCCGCCGCGAGTGGCGGATCGGACCGGAGCGGTACGCCGAGACAGACCGCGAGCAACGTGACCATCTCGCAGGTCGCGGCTGCGTGCGGTTCGATCCAGTCGGCGTCGCCGCGAGCGTCGTTCGACGCATGGTGGTCGATGACCACGCGGGGCAGCGACTCGAACAGCTCACGGTGACGCACCCCGATCTCGCCGACGCGGTCCGGCGTCGCGCAGTCGGAGAGCACGAGCAGGTCGTACTCGGCGCTCGGGTCCGGGTCCGTCCGGAACCGTTCGACGCCGTCGAGGAACGTGTACAGGGGCGGCACCGGGTCGCTGCAGACGGGATCGGCCTTGCCGCCGAGCCGTTCGACCAGACGGACGACGCCGAGCGTCGCGCCCAGCGTGTCGGCATCTGGGTTCTCGTGCGCGATTGCCAGGACACGCCGTGCCCCACGCAGTCGATCGACGACGACGTCGGGAACCGTATCGAGGTACGGGGACAGGTCGACGCTCATCGCGTCGAGCGCCGCGACCCGGGCTTGTTCGACGACCGGTCCCGGCCGTGCCGCTGGCGCGGCTTGGGCGGGATGACAGCCGACGGCGGCTCGTCGACCGCGTCGCCCTCGTGGCCGACACGCGGCACCGGTGTGGGCAGTGTTTCGCCCGCCGGCAGCTCGGACGCCGGCTCGGCCTTCCCCGACTCGAGTTCGTCAAGCAGATGGAGCACGCGTGTGCCCCGTTCGGCGGTG
>DASSZA010000218.1:0-2948 GCA_035703005.1 Candidatus Limnocylindrales bacterium | reverse complement strand
CTCGACGCCGACGTCGCGTATCTCACCGACTTCCTCGCGCAGACCCCCGGCCCCGTCGTCGCAGTCGGCCACTCGTATGGTGGCGCCGTCATCTCCGACGCGGCTCACCGAGCGAGCAACGTCGCGGGACTCGTGTTCGTCGCGGCTTTCGCGCCGGACGAAGGCGAGATCCTCGGTCAGGTCTCCGCGTCTTCGAAGGACAGCATCCTGATGACTGCCCTCGTCCCGCATCTGTACCCGGTCTCGGACGGTACCGCCGTCGAGTTCTTCGTCGATCCGATGAAGTTCCGCGACGTGTTCGCCGTGGATCTGTCAGCAGAGCACGCTGCCGTGTTGGCGGCGACCCAGCGCCCCGTCGCCGCGGCGGCATTCGCCGACGTCGTGCGGACGCCGGCGTGGAGGGACATCCCCTCGTGGGCGATCGTCGCCACCGCCGACAAGGCGGCCGGCACGGACCTCGTCCGGTCGATGGCCGCACGCGCGGGTGCGACGACCACCGAGGTCGATGCGTCGCACCTCGTTCTGGTGTCCCGTCCCGACGTCGTCGCCGACGTCATCCTGCGAGCCGTGGCCGACGTCGCCCAGCGCGAGCCCGCTGGCGTGGCTGGCTGAGGAGGTCTGTGATGACCACGACCGCCTCCACTCCAGCCGACGTCCGCCGGATCGCTGCCGGTGACCTGGACGTCGGCTACGTGGACGCAGGACCGGTCGATGGTCGGCCGGTCCTGCTGCTCCACGGCTGGCCCTACGACATCCATGCCTACGACGAGGTCACTCCGCTCCTGACTGCTGCCGGGTATCGCGTCCTCGTCCCGTTCACGCGCGGTTACGGTTCCACCCACTTCCTCTCAGAAACGACTCCACGCAACGGCGAGCAGGCCGCTCTCGCGGCCGACGTGATCGCCTTCATGGACGCCCTTCACATCGAGGACGCGATCATCGGCGGCTTCGACTGGGGCGCTCGGACGGCAGGCGTCGTCGCGGCGCTGTGGCCTGAACGTGTCAGGGGCCTCGTGGCCGTCAGCGGCTACCTCATCGGGAGCCAGGCGGCCAACCGGGCGCCGCTCGCGCCGCAGGCGGAACACGCCTGGTGGTATCAGTTCTACTTCGCGACCGAACGCGGCGAGCTCGGGTATCGGCAGAACACACGAGCGTTCGCCCGGTTGATCTGGCAGACAGCGTCGCCCGGCTGGGGATTCGACGACGAGACGTTCGACCGGACGGCGAGCGCGTTCGACAACCGCGACCACGTGGCGATCGTCATCCACAACTACCGGTGGCGCATCGGTATCGCCGATGGCGAGGAGCGGTACGCCGGTCTCGAGGCGAGGCTCGCCGAAGGGCCGACCATCAGGGTCCCGACGATCACCCTCGAAGGCGACGCGAATGGTGCTCCACACCCCGACCCATCGGGGTACCGTTCGAAGTTCACCGGACCGTACGAGCATCGGACGGTCGGAGGCGGCATCGGCCATGACCTGCCGCAGGAAGCGCCAGAGGCGTTCGCGCAGGCGGTCATCGACGTCGCCCGCTAGTCGGAGGCGAGGCCATGTCTGACGACACCAGCAGCGCGACGGTCTCGTCCGCGCGTCCGGGTCTTCTACGCACGCTCGCCCACCGACTCATCGGCGATGACGACGTCCTGCCGGTCGAAGGCCACCTGCCGCAGTTCACCGGTGCGACCGCCTGGCTCAACAGCGACCCACTGACGCCGGAGGATCTGCGCGGCCGGGTCGTCCTCGTGGACTTCTGGACCTATACCTGCATCAACTGGTTGCGGACGTTCCCGTACGTCAGGGCGTGGGCCGCCAAGTACGCGGACCACGGGTTGACCGTGATCGGCGCGCACACCCCCGAGTTCGGGTTCGAGCACGACCTCGACAACGTCACCGCCAGGAGCCGCGACTTCGGCGTCACGTACCCGATCGCGGTCGACAGCGACTACGGCGTGTGGAGCGCGTTCGCGAACCATTTCTGGCCCGCGGTCTACATCGCCGATGCGGACGGCCGGATCCGCTACCACCATTTCGGGGAGGGCGAGTACGCGATGACCGAGATGGTCATCCAGCAGCTGCTCCTCGAGGCGGGGATGGACGGGTTCGACCCCGACCTAGTCTCGGTCGAGCCGCGCGGGTTCGAGGTGCCGGCTGACTGGAGCACGCTCCGGACACCCGAGACGTATCTCGGCCAGCGCCAGAGCACCGGCTACGCATCGACGGAGGACCCGCGCTTCGACGGCCCGCACGTCTACCCGGATACAGAGCGCCTGCCGCTCAACGGTTGGGCCCCGATCGGGCCATGGACGCTCGCGTCGCATGCGGCCGTCTCGGCGGATACCGGAGCCCGGATCGCGTTCCGGTTCCAGGCGCGGGACGTCAACCTGGTGATGGGGCCCGCGACACGCGGCGAGACCGTGCCGTTCCGTGTCCGTCTCGACGGGGAGGCCCCCGGGGATGCTCACGGCGACGACGTCGACGCTGGCGGCGCCGGGACGCTCGGTGAACAGCGGCTCTATCAGCTGATCCGCCGACCGAAGCCTGCCGACCGGCCCTCGCTATTCGAGATCGAGTTCCTCGCCGAGGGCGCCGAGGCCTACTGCTTCACGTTCGGCTGACACCGGCCTTGCCGTCGCGGGCCGTCGCCGACCGACGCCTTTCCCGCATCAGGATCCGCCGGCCCACACGCCGACCGGCTCGGATCGGAGCGGTACGTCGACGAGGATCAGCTCGGCTGCGAGGTCCGTACGCAACGTGAGCTCCGCCTCGCCTACGACCTTCACCGCATCACCGGTCCGCAGCTGTTCACCGTCGATGTCTACCCGGCCGTCGATGACATAGAGGTAACCACCTCGCTCCGGCCCGGATGCGTGCTGCAACTCAGCGCGGTCGGTCAGGCGAGCAACGAGCGCACGCGCGTCCTGCGCGAGATCGAGCCCCTCCGTCCCAGCC
>DASSZA010000172.1:0-8456 GCA_035703005.1 Candidatus Limnocylindrales bacterium | reverse complement strand
ACGAGCTGGTGTGGCAGCTTGTGGATGAAGCCGACCGTGTCGGTGACGATCGCCGTCTGGCCGTCACCGAGCTTGACCTGGCGTGAGGTCGGATCGAGCGTCGCGAATAGCTTGTCCTCTGCCCGCGCCACCTCGGATCCGACCAGCGTGTTGAGCAGCGTCGATTTGCCGGCATTCGTGTACCCGACGATGCCGACCGTGGGCCACAGCCGTCGGTCGCGGCCCCGAGCGGCCGTCGCCCGGTTCTGACGGACCTGCTCGACGCGGTCCTTCATCTTGGAGATGCGCGTCCGGATGACGCGCCGGTCCGTTTCGAGCTGGCTCTCGCCTGGCCCTCGTGACCCGATGCCACCCTGTGTTCGAGAGAGGTGTGTCCACATCCGTGTCAGTCGTGGCAGCTGGTATTCGAGCTGCGCGAGCTCGACCTGGAGGCGGCCCTCGTGGGTCTGCGCGTGGAGCGCGAAGATGTCGAGGATCAGGCGGCTGCGGTCGATCACCTTGATGCGCAGCAGCTCCTCGAGCGAGCGTTGCTGTGCCGGCGACAGCTCATCGTCCGCGATGAGGACGTCGAAGCCGGTCTCCCGCTTGGCGGAGGCGAGCTCCTCGGCCTTGCCCTTCCCGACGTACCAGTTCGGATCCACGTGCCGGCGGTTCTGCCACTCGGCGCCGACCACGTCGGCACCCGCCGTCGTCGCGAGATTCGCGAGCTCGGCGAGGGATTCCTGGGCGGTCCAGCCGTCCTCCGACCCGGTATCGACGGCGACGAGGAAGGCCTTCTCGACCGGTGTCTCGAGGTCGATCAAGTGGCGGGCCATGCGCCTGCAGGATACCGTGACCGTCCGCGACGAGCGGCTGACGCTCCTGTAAGGCGGCGCGGGCACCATCGAGACCGAGGAGGTGTCCGATGACCGACGCCCGTTTGCAGAGCACGAAACCGATCGACGACGAGGTCCCCTTCGCCGAGTCAGACGGCGACCGCGACACGGCGGCTCGCCCGGGTGACGCACTCGTCAAGCCCGCTACGGCGGAGCGTGAGGCGACCCAGCAGGACGAGGACGTCGAGAAGTCGCAGCTCGACGACGTACCCGGGCTCCCACGAGAGCTGGGCACACCGTGACGCAGCCGGGTGACCGCGGCGCGACGGGACGCGACAGCGGCGTGATGGACGACGTCGAGGATCTCCCGCTCGAAGACGTGATCGAGATCCAGGGCGACGTCCCCCCAGACAAGCAGGACGCGGTGCTCGAGCCCGATGAGCTCGAGCATCACCGGACGGCGACGATGAGCGAGCTCGATGGCGGCTACTCGATCCCCGATCTCGTTTACGCGGCTGATGAGGCAGCCGTGCTCGAATCGCTCGAATCGCTCCAAAGCGAGGACCTGCGGGAGGGCGAGACCGATGACCCGGGCGTCGCCGCGGAGGAGGGCCTCGCGTACGTCCCACCGATCGATCCGCCCGTGATCGCCGACCCCGAGGCTGAGGACGGCATCGTGCCCGCCGCGGGGATCGGCATCTCCGCCGACTCGGAACCATATGACGACAGCCATCGCGGGATCGATCTGGATCCGGAATCGGAGCTGAACCTACGCATCCGAGAAGCGCTCCGGGCCGACTCGCAGACGAGCGTGCTCGAGGACAGGCTGATCATCGGGACGCGCGGGTCGGTCGCCGTCATCCGCGGCGTCGTCGACGATGTCTACGACAGCGATGCGATCATCGAGGTCGTGTCCCGCGTCAAGGGCATCACCGACGTGATCGATGAGACCGAGCTGGCGAACTGACGGTCGCTAGCCGATCACGCCTTTGACGACGTCGAGCGCCTGATCGAAGGGGTTCGTCCCGTCGAGCCACGAGACGTCTGGCTCGGAGCGGAACCAGGTGCGTTGCCGCTTCGCGAAGGCGACGTTGCGGCGGGCATCCTGCTCGATGGCGGCCTCCCGGCTGATGGCACCATCCGCGACGGCCCAGGCCTCCTGGTAACCGATCGCCGAGAAGGCGGGCAGCGCGGCGTCGTAGCGCTCGCGGAGTCGTACGGCTTCGTCGATCAGACCCGCGTCGAACTGCTGTCGCGCCCGCTCGGCGATGCGACGGCGGTGCTCGTCGCCGTCGACATCGAGACCGATCCATGCCGAAGGACCGCCGTACCCACGTGGTCTGGGTCGCGGTCCGTCGCCCCGTAGCTCAGCGATCTCGAGCGCCCTGATGACCCGGCGCGGGTTGGCGAGGTGCGTCTCGGCGGCGAGCGTCGGTGCCGTCGCCTGCAGGCGGGCGGCCAGCGGCTCCAGGCCTTCCGCTTCGAATTCGTCCTCCAGGCGCGCGCGAACTGCCGGATCGTCGGGGAGTGCGTCGAGGTCGAGACCGCGCGCGACGGCTCGCAGGTAGAGCCCTGTCCCGCCGACCAGCAACGCGACGCCGCCGCGCGCCGCCAGCTCCTGGAGGACGCCGCTCGCGTGCGCCGTGAAGTCCGAGACCGCGAAGCGCTCGTCGGGATCGGCAAGATCCAGCCCCGCGTGCGGCACGCGACGACGATCTGCCTCGCTGACCTTGGCGGTCCCGATGTCGAGGCCGCGGTAGACCTGCCGGGAATCGGCGGAGATCACGGTCGTGGGGCGACCCTGCGCGATCACCCACTCGCCGAGGCGGATCCCGAGCTCGGTCTTGCCGGTCGCCGTCGGGCCAGCGACGACGACGAGCGGCGGGAGGCTGGCCATGGCCGCATACTGCACGGCCGATGCCCTTCCCGCACGTCTTCGAGCCGCTCACGATCCGGCATCGGACGCTCAAGAGCCGGATCAATTTCGGCGCCCACACCGCGAATATGGCTGAGGGTGGGCTGCCGGGCGAGCGCCACATCGGCTACTACCGCGAACGCGCCCTGGGCGGTGCCGGGATGATCGTGGTGGAGCCGGTCCCCGTCCACCGCACCGCAGTGCTGACCCGCGGCAACTTCCGTCACGACGACGACTCGATCATCCCGGCATTCCGGCGCCTCACCGACACGTGCCGCGAGGCCAACCCCGACATCGTGATGATCCAGCAGCTCTATCACGTGGGGCAGCACGGCGACGCGGATGTGTCGTTCGCTCCGAACTGGTCCCCGTCGGGGCTGCCGTCGTACCACGACGCGGACGGCAGCCACGCGATGACCGAACCCGAGATCGAGGAGGTGATCGCGGGGTTCGTCGCGGGCGCGCGTCGAGCGCAGGCGGCCGGGTTCGACGGCGTCGAGATCTTCGCGGCGTATAACGCGCTCGTCGACCAGTTCTGGACGCCGTGGTCGAACCGCCGCACCGACTCATGGGGCGGCTCATTCGATGCGCGGATGCGCTTCTCGTGCACGCTCCTCGAGCAGATCCGCACTGCCTGCGGGGACGACTTCATCCTCGGGCTCGCCGTCAGCATGGACAGCCGCTCCGAACCGGCCCTGACGATCGATGAGCTCGCTGGGATCGTCGCGTGGCACGACGAGCGCCGGCTGATGGATTACGTGACGTGCGGCACGGGCTCCTACTTCGACTTCTACCCGATCATCCCGGTGTCGCTGTACGAGCAGCAGCTGGGCGTCCCCTTCGCGGCGGCGTTGAAGCGCGTGGTGAAGAACGCGGTCGTCCAGGCGGAGAGCCACATCCGGACGCCCGCAGCGGCAGAAGCCGTCCTTGCGGCCGGCGAAGCCGACATGGTCAGCATCGTCCGTGGTCAGATCGCCGATCCGTATCTCGTCACCAAGGCCCGCGAGGACCGGGCCGACGATGTGCGGCCGTGCATCTCCTGCAACCAGCTGTGCTGGGGCCGCCGATCGCGCGACTATTGGATCTCGTGCCTCGGCAACGCCTCGGCCGGTCGCGAGTGGCGAACGGGTGACAAGCCACCGCCCGCCGAGGCGCCGCGTTCCGTGTTGGTCATCGGTGGTGGCCCGGCGGGCCTGGAGGCCGCGCGCGTGTCCGCCGAGCGCGGGCATCGCGTCACGCTGCTCGAGCGTCAGACGCAGCTCGGTGGTCAGTTCCGGCTCGCGGGGCGTCAGCCGTCACGCGGGCAGATCCTCGACCTGCTGGCGTGGTTCGAGCATCGGCTCTCGGTGCTGGGCGTGGACGTCCGGCTCGGCACATCCGTAAGCGCCGATGATGTGGAGTCGTTCGGCGCCGACGAGGTGGTCGTCGCGACGGGCTCGCGACCTCCGGAGACCGGCTTCCAGCGCGCCCTTCCGATGGTCGACAGGCTCCCCGGCTCTGAACGGCCCGATGCGGTCTCGATCCAGGCCGTCCTCGCCGAGACGGTCGAGGTCGGGCCGAGGGTCGTCGTCGTCGATGACGTGGGCGATTGGCGCGGACTCGGTACTGCCCTCCATCTCCAGGAACGCGGGCACGTCGTGACGATCGTGACGTCGGCCGCGGTCGTCGGCGGAGGTCTGTACCACAGCGCTGCGGACGGGCCGTTGCGTGCCCGGTTCAGCGCCGCGGGAGGCACGATGCGGCCGTCCACGGTCGTGTTGTCGTGGGACGACGACGGGGCGACGGTCCGCTCGATGGCCACCGGCCTCGAGGAGGTGCTGCGAGTCGACGCCCTGGTGATCGCCGAGACCGCGGTCGCGGAGACGGCGCTCGCCGATGAGCTGCGTCGCCGAGGGATCGCGTTCGAGGCGGTCGGTGACTGCGTGGCGCCGCGCCGGGCAAGCCTGGCCATCTACGAGGGCCGCGAGCTCGCGCTTCGGGTGTGAGCAGCGCGCGCGGGGCGCGTACCATCACCAGACGATGGCGACCGAGCAGATCGATCACTCCGCACCCGTCCGCCGCGGACGCTCCGCGCGCCACGCCGAACGGCTTGCGCGGGCGATGGAGTCGGTCCCCTACCTCACGCGAAAGCTGCCACCGGTCGAGGTCCTGTCGACCGACGGCCTCGAGGCGATCGAGTACAACGCCGACACGCTCCTGCAGGAAGTCGGCATCGAGATCGTCAACTACCCGGACGCGACCGAGATCTTCCGGGCCGCCGGGGCCGACGTCCAGGGACAGCGGGTTCGGTTCGAGCGCGGGATGTGTCGGAAGATCGTCCAGGCGTCAGCGCCGAAGTCGTTCACGCAGGTCGCCCGAAATCGGCATCGCAGCGTCGTGATCGGCGACCCGCACATGGTCCTCGTCCCGACCTACGGCTCGCCGTTCATCCACAACCTCGACGAGGGCCGGCGCTACGCGACGATCGAGGACTTCCGTAACTTCGTGAAGCTCGCGTACACGAGCCGCGTCCTCCATCACGACAGCGGGACCCTGTGCGAGCCCGTCGACCTGCCGGTCAACAAGCGCCATTTCGACATGGTCTACAGCCACATCCGCTACTCGGATCGGGCGTTCATGGGCTCGGTGACGCACCCGAGTCGAGCACAGGACTCGGTCGACATGGTCAAGATCCTGTTCGGCGCGGACACGCTCGAGCGCGAGCACGTGATCATGGGCCTCGCCAACGCGAACTCGCCCATGTCCTGGGACTTCAACATGCTCGGCTCGGCGAAGGCGTACGCCGAGAACAACCAGATCATGCTCATCACCCCGTTCATCCTGGGTGGGGCGATGGCACCGGTGACGATCGCGGCCGATGCGACGCAGACGCTCGCCGAGGCGCTCGCCGGCATGGCGTTCTGCCAGATCGTACGACCCGGCGCGCCTGTGATCTTCGGTTCGTTCGCGTCGTCGATGTCGATGCAGACGGGCGCCCCGACGTTCGGGACGCCGGAACCGCAGCTCGTCCTGTTCGTGTTGGCGGCGCTTGCGCGCCGGTTGGGCGTCCCGTTCCGGAGCGGCGGCAACTTCACGGCGTCCAAGGTCCCGGACTACCAGGCGGCGTACGAGAGCGCGATCAGCTTCATGGCCACGTTCCAGGCCGGCGTCAACTTCAATCTCCATACCGCCGGCTGGCTCGAGGGCGGGCTGGCGATCGGCTACGAGAAGTTCATCCTCGACGAGGATCAGGCCTCGATGGCGAGCAAGTACCTCGAGGGCGTCGACGTGTCCGAGAACGGGCTGGCGTTGGACGCGATGCTCGCCGGTGGCCCCGGCCAGCACTTCCTGGGGTCGCCGCACACGCTCGCGAACTTCGAGACCGCGTTCTGGCGGTCCGAGCTCGCCGACAACAACAGCTTCGAGCAGTGGGAGCTCAACGGGTCATTGGACGCAGCACAGCGGGCGAATGCCCGGTGGAAGCGGCGGCTTGCGGAGTACGAGATGCCGCCGCTCGACGAGGGGATCCACGAGGAGCTGCTCGCGTGGATCGAGCAGCGCAAGGCGAGCTTCCCGGATTCCGACGTCTAGATCCGGCGGCCGCCCGCTCCTGGCTCTGCTCGTGGGGGCGGTCTAGACCGCCTCGACCGGTCCGACCGACTGCTCCTCGACGACCAGTTCCTTGCGCTGGGACTGGAGCCGACGCAGCTCCTCGAGCGGGATGTGGCACTTCATCAGGTGTCCCGGCTCGACCTCGGCCAGCGGCGGCTCCGTGACCTCGCACAGCCCCTGGATCACCCGCGGACAGCGCGTGTGGAACACGCAGCCGCTCGGCGGGTTCGCCGGGCTCGGCACCTCCCCGTCGAGCCGGATGCGGGTCCGCTCCTCGCCGTCGATGTTCGGCACGGCGGACAGCAGCGCCTCCGTGTACGGATGGTTCGGGCCGCGGAAGATGGTCTCGGAGTCGCCGACCTCCTGGACCCGGCCCAGATACATGACCGCGATCCGGTCGGCCAGGTAGCGCACGACGCCGAGGTCGTGCGAGATCAGCAGATAGCTCGTCTTGTTCTCGGCCTGGAGCTCGGACAGCACGTTCAGGATCGCCGCCTGCACCGAGACGTCGAGCGCGCTGGTCGGCTCGTCGGCGACGACGATGCGTGGGTCGCCGGCGAAGGCGCGTGCGATCGCCACCCGCTGCTTGAGACCACCGGAGAGCTGCCGCGGCTTGAGGTCGAGATGCCGTTGGGTGAGGCGAAGGTTCTCCGCGAGCTTGTCGACGCGCTGGTCGACCGCTTTGCCTGAGAGACCCGTCAGCTTGCTGACCGACCGACCGAGGATGCTCCGCACGCTCTTGCCGCGGTTGAGCGCCGAGTCGGGGTTCTGGAACACCATCTGGATCTGGCGCTTGTCGCCGCTCGGTCGCTGCGTGGCCTTGGCACCAAGGTCATGGTCGGAGAGCCTGATATGACCGCCAGGATCAGGTCCCTCGATGCCGAGGATGGTCTTGGCGAGCGTGGACTTGCCCGAGCCGGACTCGCCGACGAGACCGAGCGTCTCGCCGTCGAACAGCTGCAGGTCGACCCCGACCAGGGCCGGGACGTCGTGACCGCCGGCACGGAACGTCTTGGAGACGCCTTCGAGCCGCAGCGCGAGGTCGCCCTGCGGGAGCGCCTCCTGGGCGATCCCCGGGGCGGGTTCCTTGATCTCCCCGATGCGCTCCCAGTGGTGGCAGCGCGTCCACTGCCCGTCGCCGACATCGACGACCGGCGGCTCCGTCTCTCGGCAGAGATCGGTCGCAAGCGGACACCGATCCACGAACACGCACGTCGGCAGTGGCGTGCCGATCTGCGGCAGCGTGCCCGGGATCGTCGCGAGCGGCCGTTCCGACTTGCGGACGCCGTGTCGCGGCAGTGCGCGCAGCAGACCGACCGTGTACGGGTGCTGCGGCCGTTCGAAGACGCGGGACGCCCTCCCCTCCTCTACGATCTTGCCGGCATACATGACCCCGACGCGGTCGCACATCGTCCGGATGACGCCAAGGTTGTGCGCGATCAGCAGGACCGCCGACGAGGTCTCGGCGATAAGAGCGCGAACGAGGTCGAGGACGCTGGCCTCGACCGTCGCGTCGAGGCCGGTCGTCGGCTCATCGAGGACGAGGAGCTGCGGGTCCGATGCGAGCGCCATCGCGATCACGACGCGCTGCTGCATTCCACCGGAGAGCTGGTGGGGATACCGGCCCATGACCCGCTCGGGGTCGGCGATCTGGACGCGCTTGAGAGCCGCGAGGGCGCTCTCCATAGCCTCGTCGCCGCGCTGTCCGAGCACCGTGAAGGCCTCGACGACCTGCGGGCCGATCTTGGTCGATGGATTCAGCGCCGCGCCGGGGTCCTGGTAGACCATCGATGCGTGATGGGTCCGGAACGTGCGCAGGTCATCGCCTGACTTCTTCGTGATGTCCTCGCCGGCGACGAGGATCCGGCCGCCGGTGATGCGGGCGTTGCGCGGCAGGTAGCGGACCGCCGCGTACGCCGTCGTCGACTTGCCGCAACCGGACTCGCCGACGAGGCCGTAGCTCTCGCCCGGCTTGACTTCGAACGACACTCCGCGGAGCACGGGCCGCGGGATGCCGCGGACCATGTAGGCGAGGTTGAGGTCCTCGACCTTCAACGCAGCCGCAGTGGCGGACACGGGCGGCGTCGGCTGGGGCTCGAGGGCGGGGAGAGCGCTCATTCGTCGGTGACCGACTG
>DASSZA010000108.1:0-5282 GCA_035703005.1 Candidatus Limnocylindrales bacterium | reverse complement strand
GCCGTCTGCTGCTTCGCCCGCGCGACGATGCTCGGCTGGTACTGGTTGACGATCGCCATCCGCGCGCCCTCACGGGCGGCATTGGTGAGCGTGTTGTAAGCGAATACCGCACGACCGAGGTCGAAGATCGCGACCAGCAGCAGGATGAAGATCGGCAGGACCAGCGCGAACTCGAGCAGGGCTTGGCCGCGCTCCCAGGCGCGTTGGCGTCGAAGATGGCTCATGGATTGTTCACCGTGATGTTGCTGTTGCAGGGCACCTGTGACGTGGCTGTGAGGCCCTGCGACAAGATGATGAAGTTGCCATTCGGCGCATTCGGACCGTCGCTGACGTTGCCCGTGAATCCGGACGAGGTCCACAGCGCCTGTGCGTTGTTGCGCCTGACCCCGTTGAAGCTCGGGACGGTGCAGAGCGCGCTGCCCAACGTGAGCGACTTCGTCACGCTGACAGGACCTGTCGGGTATGTAACCGTCAAGGTGACGCTGTAGGTCCCGGCGATGCTGTACGTGTGGGTCGTGTTCGCGCCTGTACCGGTTCCCTCTCCAGTGCCGAACGTCCAGTCGTAGCTGGTGCCGCCCGGCGAGGAGTTGTCGGTGAACGTCGCGATCGACGGCGCGTTCGGGCCTGACAGGGTGTAGTTGAAGTCGACCGTTGTCGGTGCGACGACCGTGATGCCCATCGACGCGGTGCTCGATCCCAGCGAGTTCGTCGCCACCATCGTGACGATGTAGGTCCCTGGGCTTGCGAACGTGTGGTTGAGCGGGTCCTGAAGGGTCGAGGTCGTCCCATCATCAGGGAACGTCCACAGCCAGCTCGTCGGGTTGCCGCCCGACGTGTCTCGGAACGTGACAGTGAATGGCGCGACCCCGGTCAGCGTCGACGGAGCGAGCGTCCCATTGCCGGTGAACGCAGCGTTGGGTGCGGTCCCGACGGGGCCGCCACCCATCGTCGAGGTCATCCCGCTCTTGACCGGGAAGACTGACGAGGCAGAGACCGTGATGCTGCCGCCGACGATGTTCTTGATGCCCGGTGTGATCAGGTTGAACGTGCACGACAGGCTGACCGTCGTCGAGTCGCCGATGTCGTCGCTTGCACCGTTGCCACCGGTGTCGGTGAAGACCGGCGCCGGTGCCGTCTGGACGCCACCCGATAGCGGCAGCTTGCAGTTGGTCGCTGCCGCGTCGTTCCGGATCTGGTTCTGGTACTTCGCCTGGACGTTGGCGTCGCCGCCACCCTGCCAGGCCGTCGGGTTGTTCGCCGCGAGGTTGGCGGCGATCCGGCTCATGCTCTGGAGGTTGATCCAACCGAGGTAGACGCGGCCGAAGTCGAGTGCGACGAGGGTGAGCAGCAGAAGGATGGGCAGGACGATCGCGAACTCGACGAGGCTCTGGCCTCGGCGGCGGCGATGGCGGTCGATGCTGCGGGTCCGGCGGGTGCCGCCGGCGGGGGAGAGGCGCATCTGGGGTCCTGCGGTGCGGGTTCCGATCGGTGCGGGCCGATGCTCGGCGTGGCACCTTTCACGGTCCCTTTAATCGGTGCGCGGCTGCATAGCCCGGACCGGCTAGGACGCCCTACCAGATGGTCCCGGGCGGCTCGCAAGGTCTGACGCAAGGTCGGCGACAAGAGCCTTGATCAGGGCTGGAATCGAAAGAGCCGCGCCCCCCGCGCGGCTCTTTCGTGGACAGGGAGAGATCGAGGTCAGTCGATCAGCTTGATGACGAAGATCCCGTGGTAGTAGCCGGCGCAGGTCGCATCGGTAACCGCGCAGACGTTGTCCGCCGAGGCGCTCCTCGTGATCCCGGTCTTGAAGTACCCGGTGATCGTGCCCTCATCGCCGCTGCCGCGCTTCGTCGCACTGACGACGTGGAATAGCGCCCAGCCGCGGAAGCAGCCGACGGTGTGCGTCCCGTCGTTGCAGTGCGTTCCAGTGGTCGGCGGGCCGACGATGGGCACCGCGACATCCTGGCCGGCGAGGGTCGTGTTGATGCTCGGCTGGTTCGCTGAGTTCGTGTCGAACAGGTCGTTGTGGACGCCGTTGTTCTGCTGCCCGATGTAATCGTTGATGGCCAAGTTGGCGTTGATCGGCGCCGTGCCGTCGAGGGCGTCCTTGATGTCCTTGCTCGAGACGTTGCCGGTCCCGAGGTTCGTCCACGCCAGGTTGTAGGCGCCCAGCGGCACGTCGCTGCCCTGTCCGGTCGTCTTTTCGAAATCAACGCCGGAATTGATCGTGAACTCGCGATACGGCAGTCCCGTCAGCGGATCGAAGATGTCCTGGCTCAAGATGAACGGCGCCACACCGGTGAACTTCTTCGGGATCCCGGCGAGCGACGTCGCGGTAACACTCACAGGCCAGGTCGGTTGCCCGACCACACCTGCGAAGTAGTTCGCATGCGGTGCTGTGATATCGACCTTGACCGTGGTCGAAGTCAGAGCCACGTTCACCGTGACGCCGCCCGTACCGTGGTTGTAGCCGTTCGCCGCTGCAGCGGCGCGGGCGGCCGCCGTCGGGTTGGCGCCGTTCAGCAGCGCGTTGGCGCCGGCGAAGGCGCCGAGATCCGCCGCGTTCTGCTCGGCGCGTCGCTGCGCGAACGCGAAGCCGCCATCGATGACGAGTCCGACGCCGGCGATGATCGCGACCAGTGCCAGAACGAAGATGACGAGGATCTGTCCGCGATCGCGGGACGACCTACTGGATCTGCGCACTGCTACTCCCCTCCATGGTCCACGTGCCGGTGAGACCGAGCAGTGGCGTGATCGGCCGGTAAGGCGCCGTGACGACGACCCTTACTGAGTCTTTGCTGAAGTCGCACGGGCTCGACGAGGCGCCGGTGTTATCGATGCAGGTGATGGTCGGGTTCGCGAGACCCGGGATCAGGTTCTTCTGCGTGCTGACGACCTGCGCGGTCTGCGCGCTGCCGCCCGGTGAGCAGCTGAGCGCTCCCGGGGTCGCGCATGGATGCACGCTCGTGACGCGGGCGATCTCTCGTGCCGCCTGTGACACACCGTTGTACTTGTAGATGGCCATCCCGAAGTCGACGATCCCCATGAGGATCACCAGGAAGACGATGATCACCATCGAGAACTCGACGAGGCTCTGGCCTCGCTCATCCGTGCGTGGACGTCTCATGGCACCGGCACCGTCTTGGTCGTCGTCACGGTGCAGCTGCCCAGAGTGGCTGTCACCGCGACGGTTTGCGAGCCTCCAGAGGTGAAGTTGACCGTCACCCCCGCCCGGTTGCTCGGGCCGACGACCGTGAAGGCGCCGGACCACGCGTAGTTGTACCCGGACGTCGCCGGTGACAAGGTCGCGTTGAGGTCCATCCGATGCGGGTTGCCGTTGTTGTGGCGATCGACCCACGTGAAGTCGATGGTCGGACACGACGGTGGAGGCGCGGTCGGTGTGGCGCCGACGTTGATCGTGACGTTGGACGAGCCCGTATGGCCACGGCTGTCGGTGACCGTGAGGACGACCGTGTAGCTACCGGCCGCAGAGTAGGTATGGGTCACGACAGGACCAGAGGCGCCGAAGCTCCACGAGTAATCGGTGATGGTGGCGCCGGGCGCGGTGGACCCGCTGCCGTCAAAGGTCACGTCGAGCGGCGCGTTCCCAGACATCGGGGTGGCCGTGAAGGCGGCGACTGGGTCCGGAGCGGTCGGGAAGGTGACAGCCGGGACAGCCAGGCACTCAGCGTCGGCGCTCGCGTGAAGGACGATGTTGTTGCCGACGATCGAGGCGACGATCGGCGTCACGAGGCGGAACGGTGCCGTCACTTCGACGGTCACGGTGGGTGGTCCGCCGGCGGGATAGGGCGCGTCCTTGTCGCAGACGGCCGGCGAAAGGTTGACCGCCGTCTGGTCGACCACGATGAAGCCGCCCTGGGCCTCGGTGAGCGCGCCACACATGACCGTGTTGGTGTCACTGCAGCCCGCGTTGGCTTGCCACGTCCCGCCCTGTGACGCGACGAGCGCGCCTTCCTTGGCCGCGTTCGTGATCGTGATCTGCGAGTACATCAGCCGGCCGAGGTCGATCGCCGTCAGCAACAGGATGAGGAAGACAGGCGCGATCAGGGCGAGCTCTACGAGGCTCTGCCCACGCGATGACCTACGCCGGTCGCGTGACGGAGAGACGGGCACTGGTTCCCCCTGGCGGTGGTACGAAAGTCCCGGGATGGTCGCAGGCGGACCTTACACCGGACCTTACCGACGGTGCGCCACGTCCACGTCAACGGCCGGCGACGGGGGTACGAAGTCGGGACGAAGGAGTCAGTTGTACGCGCGCGAGACCTAGCCCACGATGCCCACATGTTCAAACGAGTCCTCGCCGCACTGCTCTGGTTCTACGCCGGCTGGTACGGCGGCGCGCTGCTCGCCGACTTCCTCGGCGTCAGCCTGTTGCTCGGCCCGATCATCGGTGCCGCCGTCGCGGCGCTCGTCGCCGGCGATCCGCGTCACCTGATCTGGTGGGCGATCCGCCCCGACGAGCCGACTCCGGCCCCCGCCGGACCGCAAGGGCCTGCCGCCGACCCCGTCTGACACCGAGGCCCCCAGGCCAACGCATCGAAACGCCGGATCCATCGGGTCCGGCGTTTTGCTTTGCTCGACTACGCCTCGTCGGCCGATTCGCCTGGGAGGCTGATCGTGAAGGCGGCGCCTTCCGCGGCCCCGCGATCGCCGGCGGGCTCGAGCACCAGGTCGCCGCCCATCGCGCGGCACAACTCGCGGGACACGTACAACCCGAGACCGCTGCCGCCATCGGGGGCGGCGTCGCCGCCGCGTTCGAAGCGGGTGAAGAGCCGCGCGCGATCCCCCTCGGCGACGCCCTCTCCACCGTCGCTGATGGTCAGGAGGACGCGACGCCCACCGGCGTCGACGGTGATCTTCGCGCCCACCGGCGTGCCCTGGCCGTACTTGACGGCGTTGTCGAGCAGCGCCCAGAGGACCTGATCGAGCTGATCCGGATCGGCGACCGCCAGCCAGCCGCCGGCGCGATCGTCGAGCTCGAAGTCGACGTCGTCGACGCCGAGCGCCTCCCACGCCTTACGGACGCGGGTCCCGACCGCCAGCACCTCGCTCCGCGGCTTGAGCGCGCCGGATTCGAGGCGGGTGACGGTCAGCAGCTGACGGACCATCCGCGACAGCCGTTCGGACTGCTCCGAGATGATCCCGAGTCGACGGTCGGGCGCGGCGGCGTCGAGCTGCTCCGCGTAGGCGCGGATGCTGGTCAGCGGCGTCTGGAGGTTATGGCTGACGCCGCGGAGGAAGTCGTCCTTGGCGGCGTCGAG
>DASSZA010000053.1:0-12428 GCA_035703005.1 Candidatus Limnocylindrales bacterium | reverse complement strand
ACCACCTGCCGCCGCACTTCGCTCAGCGTCTAGCCAGATGGCGATGCCGAAGGCGATCCATCGGTCGCGCCGGCCGGATCGAGTCGCACCGTAGCGAGGACGGTCTTGAACCACGCGTTGTCGTAGTTCTTGTCGATCCATGCTTCGTCGCTGGATGTGTACAACCTGACGAAATAGCCTCGGCCGCCCGCCGTCACGGCGGCCAGGCCCGGGCACATCTGACCCTGCGCGCCGTCGATCGTCGTGGGCTCGATCGACCCGCCAGCGCAGCCGTCGTAGCGGTCGGCGAGGACCGTATCGACCCATGCGTCAGGCGTCTTGCCGGCGAGGGGTTGCGACGCCATGGTGAGGAATAGGTGGTCCTCGACCACGGGGTCATGGATCTGATCGCGCGCCGGCGAGCCGTAGTTGGGGTCGCTTGTCGGCGTCCACGGCTGAGTGGCCGCGGACGTGATCCAGCCTGCGGGATACGACAGGGATATCCCGTTGATGGTCGACGTGAATGTCTCAGTGAGCGACGGAGGAGCGTGCGGATCCGGGCTTGTCGACGGCGATGGGGATGGCGAGGGGGACGGTGACGGCACCGCGCCGACGCTGGGCGCGGAGCTCGGGCGGAGCAACGCGAGCCCGAGCGCCCCCGCAGCGACCACGACCACGGCCGCGATCGCCACCTTGGCAAACGTGTTGTTCATGTCAGGGAACCTCCACGGCACGCGGATGAGTACGCGCCGCTGTGGTGTCGATTCGATGGTTTCGAGGGCGTTGGCGAGGACCCAATCCGGGGCTCGCTGCGGCGCCTCGGCGTTGTAGACGTCGGCGATACCGCGTTTTAGGCTGTCGTTGGCGCTCATGCCATCCGTTCCTCTCGCGTTCCGCCGACGGTCCCGCGCTCGTCGGCCGCCAGAGCGGCCCGGAGCGCCTCGATGGCGTAGTGCAGCCGGGACTTGGCCGTCCCGACGGGGATCTCCAGGGCTTCGGCCATCTCAGTCGGAGACAGGCCGACGTAGTAGGTCAAGACGAGGATCGTCTGCTGCGCGACGGTGAGCCGTCGCAGACCGCGTTCGATCAGGTCGCGGTCCGCGACCGCCGCGGCCGAATCGGCCTCAGCGGGCTCGGGCAGGATCGCTACCTCGGCACGCCACCGCCGGCGGTGACGACCGATGTCCGCGCAGGACCTGACGAGCAGCCGGTAGAGCCAGGCATCGAATCGTTCGACGTCGCGAAGCGTCGGCAGATCCCGCCAGGCTCGCACCAGCGCGTCCTGGGTCGCATCCTCCGCGAGCTCGGTGTCGCGAAGGGAGAGGCGAGCGATGGCGTACAACCGATCGACGGCACCGGCCGCCAGGACGCCGAAGGCCTCACGGTCTCCGCGTCGCGCCCTGTCGACGAGCTCCGCCTGCACGCTCCGCTCCTTTCGGGGGCGGCCGTTCTGGTCGCCTACACGCTACGGCGGAGAGCAAGCCGTTCGGGTTCATTCCTCGTTTTCGCGGGCCGTGGGCGTGTCTGGAACATGACCGCGCGGTTCGAGTAGCGAGAGGATCAGCCGCCCGCTGCCTGCCGCCGCCGCAGCCCGCCGCTCGGCCGCAGGCCGCCGCTCGGCCGCGTCTGTTACATGACGTGTTACGGCTGACGCGGGAACGGGCGAGATCGGCCATCTCGGCCGCCGCATGGAACGCGCGACGTTACAGGCAGCGGAGGAACGCGGCTTCAGCCGTCAGTCGGAACATGAGGTGTAACACGCGGCGCACCTGCGCTGGTCTGGCCGGCGGCCAGGCTGCACCGGTGCTGAGCCGCCCCGGTCGGCCGCCGAAGAAGGGAGTGGCCGCGGGGTGGACGGACCCGCGGCCACTCAGGGGATGTCGCGCGCTCGCAGATGAGCCTTATGGCCGGATGCGCAGCAATCGTCCTCCTGTGAACATCCCGTCGGTGACGAAGATCTCACCACCGCGGCCGACGACGATGCCGCCCGGCTGCGACAGATCGCCCCTTACCAGCTCGCGCCGCTCACCTTGGCGTGGCACCTGGAGGAGCACTGCCTTCGGGAACGTGCCACCCGGGGCGAATCCCTTCTCGAAGTCCAACCAACCCTTCCGCGCGATCTCGTACACATAAAGCGTGCCGTTCCGCGGATCGAACGCGAGATCCATGATCGAGGTGAAGCCGCCCTTCCAGGTTCGGCACCACCGGTTCGGGTCACCGGCTTCGCACAGGGCGCCCTTGGCGTTGGGGTTGAGCCGCCAGACGTAGGCCGAGCCCGGTCGACCAGGGAAGCCGACAAGCTGACCGATGTACGCCCATCCATCGGGTCCGATGGCGATGCTCGTCGGGACGGCTTCCGCCGGCAGCTTCGGCGGCAGATTCGGGTCGCCGACCTTGTCGGTCTTGACGAGGCGGCGCGGGAAGCGCGCCACCGTCCACGCGGTGCCGTCGGCCTTGACGCGGATGATGTCGTTATTTGCGGCGTCGGAAAGCAGGACCTCGTTCGATCTCAGCGCCGCGAGCCCGAACGGATTCGTCTCCGCCGGGTCTTCTTTCGGGTTGTTGTACGGGTCCGGATCGGCCTTCTGATACGCGGCGATGTCGAGCACGACCTTGATGACGCCGTCGGTCCCTTGGCGATACAGCTTGTGGTCGTTCCCGATCGCCCAGCCCGCGCCGTCCGGCGTCACGGCGAGGTCGACGATATTCACGGGGTCTGTCAGGTTGGTGAACTTGCCCTTGTTGTCGCCACGGAACACGTACTCGAAGGCGGGTGCAGCCGGCGGCCCATAGGCGCCCTGGCCGACGGCGATCGAGTTCCTCGTCAGCAATCCGATGCCCTTGGGCGACGAAAGGCCGCTCTTGATGACCGTCGCGCGTCCGTCGCGATCGTGGGCGGTCGCGGGTGCCGCCGCCGCAAGCACCGTCGCACCGAGAAGCAGGGCAGCACCGATCAGGCTGCCGACACGCCGTCGCATGGCCAAAACCCTCCTGCGCGCTCTTCCTCGGGGGTCGGTTGGGGGCCGCGTCCAGTCTCGGCGCCGTGTTGACCGGAGTCAACGTCAGCTAGCCGACAGTCGAGCCTCACGGAAAGCGCGTAGGCCGTCCTCGACCATCTGGTCGCTGGCCGTCAGGGAGATCCGGAACCAACCCGGCAACTCGACGATCGTGCCCGGCAGCACGAGTGCGCCGAGGTTCGTGAGACGACCCGAGAACGCGAGGTCGTCCGGATCCGGCGAGCGCGCCATGAGATAGAACGTTCCCTGCGGGTTCGTCACCTCGTAGCCCATCTCGCGCAGCGCGGGCACCATCCGGTCGCGTCGCGCCTGAAGCGCGTCGATATCGATCGACACCCGCTCGAGATCGCTGATCGCGTGCTGCAGCAGAGCGTTCGGGAAGCCCCAGCCGGCGGCGAGTTGCTGGACGAAGATCCGATAGCCCAGCGCCGCCCGATCCGGGAACTCCGGGTGGAGTGCCGCGTAACCGATCCGCTGCCCCGGAGCCAGCGTCGTCTTGCCGTACGTGTAGATCGTGATCGTCGCGTCGTAGTCGAGCGCCGGCGTCCGGAAGTCGATGCCGTCGAAGAGGATCCGGTTGTACGACTCGTCGGACAGCAGCGCGATCGGCCGGCCGTGGCGCTCGGACGCCGAGCGCAGCACGTCGCCCAGCGCGCGCAGCTCCGGCTCGGCGTAGATCCGGCCAGTCGGGTTGTGCGGGCTGTTCACGAGGACCGCGCGCGTCCGCGGCGTGATGGCCGCGGCGATCGCATCGGGATCCAGATCGAAACCCGGCGGCTCCAGCCGGACGCGGACCGCGGTCGCGCCCGCTGAGGCGATCATCAGCTCGTAGAAGAACCACGGTGGCGAGAGGAAGATCACCTCGTCGCCCTCATCGGCCAGGGCCCGGATCGTCACGCCGAGCGCGCCGAACGCGCCGGCGGTCATGGCGATGTCTTCAGCGCGGTAGTCGATGCCCGTGCGCTGGCGGAGCGATGCCGCGACGACGTTCCGCGGCTCCTCCTCGCTCATCTTGTAGGCGAACCAGTCCTTGTCCCTGGGGATCGCGTTCGATCGAAGCGCGTCGACGAGGCCTGGGAGCGGCAGTTCCTGGGGGTTCCCGAAGGTGAAGTCGGCGACCCCAGGGTCGAGGTGGTGCTTCTC
The DNA here is from genome assembly GCA_035703005.1 of Candidatus Limnocylindrales bacterium. Lineage (GTDB taxonomy): Bacteria > Chloroflexota > Limnocylindria > Limnocylindrales > CSP1-4 > SPCO01. The sequence goes on along the minus strand of DASSZA010000053.1, from coordinate 8,289 downwards.
CCAGTCACCGCTCATGAACCAGCTGAAGACGTGTTCGACACTGGCGACCATGCGGTCCATGCGTGGTTCGGCGATGGTCATCGGTCTCCTCCGTCACGCCGGACGTATTCGAGCAGCACCGCTCCTGATGGGAACGTATGCGAGTTCGTGAGGCGCAGCTTGAGCGGCTCTTCGAGCTCGGCGAACAGCCGCTTGCCGTCGCCGAGCGCCATCGGCGCGATCAGCAACTTGTAGTCGTCGATCAGGCCGGCCTCGGTGGCTGTCGCGAAGAGGCCCGCGCCTCCACCAAACAAGATCGGTGGCCCGTCGGCCTCCTTCATCCGGCGCACCGTCTCGACGACGTCGCCCTCGAGCTTCGTGGCATTCGCCCGCAACGCCGGGTCGCCGCGCGACACGACGTGCTTGGGCGTCTCCCGCCAGAAGGTCGCGAACTCGCGTTCGACATCCGACACGTTCGGATCGTCTAGGTCGAGCTGGTCCCAGTAGTCCATCACGTCATACATGACGCGACCCATCACCATGTCGCCGGCGTCTCGGACGAGATGGTTCGCGAACCGGTGCTCCTCCTCGGCGGGGTCGAAGCCGCCGAGGCCCCCGTCGGGATCGGCGTACATGCCGTCGGTCGTGATCGTGATGTGGTAGATGACGCGTCGCATGCCGACAGCGTAGCCAACCCCTCGACATCGGGCCGCTTCGGCGCTATACCGCACCGATGACGAGCTCGCGAACGCCGTCGATCCTCGCGGTCGTCGCGGCGTTCGTACTCGTCGCGTCCGCGATCCTGGTCGCTCGAGCGATCGTCGCGCAGGGCGCGGTGCGAACACTGACCGGCGCCGTCACCTGGGTCGATACCGCTCAAGCGCAATTCGACCGCGACGTCCACGGTGGCTGGTCGTATCCGATGGACCGCCTTCCGTCGCCGAAGCAGTGCGTCGACGCGATGCTCGCCGTTTCGCTCGTGCCCGGCCAGACGGTGAACGTGTACGACAGCACTGGTTCGATCATCGGGCGCGGCTCACTCGGGAGTGCCATGACCCCGGTGCCGACTGGCTCGTTTGCCGGGGACCGGGATTGCTCCGTGTCGTTCGTCGTCGACGGCCTGCCCCGGGCGTCCGGCTACACCGTCGAGATCGGTCCGCACCGCGCGACCTACGCCTCGTACGACCTCGACTCGGCCGGCTGGGACATCGAGCTTCCCCTCGCGCCCGGGTGACGATCGGCTAGTAGCCGGCCGCAGGCTGCGGCCACGGTTTCGAGTACTCGCTCCGGTCGTACGCCTCCTGCGCGGCGGCGTGCTGGCTCGCCCACGACCGGATGATCGACGCCATATCCGCGCACGGTTTCCCGACGAGCCGCTGGTTCAGGCGAGCGATGTACTCGCGGCCGATCCGGACGTGCCCCGCCTCGTGGTCGGCGATGAACACGATGATCCGGCGCCACCAATCGAAGAGGCGCTTCGGGACGCGCGACGGATCGCTCCAGCGCGGGATGTAGACGATGTAGCTCGTCGTGACGCGCGCGTCGCGGATCCGACACGAACTCGACGACGCGGTCGTCGAGAGCCGGATCGACTGCCGGGTGTCGCTGACGCGGGTCAGCGTGCACGCGCTCGGCCGGGCGTCCCCACGGAACCACTCGTACTGGATCATCCCGCAGGCCTTGGCGCCGCCGCGCCCGACGCTCTCGGCGAGCTCCGCTGATGTATCGCCGACGACATCGAAATAGCGGACCGTCGCACCTGGGACCTTCGCCGTGACCGTCTTGAGGGCGACGTAGGCCGCACCGGCTGGCGGCTGGAGGTTCGGTCCGGCGGTCGACCCGTCCGGGTTGCGGACCGCGACCTCCTCGCGTCGACCACTCAGCTCGAAAGCGGCGGCTTCGGGTTCGCAGCCCGCGTCCTCGCCGAGCGGCGTCGGGGTGATGGCCACGTCGACGCTGCCGTGCAAAGCGACCGACGCGACCGATGAACCGGCAGGGCGATCGGTCGTGACCCACAGACGGAGTGTCGACGCGGTGTTGGCGCCACCGTCGACGCGGTCGCCGAATGTGCTCACGCAGCTCGACGCTTGTGCGAGCTGGCCCGATGACTTGTACACCGCTCCGTCGCGGGTCATGTCGACGACCGTGGCCGGCGACGTCAGACCGAGCGGCGTCGTCGTGACCTTGACCGTGTCGCACGGCTCCTGGTCACACGACGCATCGACGCTGTACGTCTCCTCGTCGAACGCGGGATCGCCGGGCGGTCGCGACTGGTCATCGGCACGCAGCACTTTTCGGACGCGCCAGACACCCGAGATCGGCAGCAGTTCTGCGGCGGCAGGCGCACTGGCGCTAGCGCTGGGCGACGGGCCCGCGCTGCCGGATGCGGACGGCGCGCCGCTCGGGGATCCCGACGGCGCGGGCTCGGTCGCGATCGGGGACGAGGGTGGCGGCGTGCTCGGCGAGGGCATGCACCCAGAAACGACCGACACGAGGAGGGCGGCGGTGACGGCGACGAGCGACCCCCGCGGGCCTATCGGATGACGGCTCATCTACCCCCTCGCGAGAGAGGCAGGCTACCAGAGTCGACAGGCGGCGCCGGTTCGCGCACGATGCGGCCGAGCGGAGGCATCAGATGACCGACGGGCACGGCGACCACGAACAGGCGCACGATCACGATCACGACGAGCATCACCATCATCACGAGCATCGACCGATGTCGTACGAGGAGGCGGTCGAGTCGTTCCGGGCGGACAAGGACGCATTCTTCGGAACGGATCCCGGAAGCCCCGTCCCGGAGGCCGAACGGCCGTCGTTCGCCGGGCTGCCGTACTACGCGGTCGACCCCGACTGGCGCTTCGAGGACCTCCAGCTCGAGCCGTACACCGGGGACGAGCCATCGAACTTCCAGATCCCGACGTCGGACGGCCAGCTGCGGGCTGCCCATCGAGCCGGCGTCCTCCGGTTCGAGCGCGAGGGAGAGCGGCACGGTCTGACTGCCTACACGTTCGATGGCGGCGTCGACGAGTCGCTCTTCGTCCCCTTCCTCGATGCGACGAGCGGCACCGAGACGTACGGCGCGGGGCGGTACATGGACCTGGAGCCCGAGGAAGATGGCACGTACTCGCTCGACTTCAACCTGGCGTATCACCCGTCGTGCGTGTACGACCCCAAGTATTCCTGCCCGCTGACGCCGGCCGAGAACCGGCTACCGATGCGGATCGAGGCCGGGGAGCGTCTCCCAGTCGAACCGTGACGATCTCAGCCGCGGCGTGACCCGGTCGGCGTAGGGGTCTTCCGGGGCTCGCGCCGGCGACCCGTGCCGGATGTCGGTCGCGGGTTGCGCAGGAACGTCGGGAGCTCGAGGGGTTCATCGGGATCGAACTGGAGCTGCGTGGGCGCCGCGCTCGTCGTAGCCGGCGTAGCCGCTTCCGGCGCTGCCGCGGCGGGTGAGGGTGGGGGAGCGGCGCGGACGAGCGGCGTCGGTCGCGGGAACAGCGCGGGTCGCCGTTGAGCGTCCAGCCCTGTCGCGATCAGCGTCACGTACACCTGGTCGTCGGGCACCGCCCCGATGCTGGCGCCGAAGATCACATTGGCGCGCGGGTCGGCGACACCGCGGATGACGTCCGCGGCCTGGCGGACCTCGCGCAGGCTGAGATCGGCCGGTCCGGAGATCTGGAGCAGGACGCCGCGCGCTCCCTCGATACTCGATTCGAGGAGCGGGCTCGATGCCGCCTGACGCGCGGCGATGACCGCGCGATCCTCGCCGCGACCCTCACCAAGACCGATCAACGCGGGTCCGGCACCCTGCACCACCGACCGGATATCGGCGAAGTCGAGATTGATCAGGCCGGGGGCGGTCAGCAGGTCGACGACGCCCTCGACCGCCTTGAGCAGCACCTCGTCCACGACGCGGAAGGCCTCGAGAGCGGATGCGTCAGGATCGATGACCTGGCCGACGTGGTCGTTGGGGACGGTGATCATCGCGTCGACCTCGGCGAGCAGTGCCTCGGCTGCGTCGTCGGCCACGTCGCGTCGCGGCGTTCCTTCGAAGTCGAACGGCTTGGTCACGACAGCGATCGTCAGCGCACCGCCCTCGCGCGCTTTCGCGGCGACCGTCGGCGCGGCGCCCGACCCTGTCCCTCCGCCGAGACCCGCGGTCACGAAGACGAGATCGGCACCCGCGACGGCTGCCGCGATGCGCGCTGCGTCCTCCTCTGCCGCGCGGCGGCCGATCTCGGGATCGCCACCGGACCCGAGCCCGCGGGTGACGCGGTCACCGATCCGGACCCGAAGCTCCGCACGCGATTCGCGGAGCGCCTGCGCGTCGGTGTTAACGGCGACGAAGCCGACCTCGGGGAGCCCGACATCGACCATCCGGTCGACCGCATTCCCACCACCACCGCCGACGCCGACGACGAGGATGGACCGGGCTTCGGGTCGACGATCGCGCCGCAGCCAGCCGGGGATCGAGGTCACGATGCGCGCGAACAGCAGGCCGAGCAGGACGAGAAGGACAAGCTGGACGAAGGTTTGGGCGTCAGGGTCCACCGGCCGAGTCTAGGCGTGGCCGGCCGCGCGACGGGCCAGAAAGATGTCCCGGGCGGGCCTGGTCCCTTCGGCGCCCGGGGCGCGCTTCAGGGGCGGTGGGTGGCTCTTGTATCGATCGCCGCGGCCAGGCGGTCGACGCCGTAGTCGAACGCGCGATCGACGTCGCCACCGAGCCGGAAGGCGCCGGCAAGCTCCATCGAGATGAAGCCGTTGGCCCACGCCACGACCGTCCGGGCGGCCTCGAGCGCGTCGTCAGTGCCGGCAAGACGTTCCGCGGCATCGATCACGGGCGCGCTCGCCTTGATGGTCCACTCGGGGTCGGCTCGCGCATCGTCGGGGAGCGGGGCAAAGATCAGCGTATAGGCGCCCGGATTGCCGCGCGCGAAACGGCGGAACGTGGCCGCGAGCGCAACGAGATCCTTACGGGCATCTTTCCCGGTCACGGCGGTCGCGAGGTCACGCGTGAGCTCGGCGGCGGCGTCATTGGCGACGAGACGAAGAAGGTCGTTTCGACTGCGGATCCGCTTGTACAGCGATGGTGCCCTCACGCCCACGGCAGCGGCGACCGACTGCATCGTCAGCCCGTCGATGCCATCGGCTTCGACGATCTCGCGGCCGGCTTTCACGATCTGCTCGAGCGATGTCCGGGCGGGGGTCGGCATCCGTTCTCCCTCGTGGGTCGTATCGGTCAGGCGTGGCTCCAGCCGCCCCGCCCTCGGGATCCGGCGTCGGCGACCGGCTATTGACATTAGCCATGAAGGCTATGTAGCATAGCCATGACGTAAGCAAGGTACCGCAGACGAGAGGACGATGCAAGAAGTGAAGGTCATGGGAATCGCGGCGTTGACGATGCGGTTCGTTGTCGAGCTCCTCGGCATCGCGGCGGTCGCGTACTGGGGTTGGCAGAGCGGCCCCGACGGCATCGGGCGCGTCCTGCTCGCGGTCGGTGGCGCGGTCGCGCTGATCGTGGTGTGGGGCTTCGTCGTCGCCCCGAAGGCCGACAATCCGCTCAGTCAGCAGGTTCGCGACATCATCGGCACCGTGCTGTTGCTCGTGGCGGCCGGCGGACTCGCGGCCGTCGGCGAACCGACGCTGGCGATGGTGTTCGCTGCCGTCATCGTCATCGACTGGGTCGCGATGGTGGTCATCGGGCCGGACGCTTCGCAGGCGCTGCGGCCATCGGCCGCCTCGCGCCGGTAGGGAGGGAGCGACATGGAACTGGCACCGTCCCTGCATCGGCTCGGCGGCTCGACCCTCGTCAACAGCTATCTCGTCGCTGACGAGACGGGCGTGACCTTGATCGACGCCGGGTTGCCCGGCTACTGGAACGATCTTCCCCGCGAACTCGCCGCGATGGGTCGATCGATCGACGACGTTCGCGGCGTCGTGCTGACCCACGGCGATACCGATCACATCGGGTTCGCTGAACGCCTGCGTGCTGAGCGCGGCGTGCCTATCTATGTGCACGGCGCGGACGCCGCACGAGCCCGGGGGAAAGACCCGAAGAAGGTCTCCGGATGGGGTCCGGTCCGTTACGGGCCGCTGCTCGGATTCATCTGGTACAGCGGGCGGAATGGCGGTCTCCGCATCCCGCCGGTCTCGGACGTGGTTCCGATCGACGGCGGCGCGACCCTCGACCTGCCTGGCTCGCCGCGCATCATCCATATGCCCGGCCACACACCGGGGAGCATCGCCATCCACGTCCCCACGGTCGACGCACTGTTCGTCGGCGACGAGCTCACGACTCGGAACGTCCTGACCGGCGTCGAGGGGCCGGCGATCGCGCCGTTCACGCTCGATCCGGAGTCGGCGAGGGCGTCCTGGGCGCGGCTTGACGGCATCGATGCCCGCTGGCTGCTCGTCGGCCACGGCGATCCCTGGGATGGGGGAGTCGCGTCGGCGTTGCGGGCGGCGCGCGCCGGGTAGCCGCGCGCTGGGCCGATCAGACCCCGGCGGGTGGAGTCAGCGCGTCCGCGATCTCGTCGAGCGTCTCGACCACCGTCGCGGCGCCGGCTCCCTCGAGGGCTTCGCGACTGACGACGGAGCCGGCGGTAACGGCAAGCGGGATCATCGCTGCAGCGGCCGAGGCGACCATGTCCCACGTCGAGTCGCCGACGTACCACGCCCGCGATGGGTCGATTCCGAGTTCCTCCGCCGCGCGAAGGAGCAGGTCCGGTTCCGGCTTCGCGTGCTCGACGTGGCTCGCATCGACGATCGTGGGCTCCTTGGCCAGCCCCAGCGCATCGACCGACGTCTTCACCTGCTCCTTGCGGCTCGAGGTGGCGATCGCGGCCTTCAGTCCGCGGGAATCGATCGTGTCGAAGAGCCGGCGCACGCCAGGCAGCGGCCGTGGATCGCTATTGAGGCCCTCGTAGATCTCGCCGGAGCGCTTGTCGATGACCTCCGACCGCTCGTCGTCGATCGGCTGGCCGGCGAGGGCGGCGACTTCGCGGGCGAGGCGCTTGCCATCGAGGCCGATCAGCGGGACGAGCTGATCGCGGGAGGTCGGGATGCCGATCTCGTCGAAGGTCTGGAGCCAGGCTTCGATGCGGGTCTCGACCGAGTCGACGAGGGTGCCGTCGAGGTCGAAGATCACGGCGTCGGGTTGCGGCAGGTCGCGGATGCCTGGCCGATGCGCAACAGCTCTCCGATCGCTTGCGCGCGAGGCGGTCTTTGTCATGGGTACCCACGTTAGAGGATGACGAGGCAGTCGGCGCCCGGGTCGCGGCCGGCGTTGAGCGCGGCGAGGCACGATCGAGTCCCGACGGGGAACTGTCGCCCGAGTTCGGGTACGCCCGAGATGACGCGCCGGTTGTGCCGCGTGTCAGCTATGAGAAGGATCGCCCGCCCCGTTCCGAGATCACGCTGTTTCGCGCGGAGTCGGCGCTCCGTGGCTTGGACGTCGTGAAGGCGGGTCTCGGCTTCGACGACGGCATCGATGGGCTTGAGGTCGGCGGTCGGTGGCGATGACGGTGGCACTGTCGCCACCCCGTCGGCGCTGCGCAGGTCCCCGGGGAGCGGGATCGGGACCTCGGTCCGCCACGTGACGTTGAGTCCGAGTCGTGCGGCGAACCGCTCGAGCAACGCGACGTGCGCCTTGTCCCGGACGGGCGGCCCGATCGGGTGGACGCCGATGCTCAGCTCGCCGCCAAGCGCCGACGCGATCCTGGACAGCAGATCGACGTCGATGTGCGGAGCCACGCCCGCCTCGATCCGCCGGATCTGCGTGTGTGAGATGCCGACGGTGCCGGCGAGCTGCCGCGTGCTGAGACCGGCCGCGAGACGCAATCGATGAAGCTCCTCGCCGGCCCGCCGAAGTAGGTATCGGGCCCGGCCGCTGCCCCGATGCGCGGCGGACTGCCAGGTAGGCACGTCGCCAGTTTCCGATCCCACCCTTATCTGAGACTCATCGCAAGTGGAACATCCCGAAGTTCCAACTAACGTCGGAATGGCAGCGCCACGGACTGCCCTCGGCCGATTCGAGCCTCTTAACCCCCGATCGGAACGCCGGGTGTTCCGCTTACCGGAAGAACGATCATTCAGCCGCTGCTTGGAACATGAGGAAGTTCCATCTGCTTGCGACACGGTGCGCCTGACCGCGGGCCTGCGACTCGCTGCCGCCAAGCGATCGCTAGGCCCCGGGAAGCCCGCCCGGAACCGCTGGACCCCGAGCGTAGAATCGAAGGTCTCCCGGCCCGCCCTCGAGGCGCCGCTTGCCATGGGTCTCGGACGGGCCGAGGTGTGGAGGAGCGTCAGATG
>DASSZA010000251.1:0-3866 GCA_035703005.1 Candidatus Limnocylindrales bacterium | reverse complement strand
GCCGAACGGAGTCATCGGAAGGTCGCGGCCATCGGCCAGGCGGGCGAGCGAGATGATCATCGCCGTCCCGAAGCCGATCCCCAGCGACGCTGACAGGATCGCGGCAGCCCGGACGGCGCCTGGCACAGCAGGGACAGCGCGAAGTTCGGCGGGCAGCTTCGCCATCAGTGCAACCCGGCTACCCGACGGCTCGCTGCCACAGCGCGATCCCTAGCCACGCGAACGCCGCCATCAATAGAACGCCGAATATCGCCGAGCCGATCTGGCCCGCGCTGGGGGGCAGGAACTCAGCGACGAAGAACACGAACGCGAAACCTGTCATCGCCCCGAGCAGCAATACCGCCGCCGGACGCGGAAGCACGTCGGCCTGATAGGTGGCGATGCCGGACAGGAGGAGGCCGACCGCGAACGCGATCCCGAGGGCGAACACCACCGGATGCTCGCCGGACGCGAGACCTGCTGACGGATGGAGCAACGGCCCGGCCGCCACGATCACCATGAGAAGGAGCCCAGTGGACAGTAGGGCGTGTCCGAGTAGCCCGACCGCGCCGCTCTGCATCGCTTGAACGGCGTACAGGGCCGGCAAACCGAGCAGCAGCAGCGCCGCCGCGATGACGAGGGCTGCGGCTACGTCCGTCGACAGTGCCTGCCCGATGACGGGACGCGTCGAGATCCGCAGGATCGCGTACGTCGACACGATCGCGCCTGCGACGAGCGCGAGGCCGCCTAACGCGATAGGCGTGCTCACACGTCCCCCTTGCACATCAAAGCCCGAAGCGCATCAGGATCATGCACGTGAAGATCGCCAGGAAACCGAGGAGCTCGATGCCCACGAGCCGCTTCACGCGATCTGTGGCCGCGGCGAGCTCAAGCGTGGCCGCGCCATCTGTGTCGACAGGCGCCGCGTCCATCCGTCGCAGGGCCGGTTCCAGGACGACCAGTCCCCACGCATATACGCTGGCGGTCAAGGCAAGGGCCACGACCCAGGTCAGGCCGTACGGGGTGCCGACGATGTCCTCCACACCGTCGATCGGTCCCAGCACCGTCCCGCGGATGATCCCGAGGACGATGATCGCCGGTACGACGACCTTGAAGATCGGCGTCGCCCTGGCACCGATCTGGCTCGAGATCTCCCGCCGCATAACGATGGGCAGCCTGTTGAGCGCCGGGATGACGATCACGTCGAGGGCGAGCGCGTTCCCGAACCACAGGATCCCGAGAAGCACGTGGACCCACTGGACGCCAACGGTCAACCAGTCCATGGACTAGACCGTATGGAGGTTCGTCGCCACGTCCATCCCATGAATCTGGGATGTGCCATTGCCTGGACAAGGCGGTCGCCCCGACAATCGCGGCGTGGCTGTTCCCGACCACCGCCTGGCCTTCGCGCGGCTGAACCAGCGGGAGCTCGATCTCTCCGCTTACTTCGACGCTGCTGACCGACTGCTCGCGCGATTCGTCCCATTCGAGGCGTCGTGCTGGCTGAGCCTCGATCCCGAGACCCTCCTGCCGACCGGCCATTTCTCACGCGAATATGGCGTCGGCGACATGCTCGCGCTCGTCACCAACGAGTACCTCGAGGAAGACTTCAACAAGTTCGCTGATCTCGCGCGATCAAGCGCCGGAGTCGGGATCCTCAGCCGATCGACTCAGGGTGACCTCACGAGAAGCCACCGCCATGCGAGGTTCCTGACCGAGCAGGGGTTCGGCGACGGCGACGAATTGCGCGCGGCACTGCGGGACGGGGACGTCCCCTGGGGGGCGGTCGCCGTCCACCGGCGGCGCGGTACCTTCGTAGACGACGAAGCGGAACTCGTCGCCGACCTGAGCGGCGTCCTCGCCCATGGCGTCCGCCGAGCGATCGTCCGATCGGCCGTTGGTGCCGATCAATGGCGCGAGTCGGTCGGGACCGTCTTGCTCCGCGCCGATGACACCATCGAGGCGGCGACGCCCCCGGCCCGCCGCTGGCTTGGCGAGCTGTTCGACTCGACTGGCAGCACCGAGGTGGCACCACTGACCGTCGTGAGCGTCGCGCAGCAGGCTCGGAGGGTCGCCGCTGGAATGACCGACGAGCTCGCCACGGCACGCCTTCCGAGTCGGTCGGGTGGCTGGCTTCGACTGGACGCATCGCTCCTCGAGGGGGAGGACCGCGTGGCCGTCACCATTTCCGCCGGCGTCGAGCCTGGCCTGGCCGACCTCATCGCGCGCGCCCACGGTCTTTCGCCCCGTGAGCGAGAGGTCACATCGTTGACGCTCCAGGGCCTATCGACGCGCGAGATGGCCGCGTCGCTGAAAGTCTCGCCGTATACGGTGCAGGACCATCTGAAGTCGATCTTCGACAAGGTCGGGGTTCGAAGTCGACGCGAGCTCGCCGCGCAGCTCTTCGTTCTGGATGTGGTGCCGCGCATGGCGAACGCTGCTCACGATCGCGTTCCGTCTGACCTGCCCAGGACTGAACTTCGAGCTGTGACGCCCGCCAACTGATCGACGACGCAGGGCTCGTTAGCGGCCCTTCGAGTAGCCCGTCGCGGTGAGCTTGTCCCAGAGCGACCCGGCGTTGTTGTTCTGGATGTGATCCATCATGTAGGCCTGACCGACATCGACCGGCCCGAACTGGTCGTCGAACCGGACCCTGGCGATCGTCTCCTCGCGTGACCAGCCCTTCGACACCGCGTCCGCGACGGCGGCCTTCCAGGCCATCAGATGCGCCCGCTGGGTCTGCACGTAGTCGAGCGTGACGACCGGGCCATGGCCCGGCACGACATAGTCGACATCGAGCGCCCGGATCGTCTCCAGCGCCTCCAGCCACTGGTCGACGTTCGACGTCATCAGCCACGTCTGGACGCCGGAGAAGATCGTGTCGCCCGTGAAGACGACGCGCTCCTCCGGGACGTGGACGGCCAACTGACCTGGCGTATGTCCCGGTGTCCAATGGCAGTCGATCGTATGGTCGCCAACCTTCAGTTTCAGCAGGTCCCCGGTGAACACGACCGTCCCGCGCGGGAGGTCCGCGTAGTACTCGTCGCGATCGGGGATGATCGGCGCCGCGTCGGGGTCGTCGGTCGGGATGGCCTCGAGCGCGTACGCGAACGGATCGAGCGCGGCCTTCGGGTCCATGAAGATGTCCCACAGCGCCTTGTGGTTGACGATCTCGCCGGCGCCGCGGAACCAGTAGTTCCCGAAGATGTGGTCGACGTGGTTCTCGGTGTTGATCAGGTAGCGGATCGGGCCGTGCTTCTCCGCCTCCTCGCGCATCGCGACCGCTTTGGTCGGGAGCTGAGGCGTGTCGATCACGACGACGCCGTCCGAGGTGACGACGAAGCTCGGGTTGCAGCCACGCAGCTTCGTGTTCGTGAACACGTTCGGCGTGACCTGCTCCATCTCGATGGTGGAAGGCATACGGGTCTCCGTGCGGTCGATGGGGAAGGGACTACTGGGTCGCGGTAAGCCCGCCGTCGATGCCGAGCACCTGCCCGGTCACGAACGAGGCGGCGTCGGACACGAGAAAGATGGCCGGGCCGACGATGTCCTTCGTCTCGCCGACGCGTCCGAGCGGGATGCGGTCGACGATGCCCTGCTTGAACTTCGGATCGCCGAGCAGCATCGCGACCTGCGGCGTGTCGACGAACGTCGGCATGATCGCGTTGACGCGGATGCCGTACTTGGCCCACTCGGTCGCCCACTGGCGGGTCAGCGAGGCGATGGCGCCCTTCGCGGCGACGTAGGCCGAGTAGCCGGCGTTGATGCCGAGCAGCGCGCGCACCGACGTGATGTTCAGGATCGCGCCGCCCTCGCCGCGCTCGATCATCGAGCGGGCCGCAGCCTGGGTCGGGATGAGCGTGCTCCGGACGTTGAGCTCCATGATC
>DASSZA010000236.1:0-28828 GCA_035703005.1 Candidatus Limnocylindrales bacterium | reverse complement strand
CCTCCCTGCGCTCGTGCAGCGTGACGTCGGCACCGCCCGCGCGCGCCACCTCGTACAGGCTCTGGTAGGCGGGCCACGTCACGACCGCATGATCGCCGGGCGCGAGCAGGACGTTGGCGAGACAGAAGATCGCCTCTTCGGCGCCGGCGAAGACGAGGACGTCGTCGGGCTCGAGACCGTCGTACAGCGAGGCGATCTCGGCGCGGAGGAGCGGGTGGCCGGTCGACTCCGTGTAGCCGAGCGTCAGCCCATCCCACATCCGTCTCGTCTCGTCGTCGGCGAGCTCGAGCAGCTCGGCCATCCGATAACCCTGCACATCGGACGCGCATAGCAGGTGCTCGACGGCGAACTCCCAGCGGGCGAAGAAGCGTTCGAGCTCGAAGTCGGCGATCCGCATCGGCGTCATCATCGCCGACCGCCCCGGCGCCCGAGACGCCGATATGCTGACCGGCATGACCGACCGCACGATCGTGATCTGCGGCTCCCCGACCGCCCTCGGTGGTCACTTCGGCGGGATGGAACGCGCGCCGAGCCTGTTGCGCGAGCTGGGGTTACGTGACCGTCTGGCCGCCCGGCCGGGCCTGGCCGGCACGACGTGGCTCGACCACGGCGACGCCGCGAACGAGCCGGGCTGGGTCGCCGATCCCGACCCCCGGGCAAAGAACCTCGACCGGCTCGTCGCCTATCTCGGCCGGCTCGCGGCGCATGTGCAGACCGGTCTCGAGCAGGCAGATGGCGGCACGTCCGAGCTGCTTATGCTCGGCGGCGATTGCACCACGCACGCCGGTGCGATGGCGGGGATCCGGCGGGCACGACCGGGGATCCGCCTCGGGCTCGCGTGGTTCGACGCGCATGGCGACTTCAACACCCCGGATACCACACCGTCGGGCAACGTCTGGGGCATGCCGTTCGCCATGGCCTGCGGCCTTGGCGATGAGCGACTCGTCGCGGCGGCAGAGGGTCCATCGGTCAGAACGCTGGACGCGGCCCTGTTCGGGGGCCAGGTCCTCGATGAGACCGAGTCACGGATGCTCGCGGCGAGCGGCGTCGCGCAGTTCGGCGCCGGGATGCTCGCCGACCCAGCGGGACAGGCCTCGGCCGCAGCGTGGGCGACGAACGTCTCGCGCCGGATCGACGCCTGGTACATCGCCTTCGACATGGATGCCCTCGATGCCTCGGGGAACTGGGCGATCGCGATGCCCGAGCCCGACGGGTTGACGCTCGGGGCCGCCGTCGTCGCCGTCCGCGCGATCGCGACGAGTGGGGCGCCGGTAGCCGGGTTCGGGGCGACGGCGATCATGGACCGGGACGGAGCGGACCTCCCGGGCACGATGGAGGCCGTCGCGGTGCTCGCGGAGGCGGCACTGGCTCCGGCGGATGCGGGCCTGGCAGCAGCGGGCGGCGGGACCTAGTCCAGCCGGACGAAACCCTCGGCGACCTGACGGAATGTCGCCTCGTCCATCCCGGTCGCGACGGCCAGCCAACTCGGTGTGTCGGCCCGACCGACCACGATCGCGTAGCCGCCGTCGTCCAGCGTTACGAGCGTCCCCTGCCGATCCCCGAACGCCGCGGCGCCAGTGTCATTGCCCGCGGGGACGCAGCCGTCAGACGTCTCGCAGAAGGCGCCCTCCTGGAGCGTCAGTGTCGCTCCGGCGGGGCCCTGGTAGCCGATCGTCAGTTGCCCGACACCCCGACCGCTGTAGTTCCCGCTCGTGACGAACCACCTCGCTGGCAGGACGGGGCAGTAGACCGGCCAGTCAAGGTTCTGTGAGGCGTTCAGGAAGAAGGCGCGGTTCTTGTCGTCGCCCGTGCACGCCTTGACGGCCTCGGCCGCCGGCTGGGACGGCCCCGTGCTCGGGGACGTCGTGGCGCTCGGGGACGCCGTGGCATCCGGCGAGGCCGTCGGTCCTTCTGTCGCAGAGGACGACGGCGACGGCTGCAACGTCGGACTCGCGGTGTCGGTCGATGGCGACGCGACAGCGGTCGACGCACTCGGCGACGGCGACACTGCGGCACTCGGCTCATTGCCGATGCATCCCGCGAACGCCAACGCGGCGCCGACCATCACCAGGGGCAGGCGTCCGGGGCGTGCGGCGACCGCGCGACCCGTACGGGTCGGAGTAGGTGGGATCACGCTGACGAGCGTAGCACGGCCGACCGAGCCGACCGGGCCTGCACCTCGAGCCGGCAGATCGCGCCAGGTTCGACCAGGTCGTCGTGCGAGATCGCGCGGTCCTCGGCGATCGCGCGCGCATGCATGAACGGGCCCGCATGCGTCACGACGATCGCCGGCCGGCCGACGGCGACGAGGTCGGCCCATGCATCGACGACGCGAGCCGCAAGCGATGCGTGCGTCTCACCGCCTGGCCAGTCGATCTCCAGGTCGCCCCGGGCGAGCGCGGCCGCCACATCGGGGGCGACCGCCTGGAGCTCATCGAACGTCCGGCCCTCGGCGACCCCGACGTCGGCTTCGCGCCAGCGCGCGTCGAGCTCGACCGCGGGCAGACGGGCTGCGTCGATGATGGCCGATGCCGTCGCGACCGCGCGGCGAGAGGGACTCGATATCACGCGCACATCCGGCGGCAGCTCTCCGGCGAGCGCCGCCGCCAGGCGCCGCGCGTCGGAGAGACCGGTCGGCGACAGCGGTGGGTCACTGATCCCGCAGTACCGCACGCCCGACCACGCCGTCGCCGCATGTCGAACGAGCACGATCTCGACCATCGTCAGACGACGCCTTCCGTCGCGGCTGGACCAGCGACACCCGCACTCTCGAAGGTCGCCATCCCGTCGCGGATCGCGATGGCCGCGTCGATGAGCGACATCGCCAGCGCTGCGCCGGTCCCCTCCCCGAGCCGAAGGTCGAGCTCGAGCAGCGGTCGCAGGCGGAGGCGTTCGAGAACGACGGCGTGACCAGGCTCGACGCTCCGATGGCCGGCGACGCATCTGGCCTCGATGGCCGGTGCGAGGCCCGCGGCGATCAGCGCCGCCGCGCCGGTGATGAACCCGTCGAGGATGACCGGGATGCGGGCACCGGCCGCACCGATGATGACCCCGACCAACACGCCGATCTCGAACCCGCCGACTGCCGCGAGCACACCGATCGGATCGCCCGGCTCGGGAACATTCCGCGCTATCGCGCGGGTGACCATCTCGATCTTGCGTGCATGTGTGGCGTCATCGATGCCGGTGCCCCGGCCCGTGACGCGCTCGGGCGGGAGTCCCGTCATCACGGACGTGATGGCGCTCGCCGCGGTCGTGTTCCCGATCCCCATCTCGCCGATCCCGACCAGTTTGATCCCATCGGACTCGAGCGCCGCTGCCAGCTCGAGGCCGACCCGGATCGCGCGGAGCGCCTCGTCACGCGTCATCGCCGGACCAGCGGTCATGTCGTCGGTGCCGGCGCGGATCGGCGCGCGGATGAGCGTGGTCGCGGCGCTCCCGACCGCGGCGGTCGCGACCGCCGAAATGTCGCCGGCGACACCCGCGTCGACCACCGTCACGCTCGCTCCGGCCCGCTCGGCAAGTACGTTGATCGCCGCTCCGCCGGCCAGGAAGTTGGCGACCATCTGTGGCGTCACGTCCGCCGGATAGGCGGAGACGCCCTGGCGCACGACGCCGTGATCAGCGGCGGCGACGACGACCGCCCTGCGCTCGAAGGTCCCGGCGGGGTCGCCGGTGATGCCCGCGAGCTGGATCGCGAGCGATTCGAGCCGGCCCAGGCTGCCCGGCGGCTTCGTCAGCGCGTCGAGCCGGGCGGACGTCGCCGCCATCGCGCCCTCGTCGAGGTCGCGGAGCGCCACGACACGAGCGATCGCGAGGTCGAGTGCCCTCGAGTCGTCGGTCATCGTGGTCCCTTGAGCGTCACCGGCAGACCGGCGACGAACAGATACGCCTCATCGGCGATCGCTGCAAGTCGTTGGTGGGCGATCCCGACGAGGTCCCGATACGCCCGGGCGTTCGCGTGCATCGGCACGATCCCCAGGCCGACCTCGTCGCTCACGACGATCGCCGGTCCCGGCCGGGCGGCCATCGCGTCGTACGCCGCCGCGATCGGGCCCCCGAGGATCGGGTCGATCTCGGGTACGTCGTCCCCGAGCAGCATCGCGAGCCAGAGCGTCAGGCCATCGACCAGGATCGGCTCGCTTGGTTCAGCAGCGGCGACCGCGGCCGCCAGGTCGGTGCCGACGTCGATGGTCGGCCAGTCGACGGGGCGTTCCGCGCGATGACGGCGGATCCGGTCATCGAGTTCGGGGTCGCCGGCCACAGCGGTCGCGAGGAACCACGCCCGTCCGTCGCCGGCGAGCTGCTTCGTCCGCGCGAGACCGAACCGGCTCTTGCCGCTGCGGGTCCCGCCGAGCGCGAGGATCAGCGGCGAAGCCATCAGGACACCACGGCCGCGACGATCAGCCCGGCCACGACAGAGAGCTCGACGAGCGCGCCCATCCCGTCGCCGTCGAGGCCACCGCGGAGGGCGACGACGACGGCCCCGACGACACACCCGGCGAGCAACGTCCCGATCGCGGCGATCGGCACCACCAGGCCACCGACGAGTCCGAGCGTGACGGCGACGAGCACGGCCGAGGCGACCCCAACCACGACGTCCACCGACGTGACGCGATCGGCGAACCAGGCGCCCAGCGTCGTCGCCGGCGCCGGTCGGAGGCGTCCGAGCACGACCGTCACGAGCACCGGCACCACGCGCGACGTGCTGGCGACGGCGATGAGGACGAGACCTCCCCGGATCGCGTCTGGGCTTCCAGACCCCGCCAGGCTGACCAGCGCGACGATGTCAGCCGCGATGACGAGCATGAGCGTCACGACACCGCCGGTCCCGGCATGTGGATCCTTTCGGGCGCGCTCTGCCGCTTCGGCATCGCGAGCCATGACCGCGTCCGCGGTATCCGCGAGCCCGTCGAGGTGGAGCGCGCCGGTGACGATCGCCATCGTCGCGACGGCTGCGACTGCCGCGATCCACGGCTCCCCGAGGGCGCCGGCGATGAGCACGAACGGGATCGCCCCGAGCAGTCCGACGCCCGCGCCGACCAGACCGAAAGCCGCTGCACCCGGTGCGTCGGTCTCGGCCGTCGCCACGGGGAAGCGCGTGAGCAAGGCGACGGCGCTGCGGACGGTCGACATCTAAGCCGCCCCGACCGGTAGCCGGACGAGCGCTGGATCGACGCGGAAGACGTCGCGGATCCGGTCCGCACCGAGCGTTTCGCTGGGCGTGCCATCCCCGACGATCCGGCCCTCCGCGAGGACGACGACGCGCGGGAAGAAATGCGCGGCGAGCGCGAGATCGTGGAGGACGGCGAGCACGGTCGTCCCGTCCCGCTCGTTGAGATCGACGAGCAACTCCATGACGTCGACCTGGTGGCGGATGTCGAGGTGCGCGGTCGGCTCGTCGAGGACCAGGATCGGCGCGGCCTGCGCCACGGCGACCGCGATGAACACGAGCTGTCGCTCGCCCATCGACAGCTCGCGCATGTCGCGGCGACGGAGATGGCTGATGCCGATCCGCTCGATCGCCGCATCGACGGCTGCGGCATCGGTCGGCCGGAGCCCGGTGAGCGGCGGCTCATGGGGCAGGCGCCCGAGTGCCACGACCTCTGCGACCGGCATCGCGAACGGGAGGTCGGCGACTTCGGGTACGACGGCGATCGTCCGCGCCAGCTTCTTGCGCGGCACGTCGTGGACGGGCTCGCCGAGGAGTTCGACGCTGCCAGCGCGCGGTGCGAGCGCGCCGGTGATCGCACGGAGCAGCGAGGACTTCCCGGCGCCATTCGGCCCGACGAGCGCCAGGCGCTCGCCTTCGGCGACGGACAGGTCGGCTGCGTCGATCACCATGCGGCCGGCATAGCCGAGTGTCAGCCCCCTTGCCGCGATCACCGCCGGCGACGGGACGACTGCGTTGGCCGATGCGACCGCGCTCACAACTCATACCCCGAGCGGCTGCGGTGCAACAGGAACAGGAAGAACGGTGCTCCGAGCAGGGCCATCACCACGCCGACAGGCACATCGCCGACGAGCCGGGCACCGAGGTCGGCCGCGGACAGGAGCGCCGCCCCGGCCAGCGCGGAGATCGGCAGCACGCGATGCGCGGCCGGGCCGACGAGCAGTCGCACGACGTGAGGGACGACGAGGCCGACGAACCCGATCAGACCGCTGATGGCGACCGCGGCCGCGGTCGCCATCGACGCCAGCGCCAGCAGGATCCCCCGCTCGCGGCTGACATCGATGCCGAGATGGCCGGCGGCGGCATCGCCGAGCAGCATGCCGTCCAGTGACCGCCCCCTCGCCATGATCAGCACCGCCGACCCGATGATCAGCGGCGCGGCGACGACCAGCCGGACCCACGAGGACCCACCGAGTCCGCCGAGCAGGAACGAGAAGATCTGACGCAGCTCGACGCCGGACACGTACATCGCCATCGTCAGGACCGCGGCGAGGACCGAGCCGATGGCGTAGCCCGTCAGCAGCAGCCGCGTCAGTCCACCGGCGCCGCCGGTCCCGCCGAGCCGGAACACGAGCCACGCAGACGCGAGCGCGCCGACGAAGGCCAGGCCGTGGAGGAGGCCGAATTCGATGACGACGAGCTGGATCGGCAGCAGCACCGCGATCGCCGCGCCGACGGCGGCCCCAGAAGCGGTCCCGAGCACGTAGGGATCCGCGAGCGGGTTCCGCAACAGCCCCTGGAACGTGGCGCCGGCGACGGCGAGTCCGCAGCCGATGAGCATCGCGGTGAGGACCCTCGGGAGCCGCAGGTCCCAGACGATCACCTCCGTGGCGGGAGTGACGGTGACGCCGATGTCGATGCCGAACAGGCGCGAAAGGATGACCGCGAACGTCTCTGCAGGCGCGACGCGGACCGACCCGAGGCCGACCCCGAGGACCAGGGTCAGGAGTAGCGCAGCGATCGCGACCGCCCCGACGACCAACGGCCGGGCGCGGACCCACGCGGCGAGGCCACCCGCCTCGACATCGCGTGAGAGCGCACCGGCGGCCATGTCGCTACGGCGCGGCGGGGATGGCCACGTCCGGCCAGATGGCCGACGCGAGCGTCCGCAGCCCCATCGGGAGCCGTGGCCCGGGACGGGTGATCTCGATGTCATTCACGGGCCTGATGTCGCCGTTACGGACGGCCGTGAACGCATCCCACCCGCGCCGCTTCGCGACGGCGTCGGGCGTCGGCGAGTAGAACGGGTTCGTCCCCAGGACGATGAGCTGCGGATCCTTCTCGATCAGCTTCTCGAGCGGGATCTCGTAGGTATTGGGATCGCCGGTCGTGATCGCGTCACCTCCGGCCATCGTCACCATCTCGGCGAGGAACGAGTCATCGGCCGGGGCATAGATCGCCCCGGTCGTGTCGTCGTACCCCACGTCATAGAACGTCCGCGGCTTCGGTGACTGGCTCGCGACCGCCGACGACACGGCGTCCATATCGGCGCGCATCGCCTGGGTCAGCGACTCCGCATCGGCGCTCGTACCGGTCGCCCTCCCGAGCAGCTCGATGTCCTTGAGGACCCCGTCCACGCTGGGGGCGTAGATGACGACGACAGGGACCTTCAGGTCGCGCAGTTTGGTGATCGATTCCGCCGGCGTGAAGCCCAGTCCACCGGCGACGACGAGGTCTGGCGAAAGCGCCACGACCTTCTCGACGTCGACGCTCGAGAACGTCGCGACATCCGGCAGCGCGGCCGCCTTTTCCGGGTAGTCGCTGCCATCGTCGGTGGCGACGACCCGGTCGCCCGCGCCGAGCGCGAACAGGATCTCGGTCGTCGCGGGCGTCAGCGAGACGATCTTCTTCGGTTCGGCTGGGAGCTCGACCGACGTGCCTTCATCGTCGGTCACGGTGACCGGGAAGGCTGGCGTCGGACTGGGGCTCGGGGACGCAGCGGCCTCGCTCGCCGACGCGGAGGGGCTGGGGGCAGCGGAGATGGACGGCGACGACGGTGTGCCGCCGGACGAGCAACCGCCGAGCACGGCAGCAAGGAGGACGACGAGAACGGCGACGCCGCGGCGTCGATCGGAAAAGGACATCGAACGGATCTCCGGTAGGGTGGCCGGAGGGGTCGCGTCGACGGCGACACGGCGCCGGACGCGATCGACCCCTCGCTTCGACGACTCGAAGGAGGGGTCAGGTGGTCCGGTGCACGGGCTTGCCTACCTTTCTCTCGAAGGTTCGAGCATGCACCGCGGGGTCGGCGACCGGACTTCCGCCCGAGGGCGGTTCACCGTAGCGGGACTGTGCCGGAATCACACCGGCTTCGCGACCACGTGGCGATCGTTTCTGACGACCGCCGGAGCGTAGCACAGGGCGCCCGTGGCTCCTCACGGCCGCACGCGCTGCGCGATCCTTCGCGACTCGCACGTAGAGACAGCGCGCTGATGGCGGGCTTGTAGCATCGCGGAGCTCGGCCGGCGAGACCCAGGATCCCGCTTCGTTGCCGGCGCGTCCCGATGGTCTGACCCGACCCAGCCCAGTGGGGAGGTCTCGATGCGACTCACCAGGCGACTCACGGTCGCGATCCTGGTCGCCGTGTCGACGCTCGCCGCGTGCAACGCCGCCGCGCCGCCGTCCGCCGCCCCACCGTCTGCGGGCTCGTCGCCGTCCGCGTCGCCGTCAGCCGCCTCGCCGTCCGCCGGCTCGTCGCTGACCGCCGGCTCGTCGCTGACCGGGCAGCCCTGGGCCCTGTCTGCCGTGACCAGCAAGACGCCCGCCTTCCAGGGCGTGGTCCCTGATTACCAACAGGCCGACTACACGATCACGTTCCACACCGACGGCACCTACTCGGGGACGGCGGCCTGCAACCAGATCGCCGGTACGTACACGACGAGCGGCGACTCGCTGACGATCACCGCCGGTCCGTCGACGCTCGCCTACTGCCCTCAGGTAGCCAGCGACACCGACTTCGGGACGATCTTCGCCCACTCGCTTACCGAGGCCGCGACGTATGCCGTCACGAACGACACGCTGACGATCACGTTGACCGACGGCGGCACGATGACGTTCGGCCCGCTGCAGGCCCTTCCCTCGAGCGCCCACCCGAGCGGCGCGGCGTCCTTGCCCCCGGGCGCGGACGTGCCCGCCGAGCTGCTCGGCAAGGTGTGGAAGCTGACTGGGATCACGGAGACGACACCGGCGTTCCAGGGCGTGATCCCCGAGGCGGACCAGTCGAAATACACCATCGAGTTCAAGGCGGACCGGACCTTCAACGCAACGGCGGATTGCAACCAGGTCAGCGGGACATACGCGGTTTGGCGCGGCGGTGATAACCCGGATAACCCGACCCTGGGTCCACCTAAACCGGGAGGCGGGTCGATGTCGATCCTGCCCGGACCGTCCACGCTTGCCGTCTGCTCCGCCGGCTCGCTGGCCGACCTGTTCGTGCTTGGGCTGGGCAGCGTCGGGGGCTTCGCGATCGCTGACGGCCAGTTGACGCTCGGGCTGCGAGGCGGCCAGCAGTCGGCGCTGCAGTTCACCTCCTAGACGCGTCCGGTCGCGGGCGGCGGATGGCCCGGCCTCGAGGCGGACTCCCACAGCTTCGATCCGCCACAGCTCGACGCGTTGCATCTGGTCGAGACGCCTGATCGCGATCCGGATAAGTGGCCGTGAAGAGCGGCTCCGTAGGATGCGCGCCTCGCCCCCTTCCCGCCGGCTCGTCAGTCCGCCGGTGGGAGGCCCTCGAGCATGGAGACACGATGGTTCCGTCGACTCGGACCGGGCGTTGCGGCACTGGCCGCGGTCGCGGCGATCGCCTCGACGACCGCAGGTGCGCCGCCGCCCTCCTGGCGCCCGCCCGCGTGTCCGGGGCCGCCGGTCCTGACGCCCGGCGCGATCGGCTCGTGGTACCGCCTCGACCCGATTCTCGTGGACGGGACGTTCGTCGGGCAGCGGCTCTCGATCGGAGCTGGATCGACGTCGACGCGCCAGATCGACCTCGCCGCGGAGTCGTTCGCGACCGGCCCGTCACGCGGAGGCGTGCTCGCCGGGACCGACGACGGACGGCGCTCGCAGCTGTCGTTGATCGATATCGCGGGCGCGTGCGCATGGCCGCTCGGCTTGTCGACGGACGTCATCCGGAACGCGGTCGTGGCCACGGATGGCGGCTCGATCATCGAGAGCCGCGTCGATCGCAGGACGAGGGTGGACCTCGGCGTCTGGCGTCGCCCGCTCGATGGGCGCACGCCCGTCCGGGTGCTACCCCCGATCGCACCCGACGACCGCTTCGGGCCGACGTGGCTGACGGATCTCGCGTGGGGCGACGACGGCTCGACGCTTGTCGTGGGTTCCTGCGGTGAGACTGCGTGCCGCTATCGGTTGGTGCCCGAGACGGGGCCCGTCGTGACCATCGCCGACCCGAGTCTCGGTTCGTCGGTCGGTCTGGCCGGCGATCGGCTCGTCGCACGCGAGGCGTGCCGTGGGCTGCCGTGTCCGATCGTCTCGATGGACGTGCGCGGTCGTGAACGTGTCGTGGTCGCCGATACCGCCGGGCGCGCGATCCTTGCTCGCGACGCCACGGGCCGCTCGGTGGTCGTGTACGAGCTCGATCCGGACGGATCGACGCTCCAGGCCGCGACGCCCGATGGCCGCGGCGTAGTCGTGCTTGCGACTCCGCCACCGGGCCTCCGCCTCGTCGCGGACGCCGCCTGGACAGGCGGGGCCGCGGAACATCCCGCCGACCGTCTGGTCTTCGGGCCCGATGGCCGTCTGCCGATCGACGGGTCGCGGCGCGCTCTACTGCGTCCCGTGACCGCGGGAACCGCCGCGCTCGATGAGGTGCTTCCATGACGCGGTTCCTGCGCGCATCCGCCCGGCCGGGGCGAGCCGCATTGGTCGGTGCCCTCATGGCCGCGTCGATCGTGACGCCGGTCCTAGCTCACGATCCGGATCCGGCACTGAGCGGCGGCACGTTCGACCAGAACCAGGCGCTTGAGTTCCGCTGGCGATCCGGGTCGGAGCCGCCGAGTGCCATCCGGAACGCCGTGCTCGACGCGGCCGGCGATAGCAACGCGACTCGCGCTTCGAGGGCGGCGACGTTCGGCTACGTCAGCACCGCCGGCAACCCGATCGGGTACGGGACGGGGACCTGCGGGGTCAACGGGCTGGCGTGCTTCACCAGGACCGTCCCGACCGGCTTCACGATGTGGTTCCGAGAGCATGGCCGAGCCTTCGACTGGGGGACGCTTCGTTGGTGCCAGATGCTCTCGTCACCCACGAACGGCTGCTACGACGCCGAGACGATCGCCCTGGACGAGTTCGGACACGTCGAGGTCCTCAACCACCACGTGAACTTCGCCGACGAGAGCGACTACACAGACGCGGTCGTGCAGACGTACTCGCGGACGCGGCCGAAGACCGGCTGGGACATGCACGCCTACGGTCGATGCGACACGGCGACGCTGCAGATGAAGTACGACCTGCCGACCCTGTCATCGCTGTACTCACGTTGCCTCGATATCGTGACGGTGCTGACGCTGTCGATCAGCGACACCTCCGTCCCATACGCAGGCCTCGTCGACTTCACGGCGTATCTGAAGGCCGCAACGAACACCGCCTACGGACGGCTGAGCGCGAACCCGATCGGCGGGCGGACGGTCCGTCTCCAGCGCCGTGGCATCGGATCCACGACGTGGGCGAACCTCGTGACGTTGCCGTCATCGTCGACCGCGGGGACGTATGCCGCGTCGCTGCGCCTGTACGGCTCGGCCGACTTCCGGGCCGTCTTCTCGACGCCGACGAACGAAGGCGTCCGAGGCGACACGAGCCCGACGGTCCGTATCACGGTCGCGCCATGCACGGCGAACTGCCCGATCGAAATGGTCGCCGGATGAGGAGGACCCAGATGCGCGTGTGTGCCGCATCGCTCGTGTTGACGCTGCTCGTCCTCGGGTGCACGTCGACTCCCGCCGGGCAACCCGTGAGCCCGGTCGTGACGTCGGCGAAGCCACCGGCGACAGCGAGCTCGATCACGCCTCCTGCCTCGGCCACAGCCCCGATCGCGCCGTCGGCAGTGACCGTCGAGACGGCCGCGCCCGGCGACGTCCCGCCCGAAGCACGACTAGCGGTTGAGGGCGGTGACCCGGTGGCCGGTCAACTGGGCACGTATGTCTGGGACGGTCAGGGCTCCGACAGCCCATGGCTGCCCGGCGCCGCCATCGCCGTCGGGCGCGGCGAGCCCTTGACGGTCAGGGTCAGACCCGCGGCCGACGTCGACTCGTGGTCCGCCCGGATCGTCCGCGCCGATTCCAGCGGACCGGACGGGGCCACGCCGCTCGGCGAGGGCACGGGGACGCCTCGATTCGACGCACCCGCCCGCGGCGCGTGGACACTCGAGGTCCACCTTGCCTTTGGTGATGACGCGGGCGACGCGAGCTACTTCTGGCGGCTCGACGTCAGGTGATCCACTCCGCTCTGGCGGCCCCGCCGGCCGCCGGCGGTCACGCCTCGGACGCGACCGGCTGTCCCGCCGAGAAGATCGACACCTGGGCGTCGTCAGGCAACATCACGCCGAAGACCTTCTGGAGCGCCAGTGTGTGCGCGCACGATCCCCAGCTCTCGAAATAGTGGCAGGTGCAGCGCCACTGACCGGCTTCGAGGGCGACATGGTGCGTGTCGTTGTCACCGCGGAACGTCAGCGAGAGACGATCGATGGTCATCCGATCGAGCTCTCGCGCGTAGCGATTCGCCTTCTCGACCTTGCCGATGAGGGAGCTGTGCATCGCGTGCATCCTCCGTCGCCCGAGGGGCGCTGCCGAGGCCGCTGTCCGGTCTGCACCTCCGACCGGTGGTAGCGGTCGCGTCCCTGAAGCCTACACCCGAGGCCCGCCCCGGTCATCCCCGAATCGTCCCGGGTCAGGGCGCGTTGGTCCCCTCCCGACCGAAATCGTCCTGGAGCCGGATCACGTCGTCGAGCTCTGGCGTGGACACCTCGATCAGCTCGCATCGCTCGATCGCCTCGAACCGGTGGATACGGCCCGTCGGGATCCGTGCCGCCTCACCGGGACCCAGCTCGTGCTCGCGCAGGACGCCCTCGTCGTCCTCGAGGTACAGGCGCAGACGGCCCGACCGGACAAGGACGCTTTCATCCTTGATCTCGTGTCGCTGCAGTGACAGCCGCTTGCCGGTCTCGATGACCAACACCTTGCCGACGTAGCGATCGGTGTGCGCCCAGATCAGCTCGTGACCCCAGGGCTTGTCGACGCGCCGCTCGGTCACGTGCCGCGGACCAGTCGCTCGCCGGCATCCACCATCGCGTCGCGCGCCTCGGCCGAGGTCGCCTCGGTGTACACCCGCACGAGCGGCTCCGTGCCGGACGTCCGGATCAGTAGCCACGACCCGTCGGCGAGGAAGAACTTGTAGCCGTCCTTCGTGTCGAGCCCGACGGTTCGCGCCACAGGCTCGCCAGCGAGCTGCGATGGGCCGGCCGCCGCGAGATCCACGAGCAGGCGCCGCTTGACCTCGGGGTACTCGGCCCGGTCGACATGCACGTCGATCCGCCGATAGAACGACGGCCCCGCGATCTCGTGGAAATGGGCGATGGCCCGCGACACGGGCCAGCGGCCGGCGGCCTTCTCGCGCAGGAACAGGTCGAGCAGCAGGAGGTCCGCGTAGATGCCGTCGCGCTCGGGCAGGTGCATCCCGAAGCCGAACCCGCCCGACTCCTCCGCACCCATCATGGCCCCGGTCTCGATCATCTTCGGACCGATGAACTTGAACCCCACCGGCGTCTCGTGGGTCGGGATCTCGTAGCGCTCGCCGAGCCGCGCCGCCATGGATGTGTTGTTCACGCTGACGACGACCGGGTCCCGCCAGCCGCGATGCTCAGCCAGGTAGTACATGAGCAGCCCCGTGACCTGGAGCTGGTGGATGAATGTCCCGTTCTCGTCGGCGGCCCCGGCGCGGTCGGCATCTCCGTCGAGCAGCAGTCCCAGGTCGTAGCCACCCTTGGCGATGAGCGCCAGCGCCTCATCGACGTTGGGCCGGATCGGCTCCGGGTTCAGTCCGCCGAAGTACGGGTTCCGTTCCTGGTGGATCTCGTGGATCCGGATCCTTCCGCCCGCAAGCAGCCTCGGGATCCAACCCGATCCGGCGCCGTACAACGGATCGACCAGCACGGAGATGTCAGCCGCTCTCAGCGCATCGAGGTCGACCGTGCGGCGGACGAACCGCTCGTATCCGTCGTACGGATCGAACCACTCGACCAGACCGGCCGCCTCAGCGTCCGCGAGTGGCCGCCGCTCGATCGGGACGCCGCCGTTCACCGCGAGCCGTGACTCGATCGCCGACAGCATTTCGGGGCCGCCGGCTGCGCCGCTGGGGGCCTTGACCTTGAACCCGTTGTCGACCCACGGGTTGTGGCTCGCCGTGATGACGATCCCCGCCGCGGAACCCCGCTCGACGACCTCGTAGGAGCTCATCTGGGTCGGGACCGCGTGACGGGCGATGGCGACCGGGATGTCGCGCGCGACGAGGACCTCGGCAGCGGCTGCGGCGAAGTGCTCTGACGCGAAGCGGCGGTCGTAGGCGATGACCACGCCGCGTTCCTTCGAGCCGCCCTGTTCGACGAATCCCGCGACGCCATCCGCGCAGCGACGGACGTTCTCGAACGTGAATTCGTCGGCGATCCGGGCACGCCAGCCATCGGTGCCGAACACGATCGAGGTAGGCCCGATGACGCCGGCAGTCGCGGACACTTAGCCTCCAGCGTGCGTGCAGCGGTCGATGAGCGACTCGACGACCTCGATGTCGGGCGCCGACCCGCGCAGCAGCGCGATCGGCTGCGCGGCCGTGATGCTACCGAACTGGGGCGGTCTGATGACGCCGAGGCGGCCGTCGACCCGCCGGACGACGAGGTCGTCCGCCGCGACCTGGGCCGTCTCACCCGGCTGGATCACGCCGCCCTCGCCTTGGGCGCCGATGGCCGCGAGGAGTGCCGTCCACGAGCCTAGGTCCGACCAGCCTACGTCCATCGCGCCCATCACGACCTGCCCGTTGCGGGCCGCACTCTCCATGACGGCATGGTCGATCGAGCGGGCCTGCTGGATCGCCTCGTACGCGGCTTCGAGCAGCATCGTGGAAGCGCGCATCGGCCCGAGCGTCTGCAGCAATCCCGTGTAGCGCCCGAGCGCCTCCCGGATGGAGCCGCGGCGCCAGAGGAAGATCCCCGCATTCCACGCGACGCCCGTTTCCTTCAGCAGCGTCTCTGCACGATCGGGCGTCGGCTTCTCCTCGAACCGGTCGAGCTGGTACGCATCGAGAGCGCCGACGCGCTGCCAGGTATCGACCTTCGGGATGAGGTAGCCGTACTGCGTCGCCGGCCCCGTCACCTGCACACCGAAGGTGACCAGCGGATCACGGATCTCGAAGGCGTCGCGCGCGAGTGGCTCGGCGTCCCTGAGGACGTTCGTGTAGATGCCCTCCGAATCCGGTCGGATGTAGGCGTCGGCCGGGACGACGAGCATGACGTCGTCGTCCGGTCGGTCGATGGCGATCGTGGCGAGGGCGATCGCCGCCGCCGTGTTGCGGCCCATCGGTTCGAGCAGCAGCTGGGCGTCCGGCAGCTGGTCACGCACGAACCGCTCGTACCGCCGATCGGTGACGACCGTGATGTCGTCGGTCGGCAGGCGCCGGGCCGTCGCCTGGAGGAGGGTCTCCCCGCTCGGCAGCAACGGCAGGAACGGCTTCGGACGTTCCGGGCGGCTCAGCGGGTGGAGTCGTGTCCCCCCGCCTCCAGCCATGATGACCGCGTACATGCGCGGTCCATCCTAGCGCCGGCGGGATGCCCCGGCCGGTCGCCGGTCACTGGGCGACGACGACCCACTTCCCTTCCCAGATCACGCTCCGCTGCCACTCGTGATAGCGCGTGAACACATCGCGGAACTGACCCACCGTGATGTACTTGTACGGCCAGCGATCGGCGGATGTGCCGAGCGGGCCGCTGACATACAGCCCGAGCAGCGTCTTCTTCGCTGGTTCGTCGAGGTCGTACGTCAGCTTGTAGCCCAGGACGACCCAGGCGTGCGTCCCAGACTTCACGGTCACCCCAACGGGGTTCCGCGTTCGGGCGATCGACGCCCAGATCGACGCGATCGCCGCTTCCTTGTTGGTATAGGCGCGCGGGTAGTAGGGCTTGCCGTTGGTGAAGTAGCGCAGCGTCCAACCCCAACCCTGCGGGTCGTTGCCCAACGTCGAATACCGGTATCGGTTATGCAGCCGCGTCAGCTTGTAGATGTAGGCCTGGCGCGAATACGACCGGTTGCTCGTTCCGAGCACGAGATTCGCGATCGACTGGACGGTCGCGGGAACGCACCAGTAGCTCGTGTACTGGCGGACCATCGCGGAGTACCGGTACAGGTTCCGGCTCTGCACCACCGTGTCCGACGCCCGGGTGGGTGTCGGGTTCGGAGTCGAGGTGGGCGACGGCGTATCGGTCGGATCGGGCGTATGGCCGACGGGCGCGCTCGTCGGCTCGGGGGCCGACGTCGGCGCAGGCGTCGGGTCGGGCGTGGGGGCCGGCGTAGGAGCCGGCGTCGGCGACGGATCCGCCGCGGTATCCAGCGTCGGGGTCGGTGTCGCGTCAGGCGATGTCTCGGTCGGGGCCGGGGTCTCGTCCGCGAGGACCGACCACGGCGTCGCGCCAAGGACGGTCAACCCGACGACCATCGCGACGATCGCACGGGGCAGGCTGCCATGGGCCGTGGCGCGTCGCTCCATGCCCGACAGCCTAACGAACCCGCATCACCCCATGCGCCCTGCCGAAGGTACCGCCCGGTGCGCCGAGGCACCGCTGCGTCGGGGGATTCAGAAGCTCGGCGGCGTGATGCAGA
The DNA here is from genome assembly GCA_035703005.1 of Candidatus Limnocylindrales bacterium. Taxonomy (GTDB): domain Bacteria; phylum Chloroflexota; class Limnocylindria; order Limnocylindrales; family CSP1-4; genus SPCO01. Next base: position 12,001 of record DASSZA010000236.1, on the reverse strand, counting down.
ACAGGACGCGGGCGGGACCTGTGCCGTGATTCACGTTCCAGTGCGGCACCCGCGACGGGTAGGTGATGGCGTCGCCCTCGCGCAGGACGTAGTGCTCATCGCCGACCCACAGGTCGAGGACGCCTTCGAGGACGAGCACGACCTCCTCGTCCGAATCGTGCGTGTAGGGGTCGGCCCCCGTACCGCCCCCGGGCTCGATGGTCGACATGATCACCTGGAGCCGGCCGGACATGTTCGAGGTAAGGAATTCGTCGACGGCCTTCAGTCCCGGATAGGTCACCCGCCGCCGCGCCTCGACTCGGACGACGCGACCGGTCTCGCCGTCCTCCGCGAACAATTGAGCGATCGACAGGTCGAGCGCCCGGGCGATCCGATGCACCGTGGCGATCGAGGGGCTCGTGACGTCACGTTCGACCTGCGACAGGAAGCTCTCCGTGACTCCGGCGCGCTCGGCGACGTCGCGCAACGTCAGGCGCCGCGCCTGCCGCAGGGACCGGATGCGGGTGCCGAGTTGCAGCTCGGTGGCCACGGGCGCGCCGTCCTCCAGTGCAGGGGGCATGGTTCGCGTTCCTGAAGTATAGGTTCAGCTTGCCACGAGGCGTCCGGTTGGCAAGGGGTCAAGACTGCGAGATTCGAACCACGCTTCCGTTGACGCAGCCGACCGGCGCTCGTAGGATGCGTGGGCCTGTACCCCAGCTACAGGACGTGCCCGATGCCACACCATCGCGCGAGGACCGCCGTTGACCGCATCCCCCACGATCGACGCCCGGCCTGACGACGCTGCCGCGCCCGGTCGCGGCGCCACGTCGGCGCAACGCGGCGCGCCCGACGTCGAGATCCAGGGCGTCACCAAGCGCTTCGGCCCCGTCACGGCGGTCGACGGCATGGACCTGTCGATCGAACGCGGCGAGTTCTACTCGCTCCTCGGGCCGTCGGGCTGTGGGAAGACAACGACCCTGCGCATGATCGCCGGCTTCGAGCAGCCGACCGAGGGCGAGATCTTCCTCGCCGGCCAGCCCATCGCGGGCGTCCCGCCGTACCAACGCAACGTGAACACCGTCTTCCAGCACTACGCGCTGTTCCCCCACATGGACGTGGCGCAGAACGTCGGCTATGGCTTGCGCCAGCGCAAGGTCGACAAGAAGGAAGAGGGGCGCCGCGTCAGCGAGGCACTCGGGCTCGTCCGCCTCAGCGGCTATGAGAAGCGCCGGACGTGGGAGATGTCCGGCGGCCAGCAGCAGCGCGTCGCCCTGGCACGCGCGCTCGTGAACCGACCGACCGTGCTGCTTCTCGACGAACCGCTCGGCGCGCTCGATCTGAAGCTGCGCAAGGAGATGCAGCTCGAGCTCAAGGCGCTCCAGCGCGAGGTCGGCATCACCTTCGTGTACGTGACGCACGATCAGGAAGAGGCGCTGACGATGAGCGACGTCATCGTCGTCATGCGCGATGGGCTGATCCAGCAGAAGGGCGACCCGACGACGCTCTACGAGCGGCCACTCAACCGGTTCGTCGCCGACTTCATCGGGACGTCGAACTTCATGGACGCGACGGTCGTCGAGGCACTCGGTGACGGTCGTGTCGTGGTCAAGACGGGGCGGGGGCTGACCTTGCGCGGCGCTATGACGGATCCCGATCGCGATCCGGCGCGAGGCGAGAACGTCGTTGTCGCGACACGTCCGGAGCGGCTCGAAGTCGCGCCGGCCGACAGCGCCGAAGCCCCATCGGACGGCATCACGCAGATCCAGGGGCGCGTCCAGCAGGGCACGTACCTCGGCGACCAGACGGAATATCGCGTAGCGACAGACGAGGCGGGCGAGGTCATCGTCCGCCACCAGAACGCGGCGGGCGCTGGAGGCGCCCCGGGGGTCGGTCCGGGTGACCCGGTGGTCGTCCGGTGGCAGGAGGAGGCCAACCTCATCCTGGGTGGGTGAGGTTGCGACGACCCGGGTCGGCCGGGAGGAGGAGATCGAGGTGTCAGACCAGGAACTCGAACGGTACGTACGCCAGATGCGCTGGCAGCTGGAGCGAGCCCCGCTGAGCCGCCGCGGCTTCATGTGGGCGAGCGCGATGTCGGCGACGGCCGCATTCCTCGCGGCATGTAGCAGTGGCGGCGGCAACGCGACTGCCGCGCCATCGTCGGCCGCGCCCTCAGCGTCGGCATCCGCGTCGGCGGCTGCGTCGGCATCCGAAGCTGCGGTCGAGTCCCTCGGGCCCGAGCCGTCCTTCGAGGTGCCGCCGGACATCGAGAAGGAACTGTTCATGTACAACTGGGGCGACTACGTCGACCCCAACAACATGAAGCAGTTCCAGGAAGTCTTCGGGGTCGAGAAGTTCACCTACGACACGTTCGCCAACAACGACGAGATGATGGCGAAGTTCCAGGGTGGCGCCCTCGGCCAGTGGGACATCTGCTGCCCGACGATGAACTATGTCCCCGCCATGCGCGACCAGGGCTTCATCCAGAAGCTCGACCTTGCCAGGCTCCCGAACCTCAAGTACGTGGACAAGACCTTCAAGGGCCAGTACTGGGATCCGACGGACGAGTACAGCGTCCCCAAGGACTGGGGCACGACCGGGATCTCCGTCCGGACCAAGGACGTCAAGGAGCCCGTCAAGAGCTGGCGGGAGTTCCTCGACCTGGTCCCGAAGTACTCCGGCAAGGTCGTGTTCGTCGACTCGCCGGACGATGTCTTCATCGCTCCGTTGAAGGCCAACGGCTACTCGTTGAACTCCGACGTCAAGGAGGAGCTCGACAAGGCGCGCGAGGAGCTCCTGAAGGTCGCACCGCACATCCTCGCGCTCGACTCCGACCAGTACAACACCAAGATCGAGACCGAGGAGGCCGTGCTCGGCCTGACCTGGACCGGCGGCATCCTCGAGCTGCGCGACAAGCCCGAGACATCCGACGTCGTGTACACGATCCCGGAGGACGGCACCGTCTTCTGGCTCGACACGTGGGTCGTGCTGACCGATCCGCCGCACCCGGTCGCCGGCCACGCGTTCATCAACTTCATCCACGAACCACACATCCAGGCGATCGAGACGGAGACCAATCAGTACGCGACGCCGGACTCCGCGGCCAAGCAGTTCATCGACCCGAAGATGCTCGCAGACGAGGCGCTGTTCGTCCCCGAGGACGTGGTCGCGAAGTTGGAGCCCCAGAAGGACAACTCCGGGATCACCCAGCGGCAGGACATCTGGGCCGAGTTCAAGTCGAAGATCGGACAGGGCTGACCGACAGCCCTCGCGTCTGACATGAGCGCATCGACCGAGGTCGCGCCGGGCATCCGAGCGCGACCTCGCCGTTCGTTGCCCTCGGGTCTTCTCGGCGGCCTGCTGGTACTGCCGGCCAGCGCGTGGTACCTGATCCTGCTCGTCGCCCCGCTCGTGATCGTCGTGGTCATGAGCTTCGGGACGAAGTCGAAGTTCGGCGGGTATGAGCCCGCCTTCATCCTGGACAACTACGCGCAGGCGCTCGACCCGAGCCGCGTCTCGCCGTTCGTCACGAGCCTGATCATGGCGGTGACGGGCACGATCCTGTGTCTGCTGGCGGCGCTACCGATCGCGTACTTCATCGCGACCCGCGGCGGTCGTCACAAGTCCCTGCTGATCCTGCTGTTGATCGTCCCGTTCTGGACGAGCTTCCTGATCCGCACGTACGCGTGGCTCACCATCCTGGGCCCCGACGGCCTCGCCGGGATCATCGGCGGGATCATCGGCGACTCGAGCTTCCGGATCCTCGGCACGCCGTTCGCGGTGTTGCTCGGCGTCGTCTACGCCTATCTGCCGCTGATGGTGTTCCCCATCTACGTGACGATGGAGCGGATGGATCGGACGTTGATCGAGGCGTCGAAGGACCTCGGCGCCGCCCGCTGGGCGACCTTCAGGCAGATCACGCTGCCGATCGCGCTGCCCGGCCTCATCACCGGCAGCATCCTCGTGTTCATCCCGATGATGGGCGAGTACGTCATCCCGGCGATCCTCGGCTATGGGCGCGTGTTCCTCATCGGCAACCAGCTCGTCCTGCAGTTCCTCGAGTCGCGGAACTGGCCCGAGGGCGCGGCGCGAGCCGTCGTGCTCATCGTGATCATGCTCGTCACGGTCATCTTCTACGTGTGGTTCGTGAACCGCGGGCAGCGGACTCGTGAGGTCAGCGTCCTGTGACGGCTCCGGCCACACCCGTCACGCGCACGGACGTCATCCCGAACGTCGACGTCGCGCCGGGACGCGCCAGGCGCCGTGGCCGGACCTGGGACCGCCTCGTCGAGGGCTGGCTGCGCGGCCACACGCTGCTGATCTACCTGTTCCTGTACTTCCCGATCGTCATCGTCGTCGTGTTCAGCTTCAATGCGACGACCCGCCGGGTGACGCAGTGGGAGGGCTTCAGCCTCCGCTGGTACCAGAGCGTCCTCCAGGACACCGTGATCCAGGGCGCCCTGGCGAACAGCTTCCGGGTCGCGATCACGACGGCGATCCTCGCCACCATCTTCGGGACCATGGCGGCGCTCGGGCTCCAGCGCACGCCGCGCTGGTTCCGCTCGATCTTCGAGGCGCTGACGTTCGTCAGCATCATCGTCCCCGAGATCGTCATCGCCCTGTCGACACTGGTCTTCTACTCGACCTCGTTCGACGTCGCCCACGAACTGTTCGGTGTCCGCTGGCGGCTCGGCTACGAGACGATCATCGCCGCGCACGCGCTGTTCAACATCAGCCTCGTGATGCTGCTGGTCCGCGCCCGGCTTTCCGGGATGGACCGGACGCACGTCGAGGCGAGCTTCGACCTGTACGGGACGCCCTGGCGCACGTTCTGGCAGATCACGTTCCCGCAGTTGCTGCCGGCGATCGTCGCCGGCTTCCTGCTGTCGTTCACGTTCAGCTTCGATGACTACGTCATCACCTACTTCGTCTCCGGTGCCGGCACGACGACGCTCCCGCTGTACGTGTTCAGCACGATCCGCAAGGGCGTCACGCCGGCGACCAACGCCATCGCCGCAGTGATGCTGCTCATCACCCTCACGATCCTGCTCGTCGGCCAGTTCCTGGTCTGGCGCAACGCCCGGCGATCCGGGCAGCGCGGGGCGCAGGCGTCGGTCGCCGGGATGATCGCGGACCAGTCGGGCTAGGGCCCGGCGCCCGGAGTCAGCGATCGACCTCGTCGATCCATCCCGCGGACCGACGGCCTCGCAGGCCGCCGGCCTGACGCTCGCTGCGGCCCGCGGCATCATCCGAGCGGCGCAGGACGAAGCGCGCCTGATGCGCGTCGCGATGACCGTCGCGGTGGTGGATGCGGGCGACCAGCTCGTCGCGTTCGAGCGGATGGATGGTGCCGATCTCGTCGGCGTCACCCTCGCCCGGGACAAGGCATTCAGCGCCCTGGTCAACCGGTTGCCGACGCGCGACATCGCCCCGGTCGCGCAGCCCGGAACCGAGTTCTACGGATACGACTCGCTTGCCGGCGGACGGATGGTGATCTTCGCGGGTGGGATGCCGCTCGAGCGTGATGGCGTGCTGGTCGGTGCGGTCGGCGTCAGCGGCGGGTCCGCCGAGGAGGACCAGCGCGCGGCGGACGCTGCGGTCGCGGCCTTCGGGCGGGACGCACCCGCCGACTAGTCAAGCAACGAAAGACCGAACGCGAGCCCGAAGCCGAGCGTGGTCATGAGCCCGGCGAGGTTCCCGGCGTTCTCGAAGGCCTCGGGCATCAGCGTGTCAGCGAGCATCGTCAGGATGGCCCCGCCCGCGAACCCGAGGATGAATGCGTGCAGCTCGCCCTGACCGCCCGCGAGCAACGTCGCCCCGACGAACGACGCGATCGCCGAGGCGATCACCACGATCCCCCACAGGCGGATGATCCGCCACTTGTCCCAACCGGCCTTCTGGAGCCCGGCTGTCCCCGCGATCCCCTCCGGCAGGTTGGACATGAACACGGCGGCGAAGAACGCGAGCCCGGTCCCGCCACCGCTCGCGATGGTCAGCCCCAGCACGATCGACTCCGGGACACCATCGAGTGCGGCGCCGAGCACGATCGCCAGGCCCGATCCGGGCGACGCCGGCCCGTTCACCGACCCCATGCCCTCGCCACCGAGCCGATCGATCAACCCGTCGCCGAGGAAGAACACGACCGCCCCGAGGCCCATGCCGACAGCGACAGGGATCTGCCCTCCGATCCCGACCGCCTCCTCCACGAGCTCGAACGCGACCGAGCTGATGAGGACGCCCGAACCGAACGCCATGATCAGGCCGAGCTGGCGTTTCGGGACGGGCCGGACGAGCGCGATGACCGCCCCGACGATCAGTGATGCGGCGGCGATCGCTCCATACGCGGCGGCGAAGAGGCCCACCGATCAGGCCGCGGTGATCGGCTCCGGGGTCGGTTCGGGGAGACCTGCCTCGGACGCGAGCAACGCTGCCTTGTCCGTGCGCTCCCAGGGGAGGTCGAGATCGGGGCGGCCGAAATGGCCGTACGCGGCGGTCTGCCGGTAGATCGGCCGCCGCAGGTCGAGCGCGGCGATGATCGACGCCGGCCGAAGGTCGAAGTGGCGCTCGACAAGCGTCTGGATCTGCGCGTCGTCGATCCGCCCGGTACCGAACGAATCGACGCTGAAGCTGATCGGTCGGGCGATCCCGATGCCGTACGCGACCTCGACCTCGAAGCGGTCGGCGAGCCCAGCGGCAACGACGTTCTTGGCCACCCAGCGCGCCGCGTAGGCGGCTGAGCGGTCGACCTTCGTCGGGTCCTTGCCCGAGAATGCGCCGCCACCGTGGCGGGCCATGCCGCCGTACGTGTCGACGATGATCTTGCGTCCGGTGAGCCCGGCATCACCCATCGGGCCACCGGTGACGAAGCGTCCGGTCGGGTTGACGTGCATGACCGGATCGACGTCGCGGAGCTCGTGCGGGATCGACGGCAGCACCACCGATTCGACCACCTCGGAGCGCAGTCGCTCGGGACGGACATCGGGATCGTGCTGGGCCGACACGACGACGGTCCGGACCCGGACCGGGACGCCGCGCTCGTACTCGACCGTCACCTGGGTCTTGCCGTCAGGGCGGAGGTAGGGCAGTTGTCCGGTCCGCCGCACCTCGGAGAGGCGCCGCGCCATCCGATGGGCGAGCGCGATCGGGAGCGGCATCAGCTCCGGCGTCTCGCGGCAGGCGAACCCGAACATCATCCCCTGGTCGCCCGCGCCGAGCTCGAACGACGGCGCGGCGTCGTCGCGCACCTCGAGCGCAGCATCGACGCCCTGCGCGATGTCGGGCGACTGGCCCTTGACCGAGACGAGCGTGCCGCAGGTCTGGTAGTCGAAGCCGTAGTCGGCCCGGGTGTAGCCGATATCGCGAACGGTGTCGCGGACGATCGACTGGAAATCGACATACGTATGGGTCGAGATCTCACCCAGCACGAGGACGAGACCGGTCGTGGTCGCCGTCTCGCAGGCGACGCGTGCGTCAGGGTCGTCGCGCAAGATCGCGTCCAGGATCGCATCGGACACCTGGTCACACATCTTGTCGGGGTGGCCCTCGGTCACGGATTCCGAGGTGAACAGGTATTGCTCGGCGTCGACGATGCTCATCCGGGCGAAGGGTAGCATCCCGTCAGTCCCCGCTTCGCACTGCCTCCAGGTCGAGCTCCAGCTCGATCCGACGAAGCGTCTCGTCGTTGATCACCCCGTCGTCACGGAGCTGGATGACCGCTTCGCGCTCGGCATCCCGCACGGCGGCCCGGATCGCACGGTGGTCGAGAGCCTCTCGTTGCGCCTCGTCGATGGGGATGTCGCGCGGCGCCACGTGCGACACCTCGTGTTCGAGCTCATCCATGATCTGGTCGAGCAGGGGCAAGTGGTCCGGATAATCCTCGCGGAGCTCCTTCACGCGCGCGAGGCCGGCATCGACGGCCGCCAGCCGGGCGTGCGTCTCCTCTCCATCCGTCCCATCGCCGGTCGCCGTCATCCGCAGCTTCCGGATGACCCATGGCAGGGTCAGCCCCTGCCCGACGAGCGTCGCGACGATCACGCAGAACGTCAGGTAGAGGATGAGCGGCCGTTCAGGGAAATCGGGCGCCAGGGCGAGCGCCGCCGCGAGCGACACGACCCCGCGCATCCCCGCCCACGACACGACGGCCGCGACACGGAGCGTGGGGTACGCGGCCTTTTCCTCGGCTGTCATCCGGCCGGGAGTCAGGTAGGGGGACGGGAGGGCCCACACGATCCGCGCGAGGATGACGGTCGCGCTGATGGCGACGCCGTAGCCGATCAAGACGCTCGCTGGCGTGGCCGACAGGCCCGCCAAGATCGTCGGGAGCTGCAGCCCGATCGCCATGAACACGACGGCATTGATCGCCCAGATCAGGATCTGCCAGGCCCCACTCCCGAGCAGCCGTGCATCCGGGGAGAGGACGCGTGCCGCTCGGCGGCCGGTGATCAGGCCCGCGATGACGACCGCGAGAACGCCCGACACGCCGAAACGCTCGGCGAACAGGTAGGTCGTCGGCGGGGCGATGAGCGTCACCGCGATCTCGAGCACGGGGTCGCCGGTCCGGCGCAACAGCGCGGTCATCACGAGCCCGATCAACACGCCGACCAGCACGCCGCCGGCGCCGATCACGAGGAAGTCGACCAACGTGGCGGCGGGCGAGAACGTGATGGTCCCGATGGCGACCGCGGCCGTTGCGACCGCGGCCGCGGCGCGGTAGAGCGTCAGCGACGTGGCGTCGTTGACGAGGCTCTCACCCTCGAGGATCGTCACGATCCGGCGCGGAACGCCGAGCCGGCGGAAGATCGCGGTCGCGGCCACGGCATCGGGCGGCGCGACGATGGCGCCGAGCGTGAGGGCCGCGGCGAGGCTCATCGTCGGGATGACGGCCTGCGCCACCAGTCCGACGGCGACCGCGGTGAACAGCACGAGCCCGACAGCGAGGAGGAGGATGGCGCGCGCGTCGGCCCGGAAGTCGCGGATCGGCGTGAAGTACGCGGCCGCGAACAGGATGGGCGGAAGGAACAGCGCGAAGACGATGTCGGGCTCGAGCTCGACCTGCGGCAGGTTCGGGTACAGACCGAGCAAGACGCCGGCGGCGAGGAGGAGGATCGGCTCGGCGATCGCGACGCGCCGGGCGAGATAGCGGATCCCGACGGCGACCGCGAGCAGCAGCAGGACGAGCTCGATCGCGTCGAGGGCCTCGGTCGGCGGCATATCAGGTGGAGCGCGTACGGAGCGGCGGCAGGCTAGCGACCCGTGGCGACGCGCGCCGGTCGCTGCCACGCATCGATGCCGTGCAGGTCGAGCGGTGGGAGGTCGTCGGCCGGCGTGAACCCGAAGACCGCGCCAAGGAAGGTCAGCCGGGCTTCGAGCGTCCGGCGCTGCGCCACCTCACCGCGGAAGCCGTGGCCCTCTCCCTCGAACGCGAGGTAGGCATACGGGAGACCCTTCGCTTCGAGGGCTGCGGCGAGGGCTTCGGCCTGCGACGGCGGGACGACCTTGTCCTCGAGCCCCTGGAGGATCAGCACGGGCACGGCGATCTGATCGAGGAAATGGATGGGCGAGCGATCGCGGTATCGGTCGGCCATCGCGGGATACGGCCCGATCAGGCCCTGGTCGTAGCGTGACTCGAATTTGTGGTTGTCGCGCTGGAGCATCTCGAGGTCGGCGATCCCGAACGCACTGATCCCCGCGGCGAAGACATCGCGGAAGGCGAGCGCCGCGAGCGCGGTGTAGCCCCCGGAGCTGCCGCCCTCGATCGCAAGGCGGTCACCGTCGACGTCCCCGCGGTCGACCAGGTAGCGAGCCGCGCCGATGCAGTCCTCGACGTCGACGATCCCCCACTGGCCCTGGAGGGACTCGCGGTATCCGCGCCCATAGCCCGTGCTCCCGCCGTAATCGACGTCGACGACCGCGATGCCCCTCGACGTCAGGTACTGGAAGGTCAGCTCGAGCGCGTTGACGGCCGCCGAGGTCGGTCCGCCATGGGCCCGGACGAGGAGCGGTGGCAGCTCCCCGTCGGGGGCCACGACCGCGGGGTTCACCGGTCGGTAGAACAGCGCATGGGCCATCCGACCACCGGCCGTCGGGAACGTGATGGGCTCGGCGATCGAGATGCGCTCCGGGTCGACGCTGATCGTCGTCGAGTGGCGGAGCACGCCGGACGTCGTCAGCGTCGCCGGGTCGAGCGAGATGATCGTCGCGGGCACGGTCGGAGTGCCGACGTTCGCGACGATCCCCGCGGGCCCGACGCGGAGCGTGCCGATCTCGGTGTACGGCGATTCGACCTCGCCAAGGCTCTCGCCCGGCGCGACGTGGAAGACGCGATCGCGCCCGCCAGCGCGAGCCGCCGCGACGATCGCGCTGTTCGGCAGGAAGCCATATGAGGATCGATCGAACAGCCACGCCGGATCGGCGAATTCGGCCTCGACCGGCGTAAGGTTCTCGAGCCGCGGCCCTGGTGCGAGGCGGTAGATGTTCCACCAGCCCGTCCGGTCGCTGACGAAGTGCAGGACCCCGTCCGGCGACCACTCGGGCTGGGCGATCGACTCGTCGACCCCGCCGGCCGCCAAGTCGCTCGGCCCTAGGCCGCCGTCATCGACGAACGGCGCGACTCGGAGGCGCGACGCGTCCCAGGGCATGTCCGGGTGATCCCACTCGAGCCACGCGAGCCGGCGGCCGTCAGGGGACGGGCGCGGCGCCGCAAGGAAGTCGGGGCCTTCGTAGAGGACGCGCACGTCGCGGTCGCCGTCGAGCGCGATGTCGACGATGGCGGCCTTGGCCTCGCCGGCGCCGCTGTGATCCTCGCGGATCGCGACGAACCGGCGCCGCGTGCGATCGAAGCGCAGGTCGGCGTACCGGTACGGGCCTTCGGGCGTGAGCGCTTGCGGAGCGTCGTCGCCCGGATCGAGCCGATACAGACGATCGTCCCTGACGTGCGAGAAGAGCACCGTCCCGCCGGCGACGGTATACGCGCCGCCACCGTATTCGTGGACGCGCGATCGGACGTCGAAGGGTGGCGGAGTGACATCACGCGTCACGCCGTCGGACGAGCGCATCACGAGGACGCTTCGGCCGCCCTCGGCCGGGCGTCCCTCGATCCAGTACACGTCGTCCCCGTCGACCCACGGGTCGCTCAGCCGAACGACGCCACCGACGAGGTCGTCGATCCTGATCGGCGAGGGCCAGCTGCCGAACGGCAGCGTCGGCCGTCGGCTCGCGTCGGGGTCCTCGGGGAGGTGCGCCTCGCGCTCGTCGGTCACGTGCCGTGTTGCCAGGACGCGACGTAGGCGGACTGCTCCGGTGTCATCGGCTCGAGCTGGATCCCGAGCGCCGCGAGCTTCAGACGCGCCACCTCGGCATCGATCGCCTCGGGAACGACATAGACCCGGGGCTCGAGCTCGGCGTGATGCTTCGCGACGTATTCGGCCGACAGCGCCTGGTTCGCGAAGCTCATATCCATGACCGCGGCAGGGTGTCCCTCGGCCGCGCCGAGGTTGACGAGCCGGCCCTCGGCGATGAGATGGAGTTTCTTGCCGCCGAGGTCGAACTCCTGCACGTTGTCGCGGACCTCGCGGACATGGCCCTCGGCGAGGTCGCGCAACGCGGCGAGGTCCAGCTCGGCATCGAAGTGCCCGGAGTTGGCCATCACGGCACCGTCGCGCATCGCCTCGAAGTGTTCTCGCCGGAAGACGTTCAGGTTGCCCGTCGCCGTCACGAACAGCTCGCCCCAGCGCGCGGCATCGGCGTGGGTCATCACGGCGAAGCCGTCCATCAGCGCCTCGAGGGCGCGCACCGGATCCACCTCGACCACGGCGACATGCGCTCCATGGCCCGCCATCCGCGACGCGATGCCTTTGCCGACCCAGCCGTAGCCAGCGATGACGACCTTCCGCCCGGCCAGCAGCATGTTCGTGGCGCGAACGATGCCGTCGACGGTCGACTGGCCCGTCCCGTACCGGTTGTCGAAGAGGTGCTTCGTCTGCGCCTCGTTGACGGCGACGACCGGGAAGCCGAGTGCGCCGTCCGC
>DASSZA010000133.1:0-2170 GCA_035703005.1 Candidatus Limnocylindrales bacterium | reverse complement strand
TCCGCCTCCGGCTCTCTGGTCGTCCTCGACCACGTAGACGTGCTGTCCGTCCGCGAGCGTCCACACGGCCTCTTGGTCGTTCGGGAGGAAGCTCGGCTCTTGGCCGAGCAGCCTGCTGTAGAAGTCCTTCGCCCGCTCGAGATCGCTGATGGGCATGCCGGCAAACAGCTCCATGGTTCGCCGGGCGACGCTACCCGCTACCGGCGAGGGACCGGCGCCCGGGCAGCGGGTCCTGTCAGGAAATGGAACCCGCCGTGGATCCTGCCACCCGCTGAAGGGTCGTCTACGGCACTGGCGCCGGCACCCCGTTGTTGCGTATTCGTCGCAATGGAGTCGTCCCCGTAACGGCGCGGGCGGTTGGGGTCGATACGTGTGGCGACCGACGGACAACGGAAGCCACCAGGATCACTGGGCGGGGCGCTACCTGGGGGAAGCGCCCCGCCCTTTTGATCGCCGGTTGCTAGGGGCGGTGGCTCAAGGTTGCCTGCGCGCCGGCCGATCCTCCTGATCGCCAGGAAGTCTGCAAACCGCGCGCTCGGTCGCGGTCGAAACCTCAGGAGTTCCGTTCCAATGTCAATCGCCCCGCCCGGATACACGACCGACGAGCCTGATCCGGGTTCGGGAAGCCCACCGGCTGACGACCGCGTGCAGTACGAGTTCAAGTCGGTGCAAGCGCTGCGCGGAAGAGCGAGCAGCGCGAAGACGAAGTGGCAGAACCAGGGCTGGGAGCTCGTCTCGGAGTATCAGGGGACACTGCGGACAGACCTGACCTTCCGCCGGGTGAAGCCGAAAACGCTCGGCAGTCACCTCCTGAGCATGGTCGCCACCGTCCAACGGCCGCAACCGAAGACGCGGTCGGTCTTGTTCGCGTCAGGCGCGCTGATCCTGGTTGCGGGCATCCTCGCCATCGCCGTCGGGACGCAAAGCGGAGGTGAGAGCCCAAAGCCGAGCGCGGCGCAGACCACGGCCCCGGCCGCGACCCCGTCGAGCGGGCCCGACAACTACGAGCAGGTGCTCACCACTGGCAACAGTCCGCAGGTAGCGGCGCTCATGAAGGTCTCGGATTACTGCGATGGAACAATCGCGCCCGTCGCAGGCGAGATTGGTGGCAAGACCATCGAGTTCGACGGTTCAATCGCAGACATGGCCAATCACGGCGACTATGACACTCGATACGACATCCTCATCGCTCCCGGGGATAAGGGGCCTGACTCTACGGTTGGGCCATCGTTCAAATTTGAAGATGTGAACGTCTTTGACCTGAACTTCACCGGCGCCGCGCCCTCGGCCGTCGGCGTGGGCGACCGTTTCCGCTTCGTCGCCCAGGTCGTCAAGTACGACCAGGACCAATGCCTGCTCTTCCTTGCGCCGGTTTCGACCAGCGTCAGGTAACCCGACCTCCGCATCCCAGGCGTACCAGCCTCTACAGCCGGCGCTTCCGCCTTCCACGCAGGGCGGCAGTCCGGGCCGGCCCCACAGCTGTTCAGGGGTGGCTCGGCTCTGGTAGATCTGGGTTCCCCGCGATCGAGAGGCTTTCGTGCTTCCTGTGTCCGAGACATCGATGACTCGTCGCGATGCCCTCAAGGGCGCGGTTGGGTTGGCGGCGATGGTCGGGGCGTTGCCGGCCGCCGCGGGGGCGAGGTCCGGACGTGATCGTGTGGCGATCGTCGGCGCCGGTGCGGGTGGCGTGGCGGCGGCGTACTTCCTCGCCGGGAGCTTCGACGTCGACGTGTTCGAGTCGCGGTCGCGGATCGGCGGTCACTGCGATTCGCGGGTGATCGAGCACCGGGGGCGGCGGGTCACGGTGGAACTCGGGGCTCAGTTCTTCCATCCCGACACGCACCCGATCTACGTCACGCTGCTGGAGGAGCTGGGCCTCTACGACCCTGACCATCCGGACGGCGACGCCACGGTGCGGTCTCCCGCGAGCCTGTGCGTCTTCCGGACGGGCGGGGGCGCTCCGGTCTTCTCGTCGTCGCATGCGCTCGCGACGCCGGAGCGTGCGATCGAGTTCGCGAAGTTCACGCAACTCGCCCGGCAGGCGGTGCTGTCGGACCTGTCGTGGGAGACCACCGTCGAGGCCTGGATCCGCAGCATGCCGCTGCAGCCGTCGTTCAAGACGGAGGTCCTGCATCCCTGGATCGCGGCGTTGATCGGGTGTCCGCAGAGC
>DASSZA010000051.1:0-4406 GCA_035703005.1 Candidatus Limnocylindrales bacterium | reverse complement strand
TGCGTCTCGGCTGCGCCGTCACCGACTCGAACTCGTCCTCACCGACCCAGTATCGTTGCCGAATGGACGCGTTGCCCCCCGGCTTCCGCTGGCCCGACGGCTACCGAGCCGCCGCGATGTTCACGTTCGACGTCGACGCCGAGGCGGTCATGCTGACCGACCACCCTGAGGTCATCGACTACCTGGACGTCATCGGCCACCAGCGTTACGGGCCCCAGGTCGCGGTGCCGCGGCTGCTCCGGATGCTCGACCGGCGCCAGCTCCGAACCACCTTCTTCGTGCCTGGATGGGTCGCGGAGACGTGGCCCGATGTCATCCGGTCGATCCGGGATGCCGGCCATGAGATCGGACACCACGGGTACATGCATGAGAGCGTGCGTGGCAAGGACGAGTCGACGGAGCAGGGCTATCTCACGCGAGGTCTCGAAGCGCTGGACTCGGTCCTCGGCATCCGGCCGGTCGGCTATCGGGCGCCATCGTGCGATATGAACTTCCGCACGCCCGACCTGTTGGCCCGGAACGGCTTCACCTACAGCTCGGGGATGATGGATGCCGATCATCCGTATCGGTGGGCCTCAGGCCTCATCGAGCTGCCGATGCACTGGAGCCTCGACGACTGGAACCGGTACAACTACGTGCCCGGCTATGCGACGTCGCCGATCCTCCCGCCGTCCGTCGTGTGCGATGCGTGGTTCGAGGAGCTCGAGGGGATCGTCGAGATCGGCGGCCTGTTCGATCTGACGATGCATCCGTTCATCAGTGGCCGACCGGCGCGCGCGATCGCCCTCGAGGGGTTGATCGAACGGGCACAGTCGATGGAGGGCGTCTGGGTCGCCGCGGCCGACGAGATCGCCGAGTGGGTCGCGGGCTTGGACCTGCCGCCCGTCACCCACGAACCGCCGAAGCTGGATCCTCGCTAGCGCCTGGCGCGGCCGGCGCCGCGGGCGCCGCGGGTCCCCGCCGAGGGCCGCCCCTGCGTCACCAAACGGTGATGCATATTCCTGGCCGACCGACGGACCTTTCCTCGTTGATGCAGTTCGCCTGCATAAGTCCGGGTCCAGCGTGTCGTCAGCCGCCGCGCGGACCGTCGCCCGCAACCCAGCCACGCCGCTTGATGCAGCCAAAGTGCATCACTGAAGAACCTGCCGCCCGACGCCGGGATATGTGCATCACCCGGCCGGATCGTGCCGGCGGGCCGGGCCGCGGCTACGACGCCGGCAGCACCCGAAGCACGCCGACCATCCCGTACGCCTCGTGGCCGGGCAGGTGACAGATGTACAAGTAGTCCCCCGGTGCATCGAAGACGACGGTCGTCGTCTTCGACTCGCCCGGCGCCAGCGACACCTCGTTCGGGCGAGCGCCGTGATGTTGCTCGGTCCCGGTGCGATGCCGCTGATGGAAAGCCACGTCGCCGACCAGCCACTCGTGGTCGATCGGGTCGGTGTTGACCAGTGTGACCCGAAGCGGTACGCCGGCCGTCGCCACGATCTCCGACGGCGTGTAATGCGAGAAATGGATGCTGATCTCGGCCGATGTCGCCGCACCGCCGCGGGCAGGTCCCGCGACCCAGACGGCCGCGAGGACGGCGACTCCGACCGAGACCAGGATCAGCCCGAGGGCCCTCACGCCGGTGACAGACCCTGGTCGATGCGGTGCTTCGCGATCAACCAGACCACCGCGCCGATCCCCAGCCCGATGAACGACATGCCGGCGAACCAGCGCATCGCGTCCATCACGGCCGGATCCGACGCATTCGGCATCTCGAGGCCCGCCGCGACACGCGACGGCGCATTTGCGCCGGAGACGTCGACCGCGAGGTCATAGGAGAGCTGCGGCGCGTCCGCATCGATGGCGATCTTGGTCAGCCAGCCTTTGTCCGGGATCCAGTCCATCCCGCGGTCGGACCGCAGATCCGAGAGGAGCTGGTCGGTCGCCGGCGCGGAATGCTGCAGCGTCATCCCGTTCGATCCGTCGGGGTAGGGGAGCATGGCGGGGGACCGGTCCGTCAGCATGTAGACGTCGGCCTGGACGACCTCGCTCGAGGTCTTGCCGAGCGCCAGGATCCGCAGCGGGACCCACGGGTTGTTCGTCGGGATGGAGATGTGCACGGGTGTCCCGTCCCCGATGTTCTGGCCACGGGCGGTCGCCGCGTCACCGTCGAACGCTGCCGCGAGGAAGATCGGGCTGCGCTGCGCGTAGAAGTCGAGGACTTCCGGCGCGTCAGGCGGGAGGCGGAAGCCATGGTCCGTGGCCCAGGTGCCCACTTCGGCGGCGCCACCCTTGAGCACGGTGATATCGAGCGCATCGATGCGCACCTGCATCAGGACCTGGGCACTACCCGAAGGCGCAGCGGCGGCCCGGAGAAACGCGTCGGCAACGGGCGGGTCGGTCTCGCGGACGAGCCGCTGGAGGGTCCAGTCGCCGCCTTTCTCGACGCTTGTCGGTACTCCGGGGAGTGGCGTGAGGCTGCCGAACGCACCTCCGCCGCCGGCGAACTGGAAGGCCGTCACGTAGTGCTCGACCCCGTCGTGGTAGCCCGCGAACGTCGTCGTCCGCAGGAGATTGACCGCCCCATTCGGACCGATGAGCCCGCCGCAGGCTAGAGCGGGGGCCGCGCTGAAGGCGACCAGGAGGAGGCCGGCGGCGAGGGCGATGGGCCGCCTGCCGGCGCGAGTGATCGATCTCATAGGAACGATCCTCCTGTGGACGGGCCCCACCCCCCATGGGTCGGCTCCGTCAGGTCCTTCCGACGCCGGAAGGGTCCGCTATGTTCCAGTACGTGCGTCGCGTAGCCCCATCGCGGGGTGACGACGCCGCAGTCGACCCGTCAGACTGCCCGCCATGCGTTCCGTCCCCGCCGCCCTCGTCGGACTCCTGCTGATCGCGCTCGTGGCGCCCGCCGCGGTCCACGCCGCGGACTTCCCGCCGGCCGATTCGCGGTTTCACACCTATGCCGAGATGGTCGCGGAGCTCGACAAGGCGGTCTCCGATCACCCGACGATCGTCCGCAAGTTCTCGATCGGGAAGAGCTACCAGGGCCGCGACATCTGGGCGGCCAAGATCTCCGACAACGTCGCCACGGACGAGAATGAGCCGGAGGTCCTGTTCGATGCGCTGCACCACGCCCGCGAGCACCTGACCGTCGAGCAGGGACTCGCGATCCTGCGCTGGCTCAGCGCCGGCTACTCGACCGACGCGACCATCAAGCGGCTGGTCGATTCCCGCGAGATCTACATCGTGTTCATGGTCAATCCGGACGGCGGCGAATTCGACCTGACCGGTACGCCGTACCGTGGCTGGCGCAAGAACCGTCAGCCGAATGCCGGAACGACGAACGTCGGCACCGACCTGAACCGGAACTACGACTACCACTGGGGCTGCTGCGGCGGGTCGTCGGGATCGACCGGGTCGCTGACCTATCGCGGTCCGAAGGCGTTCTCGGCGCCGGAGACGCGGGCGATGCGCGATTTCATCAACAGCCGGGTCGTCAACGGCCGTCAGCAGATCCGTGCCGCGATCACGTTCCATACCGCGGGCGAGCAGATCCTCTGGCCCTACGGCTACACCTACGCCGACATCCCGCTGGACATGACCCGTGACGATCACGCGGCGCTGGCGGCGGTCGCGCAGCACATGGCGGGGAAGAACGGCTACCACCCGATGCAGTCCAGCGGGCTGTACATCACCGACGGCGACGAGATCGACTGGGCGTACGGCCGGCACCGGATCTTCATGTACACGATGGAGATGTACCCGCGGTCGTCCGGCGAGCTGAGTCGCTTCTACCCGCCGGACGAGGTGATCGGCCGCGAGACGCTCCGGAATCGGTCGGCGATCCTGTACCTGATCGACGTCGCGGGCTGCCTGTACGCGCCGATCGGCAAGGTCCAGGCGAACTGTGGCCCGTTCTACGACGACATCGAGCTCAGCCGCGGGTGGCAGGTGGACCCGAACGGTGACGACACCGCGACGAGGGGCCGCTGGCAGCGGGCCGATCCGGCGCCGACGAACTACCAGTCGGGGACCGCGGCCTCCGGTCGATACGTGCTGGTGACCGGTGCGAGCGCCGGTTCGACGTCCAGTGCCAACGATGTCGATGGTGGCCGGACGAGCGTCCGCTCCCCGGCGATCGCGCTACCCAGCGCCGTGGGCAGGTTGACGTTCCGCTACTACCTGGCCCACGCCTCGAATGCCTCGTCTGCCGATTCGTTCCAGGTCTTCGTCGAGGAGAGTGGCGGCACCCGGACGCTCGTCCGGGCCGAGACGGGGTCGGCGACGACCGATCGAGCGGCATGGGCGTCGGCCTCGATCGCGTTGACGCCATGGGCCGGCCAGACGATCCGCATCGTGTTCGTGGCAACGGACGGGGGCCCCGACTCGTTGGTCGAGGCCGCCGTCGACGATGT
>DASSZA010000024.1:0-26297 GCA_035703005.1 Candidatus Limnocylindrales bacterium | reverse complement strand
GGGATAGATCGTCTGGAATGTCGCCTTGCCGTTCGCGTCGGTCCGCTGGAAGCCGCGCAGGAAGTTCCCGGTGTTGCCTTGCACGTCGGAATACACGCCAAGGGCGTCGCAATGCCACACGTCCACGATCGCGCCCTGCATCGGCATGCACGCGGACCCGTCCGCCTGGGACACGATCCACTCGATCGTGAGCGGCGCTCCCTCGGACGGGACCCCGTCGGCCGTGTTCGGCCGGATATCGGCGCGCTCGAGCTTGGTGTCGACGTAGTACGGCCCTTCGGTGAGCTCCGGGGCGACAACGCAGGACGGTAGAGCCGTCGCGATCGCAGCAGACGCGATGGCCGTTGCTGCGGCACTAGAACTCGCGCTCGAGGCCGCCGAAGTCGCAGCCGGCGCCGACGATGAACCGGCGCCCGGCGTGCACGCCGCGAGGAACGCCGCGGTGCCGCTCGCGCCGATCAGCGCCAGGACCTCGCGCCGGGACAGGATCCGGCCGATCGGTCGATCGTCGTCATCGAGCTCGTCGAGGTCGAAGTCGGTCTCTGGCGGGGTCGTCATCGGGCTGGTCATCGAGGCTCTCCTGATCGTATCGAGGCGCCGAGCGTCGCCGCCGACGGTGAGAAGCATCTGAGACGGTCATGAGTCTCCACGACCGCGCACGGCCGCCGCCCGCCGGTTCGGTACCATTGCGGCCGATGTCGACCCCACCCGTCACCCCGGACCCCCGGATCGTGTCGCGGCCGGCGTCGGAGCTTCGGCAGCGCTTCATCGAATTCTTCGCCGAACGTGGACACACGGTCGTGCCGAGCGCGAGCCTCGTCCCGGCCGGCGATCAGACGCTGCTGTTCACGAACAGCGGCATGGTCCAGTTCAAGGATGTCCTGACCGGACAGGAGACCCGCAGCTACACGCGGGCGGTCGACTACCAACGCTGTCTGCGCGTGGCCGGCAAGCACAACGACTTCGAGGAGGTCGGGCGAACGCCGCGCCACCACACGTTCTTCGAGATGCTCGGGAACTGGAGCTTCGGCGACTACTTCAAGCGTGAGGCGATCCATTGGGCCTGGGAGTTCCTCACGCGCGATCTCGGGATCCCACCGGAGCGGCTGGCCGCGACGACGTACACGACCGACGACTTCGCCTTCGAGGTCTGGCGCGACGAGATCGGTCTGCCGCCGGAGCGCCTCGTCCGCTGGGGCGACTTCCCGAACGGCGACGAGAAGAACTGGTGGCGCATGGCCGATGTCGGGCCGTGCGGGCCGTGCAGTGAGATCCATTTCGACCGCGGCGCGCACCTCAGCGAGGGCCCCGAGTGCATCCCCGACCACAGCGAGACGTGTCCTCGCTGGCTCGAGATCTGGAACCTCGTGTTCATGGAGTTCGAGCTCCGTGCCGGCGGTTCGCTGACGCCGCTGCCCGCACCCGGCGTTGACACCGGCATGGGTCTCGAGCGGCTCGCAAGCGTCGTCCAGCAGGTCCCGACGAACTACGACACCGACCTTTTCACGCCGATCCACGCCCGGATGCGCGAGCTGCTCGGCCACGATCCCGACGCGGTCGAACAGGAGCGGTTCAGCTACCAGGTCATCGCCGACCACTCGCGTGCCGTCACGTTCCTGATCGCGGATGACGTCCTTCCGAGCAATGAGGGCCGCGGATACGTCCTGCGACGCATCCTCCGACGCGCCGTTCGGCATGGCCGGCTGCTCGGTCGTCGCGAGCCGTTCATGGCCGATACGGCATCGGTCGTGATCGACGTGATGGCCGACGCGTATCCATACCTCCTCGAGAAGCGCGACCGCATCCTCACCACGATCGCGCGGGAGGAAGCGCAGTTCGCGCGGACGCTCGACGCGGGGACGGTGCAGCTCGAGGAGGCGCTGATCCCGCTGACGTCAGCCGAGGCGGTCGTCGGGCGTCGTCCGGAGGATCTGCCGGCCGACGCGCCCAAGCTCCCCGGCGACGTCGCGTTCCGCCTCCACGATACGTATGGCTTCCCGGTCGACCTCACCGCCGAACTGGCGGCGGAGTACGGCGTCGCCATCGACCGCGCCGGGTTCGATGCCGCCCTTGCCGAGCAGCGCGAACGCAGCCGGTCCGGCAAGAAGGCGGAGCTCGCGCGACACGCCGAGCTCACCTCGCTCTACAGCACGATCCAGGGCAGGGTCGGCGACACGCAGTTCCTGGGCTACGAGACGACGACCGCCGAGGGGCGCGTCGTCGCGATCATCCGCGACGGGATGGAGTTCGACGAGCTCACCGGCCACGGCGAGGCGGAGCTCGTCCTGGACCGGACCCCGTTCTACGCCGAGGGTGGCGGCCAGGTCGGCGATCGTGGGACGATCCGCGAGCCCGGTGGCGGCAGCGAGCTGTTCGGCGTCGAGGACACGCAGAAGCCTGTCGGTGGCCTGATCGTGCACCGGGGCACGCTCCACGGTCGCCTCAAGGTCGGCGAGACCGTCGAGGCGGTCGTCGATGCGGAGCGCCGGGCCCACACGATGCGCAATCACACCGGCACCCATCTACTCCACCGCGCGCTGCGGAACGTCGTCGGCGACACGGCCCGGCAGGCCGGCTCGCTCGTCGACCCTGCCTATCTCCGCTTCGACTACCCCTTCGACCGCGCCTTGACCGACGAGGAGAAGCGCGCCATCGAGGACGAGGTGCGCGCGATCATCCGCGACGACCGGCCGGTGACCGTCGAGTACCTGCCGATGGCCGAGGCGATCGAGCGCGGGGCCGATGCCTTCTTCGACGAGAAGTACGGCGAGACCGTCCGGACCGTGCGGGTCAAGGATTACAGCTTCGAGTTGTGCGGCGGGACGCACTGTCGCGCGACCGGCCAGATCGGCAGCTTCGTGATCACCGGCGAGCGAAGCATCGGTTCCGGGCAACGCCGCATCGAGGCCCTGACGGGTGCGGGCGCGGACGACTACATCCGCCAGCGTCTCGAGACGCTCGACAAGGTCGCCGAAGACCTCGGCGCGCAGTCGGTCGACCGCATCCCGGAACGGATCAGCGCCCTCCAGCAGGACCTGCGAGAGGCCAGGCGCCGCGCTCGCGAGGGCGGTGGCGGTGTCCCCAAGCCTGCCGAGCTCGCCGCCCGTGCCGAGGAAGTCGCTCCGGGCGCGCGCGCGGTCATCGCAACGATCCCGTACGAGTCGATGGACGCGCTCAAGGCGGCGTCGAAGGACGTCCGCTCCGCGCTTGGCAGCGGCGTCATCGCGATGTTCCTCGACGCCGACGCGCCTCAGATCTGGGTGACCGTCTCCGACGACCTCGTGGATCGAGGGCTGTCGGCCGGCGATCTCGTCAAGGTCGCGGCCGGGCCGCTCGGTGCGAAGGGTGGCGGCCGACCGCAGATGGCGCAGGGGATGGGCACGAGACGCGAGGGGTTGGCGGACGCGGAGAAGGCGGTCCGCGAATCGATCGCGGGACGGCTCGGCACGGGGGGCTGATGGCGTTCTGGCGCCGGATCTGGCAGCGTGAGGGGGCCGAGGGACTGGCCGCCTGCACCGCGCTCGACGTCGGAACGGAGTTCGCCAAGGCCCTCGTCTTCGAGATCGATGACGACGGGCTCGGCACCGTCCGCGGGGTCGGGCGCAAACGCCAGGGCCTATCGCACATGCAGTCAGGGACCGTCGCGGACATCGCGGCGGTCGTCGATAACTGCGCTGTCGCGCTCCAGGAAGCCGAGGAGATGGCGGGCTTCCGGCCGAGCCAGGTCGTCATCGGCATCGCCGGCGAGCTCGTGAAGGGCTTCACGACGACGCACAGCCAGGAGCGGAAGCGCCCCGACCAGCCGATCACCGAGGCCGAGCTGCAGAAGCTCATCGACGGGGTGCAGCGCGAAGCGCTCGTCGAGGCCGAACGGGCGATCACCTGGGAGACTGGGTTGCCGCACGTCGACGTCCGGCTCGTCCACGCTGCGGTGACATCCGCCTCGATCGACGGCTACGCGCTCACGAACCCGGTCGGATTCCAGGGACGCCACGTCCAGATCGGCATCTTCAATGCGTTCGCGCCGCTGGTGCACCTCGGGGCACTGCAGAGCGTGGCGTCGCAGCTCGACCTCGAACTGCTGGAGATCGTCGCCGAGCCGTATGCGGTCGCTCGCGTGCTTGGCAACGACCAGATCCGTCAGGCCGGCGCGCTCTTCGTGGATGTCGGGGGCGGGACGACCGACGTCGCGCTCGTCCGCCAGGGCGGTATCGAGGGGACGCGCATGTTCGCGCTCGGTGGACGCGCCTTCACGAAGTCGATCGCGGATCGGCTGGACCTGCCGTTCCCGCGCGCCGAGTCGCTCAAGGTCGACTACGCACGCGGCCTCGACATCGAGCGCAAGCAGGACATCGCGAACATCATCGGCGAGGATGTCCGGGTATGGGCGGCCGGAGTCGAGCTCGTGATGGAGGAACTGTCGGGCGGCGACCTGCTGCCCGGACGGATCTTCGTGTGCGGTGGCGGCAGCCGCCTGCCGGAGATCCGCGAGGCGCTCGCGGCGGAAGCCTTCTGGAAGCACATGCCGTTCTCGCGACCGCCGGAGGTGCTGGTCCTCGCCCCGGACCAGATCGAGACCGTCGTGGACGCGACGGATCTGCTCGTCGACCAGCAGGACGTGACGCCGCTCGGTCTTGCCTACCAGGCGATCGAGTTGCAGACCACCGCGGACCCACTGGACGTCGCTCTCAAGCGCGTGCTTCGCGCGATGAAGGTCTGAACCCTCGCTGATGGACGCGCGGATCCTCTATCTCGACAGCGACGACGAGATCACGACGGCGGCGAATCGCGTTCGTGCGGCCGACGCGACGCGCGTCGCGATCGTGCTGCCCTTCGGATCGCGCGTCGCGACGTCGCGCATCAACTTCCGGCTGCTGTCGCGCGACGCGACGCTGAACGGGAAGCGGCTGTCGGTCGTCGCGGGCGACGCGGCGACACGCGCTCTCGCGGCGTCCGCGGGGCTGCCCGTGTTCTCGACCGTGAACGAATACGAGACGTCCGAGGACGGCGGCGTCGACAGTACAGCTTCTGTCACTGGGGGCGCCGCGGCCGTGGCTGCGGCCGGTACCGTCGGCGGGGTCGCGGCAGCGACCGACCAGCCCGACGCAGCCGCGCGCCCAAGCTCGACGCGTGGTAACGGTGGGCGACGGCCACGGGGTGGCGGCTCAGCGCCACCCGCGACCGACGACACGGGCGTTGCGGAGACGGGTGTCGCGTCTGCAGGCGCTGCGGCCGTCGCCGCGACCGGTGGCGAGCTCGGCTCCGTCCCGCTCGCGACGGACGCGGCGCCCCCCGATTCGCCTCGTGCCGCTCGCGAGCCGCATGCGCACCGGATGCCCTCGGCGGTCCCGGCCGCGAGAGTCGTCGCCGATACGCCGATGGAGCCGCGGGTCCCCGAGCCGCTTCCACAGGGCGGATCCCGTGTCCGCCCGGCCCCGGCGCGGGAACGCTTCGGTTCGCGGATCGCGCGCACACCCGTCGCCATCGGGTTGGCGGTCCTCGCCCTGGCGCTCGTCGTCGGTGGGGTCGGCGCGTACGTGTTCCTGCCGACGGCCACAGCGGTGATCGCCCCGAAGCAGGCCGAGATCGGGCCGATCCCGCTCCGCATCACCGCGGACCCCGCCGCGACCGAACCGGACGCTGAGGGTCGGACGGTCCCAGCGATCACGAAGGATGTCCCGATCGAGACCAGCGACACGTTCCACGTCACCGGAAAACGCGTCGAGGAGACGCCGGCGACGGGGACCGTCCGGTTCCGCAACAAGGACTTCACCTCGACCAACACCGTGCCGAGAGGCAGCATCGTCGGGACCCAGAACGGGATCCGGTTCCGTACCGATCGAAGCGTCACCGTGCCCGCCGCGCAGCTCGTCGGCCTCCAGATCTTCCCGGCGAGTGCGACCGTCAAGGTGACGGCGGTCGATCCTGGGCCGGAGGGCAACGTCCAGCCCAACACGATCCTGGTGATCCCGCGTGGCGAGGATCCGCTGACCCTGGACGTCACGAATCCCGACGCCACGAGGGGCGGCAAGCGCAACGAGTTCCCGCGCGTGGTCAAGGCAGACATCGATGCCGCGACCAAGGCCTTGGACGCGAAGCTCGCATCCACGTTCGCTGAGAAGGTCGCCGACCCGTCGCTCGCGACCGACGGCACGACCGTGTTCCCGGAGACCGCCACGCTCGGGGACGCGACCTATACCGTCGACCCGGCGACGCTCCTCGGCAAGGAGGTCGAGACGTTCGATCTTGGAGCCAACGCCACTGGCACCGTCCTGGCGGTCGATGAGAACGCCGTCCAGCAGGTCGCCGAGGCCAACATCGGTCCGCAGGTGCAGGAGGGCTACGAGCTCGTCGAGGGTTCCAGTCAGATCGAGCCCTCGCCGGGAGTCGTCGAGGACGGCGTCATCACGTTCCCGGTGACGATCACGGCGCGCCAGGTCCTTCAGGTCGACCCGGCGGCTATCGAGGCGCAGATCCGCGGCAAGAGCCTCAAGGACGCCAAGGCGATCCTCGATACGTACGGTCAGTCACAGTTGTCCGTGTGGCCCGATTGGGTCGGCACGATCCCGACGTTGGACCAGCGCGTCGACGTGCGCATGGCCGAGGCGGTCCAGCCGTGACCGCGTTCCTCGGGATCGATCTGGGTGACCGCCGGATCGGGGTCGCGATCGCCGACGGGCCGGATGTCGGCGCGCGTCCGCTGATCACGCTCAAGCGCGGCCCGGCCGTCGAAGACGACGTGTCCCATATCCTCCCGCTCATCGAGAGCAACCTGATCACGGAGCTCGTCGTCGGTCTGCCCCTCGAAGCCGGCGGCGCCGAGGGCCCACAGGCGCTCGCGACCCGAGCGTGGGTCGATGCGCTGGCGCCGCGCCTCGGCGACCGTGTGGCGATCACGCTGCGTGACGAGCGGCTGAGCAGCCACCTCGCCGAGTCCCGCCTTGGCCCCATGCGTCGGGGCCGCTCGGGCGGCCCGCCGTCGAAGACCCAGCGGGATGCGTATCGCGCGCGGGTCGACCGGGAAGCCGCGGCGATCATCCTTCAAGATGAGCTCGACAGCCGCCGCGCGACCGGGGTTCCCCAGCCCCGGCCCACGATGGAGACGACCCCATGACGATCCGCTCGGGCGGCCGCCCGCGCGACCAGCGACCCGGCGTCCGCCGGTTCGAGCCGGACGCCTACGCGACCGACTACGTCCCCGAGGGCTATGAGCCCTCGCGGCGGTACGGTGGCGACGGCCGACCCGGTCGACGACGGGGCCGCGGCGGTAGCGGATTGGGCGGGCTCATCCGTTTTCTGCTGTTCGCGGTGCTGCTCGCGGGGATCGTCCTGCTCGTGGCCCTCACGGCCCTCCGACCCGTCGTCAACGGCGCGATCCTGTCGTGGGCGCAGGACAGTCCGGCCGCACTCAAGCTCCCATTCGTCGCCGACATCGTGCGGGAGGATCTCGGGACGGCACTCACGCAGCCGGTGTCCACCGATCCGACCCAGGTCGAATTCGTCGTCCAGGAGGGCGACACGGCGTCCGCGATCGCGACACGCCTCGGCGCGGAAGGCCTGATCAAGGACCCGCGGGCGTTCGTCTTCATCGCGAGTCAACGGGAGCTGACCGGCGCGTTGCAGCAGGGCACGTTCGTGCTTCGCAAGAACATGACGCCCGACCAGATGGTGTCGGCGCTGCTCGCACCGCCGCCGAACCCGTACATCGAGGTCGACCTGCGGACCGGCCTTCGACTCGAGCAGATCACGGCCAAGCTCCAGACGTTGGACGGGCTCGAGATGGACCCGCGCGAGTTCTATGACCTCGTGAAGGAGCCACCCGCGGAGCTGCTGGCCGACTACCCATGGCTCAAGAAGGTCCTCGCCGAGGCCCCCGACAACGCGTCGCTCGAGGGGTTCCTCTGGCCGGGCACCTACCGCCTGCTTCCTGACACGACGCCGGAAGAGCTGGTACGCAAGATGCTCGACGGGTTCCACGATGCGGTCGGTGACGCCAAGATGGACGTGCCGGCGGCGCGTGGCATGGACTTCTATCAGGTGCTGACGCTGGCCTCCATCGTCGAGCGCGAGGCGCAGCTCGATGAAGAGAAGCCGCTGATCGCGGGCGTGTACCAGAACCGGCTGAACCCGAAGAAGTGGCCACGCCAGGAGCTCGAGTCCGATCCGACCGTCTTCTACACGCACGACTCGCTGCAGCTCGAGAAGACCGATTTCGCGGACTGGAAGGACTACCGGTTCTGGGCCCCGATCAAGGGCGGGTTCACGTCCGACCCCTTGCCACCCGAGCTGGCGGGGTACAACACGTACACGTCGAGGGGCTTGCCGCCGGGCCCCATCAGCACGCCGACACTGAAGTCCATCGACGCCGCCTTGCATCCCGACACCAGCGACGGCTATCTGTACTTCCTGGCCAAGGGCGATGGCAGCGGCACGACCGCGTTCGCGAAGACCTACAAGCAGCACCAGGCCAACATCAAGAAGTACGCGAAGCCCGCGTCGTGAGTCGGGCGAGCTGGCCCGTCGCGGCCGACTTCGCCGGAGCACCGACCGAGGCCGAGCGACGTCGTTGGGACGAGGCCGATCGCGCCGCCCGCCCGGAACGACGCGACCGAGTCCGCGCCCGGTTCAGGGACGCGGGGATCGATGCCTACTTCGGCGTCCGTCGTGAGCACATACGCTATCTCACCGGCTTCACGCTCGCCGACGGCGAGGAGAAGGTCGCCGGGTCGTCAGGACAGTTCCTGCTCTCTGACGAGCATCTGATCCTGTTCGCCGACTCGCGCTACGAGATCCAGGCGTCGCGCGAGGCACCGGAGGCGTCGATCGAGACGGTGTACGGCGACCTGCCGACGCGTTGGCCTGAGCTCGTCGCGTCGGTCGGGGCGAAACGCGTGGGAGTGGAGGCCGCCTTCGTCCCGCAGGCGACCTGGGCGAAGCTCGCTATCGCCGCACCGGATGTCGAACTGATACCCATCGAGGGTTGGCTCGAGGCTGACCGGGCGACGAAGGAGCCTTCGGAGCTGGAGCGCGTTGCGGCGGCGTGCGCGGTCGCGGACCGGGCCCTTGCGACGCTCCTGCCCGAGATCCGACCCGGTGTGACGGAGGCGGAGCTCGCGCTCCGGCTCGAGTGGCTGATGCGGACCGACGGCGCCGAGGCGCTCGCCTTCGACGTCGCGTGTCTCGCCGGCCCCGAGGCAGCGCTGCCGCACGGGGCTCCCGGAGATCGACCCGTCCTCGACGGCGCGGTGCTCCTGTACGACTTCGGCGCGCAGGTCGCGGGGTATCGCAGCGACATGACGCGGACGCTGTTCGTCGGTGAGCCGTCGGAGCGTGACCTCTCGCTGTACCAGCTCGTGCAGGACGCGCAGACGGCAGTGATCAACGCGCTCGAGGGCGCCGTGCTGGGAAGCGACGGATTGCCGTCGGGCCGCGCGGTCGATGCGATCGCCCGTGACGTCATCGGAGAGGCCGGATATGGCGACCGCTTCGGGCACAGCCTGGGACACGGCATCGGGCTGGCCACGCACGAACTGCCGAGCTTGAGCAAACGGGCCGCGGAGACGCCACTCCCGAGCCCGACCGTCTTCTCGGTCGAACCCGGCGTCTATCTGGATGGCGAGACTGGGATCCGCATCGAGGACCTCGTGACCGTTGACGCAGCGGCCGGACGGTTCGAGCGGCTCACACGCTTCCCGAGCGACGTGCTGGTCGTCGGGGACGGCAGTTAACGAGCGGCGACCGCTCTGAGCGTCGAGGCCAACGCGTCGACGAAGACCGCACTGTCCGCGTCGGAGAACGCGAGTGGCGGCCGGACCTTCAACACGTTGCCGTCGCGACCCGACGTCCCGACCAGCACGCCGCGTTCGCGAAGGCCTTCCTTGATCGCGACCGCCGCGGCTCGATCGGCGACCTCGACACCGATCGCCAGGCCGACACCGCGGACGTCCAGCACGGCGGGGTAGGGGCGGGTGACCCCGCGCACACCCGCGAGCAGCGCAGCCCCGACGCGGACCACCCGCTCGAGCACGCGCTCGTCCTCGAGGACGTCCAACACCGCGAGTGCCGCTACAGCGGACACCGGGTTCCCGCCGAACGTGCTGAAGAAGACCGTCTCGTCGCCGAAACGGGCGGCGATCTCGCGCCGCGTCACGACCGCTCCGACGGGGTGACCGTTGCCCATCGGCTTGCCGATCGTGACGATGTCCGGGATGAGTCCGAGATGCTCGAACGACCACATATGGTGGCCGGTCCGGCCGTGGCCACCCTGGACCTCGTCGGCGATCCATAGCGCCCCGGCGGCGTGCGTCGCCTCCAGCCATTCTGCGGCGAGGCCCGGACCGGGCTCGAGGTAGCCGTCGCTCGTGAGCACGCCATCGAGGATCGCCGCCGCTGGGGCGTGGCCGCGGGACCCCAACCGGGTGAGAGCGTCCGCGAATGGGCCCCCGTCGAGGTGGAGGTCGCGCATTCGATCCGGTGGCTCCCACGTCTCGACGTGGTCGGGCGGCCTGATGGCCTGCCAGGATTCCGGCGACAGGGCCGCGGTCGCCTCGGTCACGCCGTGGTATGCGAACGCCGTGCACAGCGCCCCGCTGTTCCCGGTGAACGTCGTCGCCAAGCGCCATGCGACGTCGTTGGCCTCGGAACCGGAGTTGACGAACATCACCGTGTCGAGACCGGAG
Source organism: Candidatus Limnocylindrales bacterium (assembly GCA_035703005.1). Classification (GTDB taxonomy): domain Bacteria; phylum Chloroflexota; class Limnocylindria; order Limnocylindrales; family CSP1-4; genus SPCO01. Next base: position 15,618 of record DASSZA010000024.1, on the reverse strand, counting down.
TCCGGCGGCATCGTGGCGATCAGGCGCTCGCCGAGCTCGATCGCCGACTCGTAGAGATAGCGCATGTTCGTATTCAGGCGACGGCTCTGGCGGGCGATCGCCTCCGTCACGCGCGGATGGTTGTGGCCGACGCACGGGACGTTGTTGTATGCGTCGAGGTAGCGCCGTCCATCGGCGCCCGTCATCCATGCGCCGCCGGCGGCGACCAGGTGGATCGGCTCGTCGTAGGTGAGCGGCTCCATCGCCGGCCCGATGACGGCCTCGCGTCGGACGGCGAGGTCCCGCGACGGCCGCTCGACGCTCGCGCCCATCCGTCGGGCGGCCTCGGCCCAGCCGACGTCGAGCAGCGTCTCGATCGTGCGGGCGACCGGACCGTTGTACCGCTCGCCGAAGGCCGGGTCCTCGAGGCCCTGCTCGGAGCGCCAGGACGAGATCGCGATGGTCACGGCGGCGCGGGCGGCGACCAGCTCGGGAAGGAGCTGCAGCTCGAGCGGCTCGAGGGGGGTGATCGCCTCATATCCCGTGATGACCAGCCGCGCGCAGCGGAACAGCTCGGCGTCGGTGCGGCCGTTCAGCAGCGAGTCGAGGAGTGACGCGAGGTCGACGACCAGCGCGCTGTGACTCATGTCGCCGAAGTCGACGATCCCACTCACGTTGCCATCGTCGTCGGCGAGTGCGTTGTCGGTCGTCAGGTCCGTGTGGATGACTTGGGCGCGCAACGACGGCCAGAGCGGCACGACCGCGGCCTCGAACCGATCGAGCACGGCCTCGACGAGCGCACGGTGTCGCTCGTCCCCGATGGCTCCGAGCAGCTCTCTGGTCCGGCCCGCGTGCTGGACATCCCAGAGCATCGTCCGCTGCGCGGCCGGATGGAAGAAGCCGCGAAGCGCCCGGCCGACGCGAGCGGCCATCGCGCCCCACCCGGCGAGTGCTGTGTCGGACAGGGTGATCGCGTCGATCCGGTCCCGGCCCGGCAGGATCGAATAGCCACGCACGTAGTGGCGCCCATCGGCTGCGTCGAACGCGCCCCGCCGGTCGGCGGGATCCGTGGAGTCGCGGGCAGCCCCCGTGACGAGCCAGGGGATCGCCAGCGGCAGCGACGGATCGACCCGCTGCGCATGGAGGACCGCGAGTGCCTCCATATCGAGCGTCGTCGGGTCCTCGGCGGCGTTCGAGACCTTCAGGACGGCCAACGGTGCGGCAGCCTTGTCGAGTAGCACGAAGGCCTGGTCCCGTTCGCTGCCGAGATCGCGCGCTCCCGCCGCATCGACGTCGAACGTCCGTCGCGCGATGTCGACGACGGTCTCGGCATCGAATGCCGGGCGCGCTGCGGCGAGGACACGGTCCATGGTCAGCGCATCCTACCGGCTAGAATTGGGCGCCTCATCCGACGGATCCGCGTCCGTCCGCCTGTGCGTCGCAACAGGACCGGAGGCCGCTAGGCCGTAGGCCACCCCAGGAGCCCACACCCCACATGATCAGCACCGGAGAACTGCGCAAGGGCGTGACCATCGAGCTCGACGGCGAGCTCTGGCAGATCCTCGACTACCACCACATCAAGATGGGTCGCGGGTCCGCCCAGGTCCGCATCACGCTGCGCAACGTCAAGCGTGGCCAGACCATCGAGCGCTCGTTCCAGGCCGGGACCAAATGGCCGCGCGCCCAGCTCGAGCAGCGGCCCGTCCAGTTCCTGTACCGCGACGGCGACGAGTTCCACTTCATGGACACCGACAACTACGACCAGTTCGTGCTTCGGTCCGACCAGCTCGGCGAGGCGACGCGCTACCTCAAGGACGGCATGACGCTCGACCGCACCAGCTACCAGGGCGAGACGATCGGCGTCGAGCTGCCGGTCAGCGTCGAGATGTCGGTCGTCGAGACGGAGCCAGGGTTCGCCGGCGACACCCAGACCGGTGCGCGAAAGCCGGCCACGACCGAGACCGGGCTCGTCGTGCAGGTGCCGATCTTCGTCGAGACCGGCGACACCATCCGGATCGACACCCGGACCGGGGAGTACCAGACGCGGGTCTGATGCCGGGATCCATCCCGTGACCGAGCGCGAGGGCCAGACACCGCCGGATTGGGCGCTGCCGGGCTGGGACGCGGTCGACCCGGAGGAGCCGGTCGCGGTCGGGCCGGGGAGGGGAGTCACCCCCAGCGACGCGCCCACCGAGCTGCGGCCGAGCGCCGTGGCACCCGGCACGTTCGGTCTCCGCATCCTCAAGGTCAGCGACGTCACCCGAGCGGTCCGGACCGCGATCCGCCAGGACCCGCGTCTGCTCGATCTGTGGGTGGAGGGCGAGATCGGCCGGGTGACGGTGTCGTCGGCGGGACACGCCTATTTCGCCCTCAAGGACGAACGCAACCAGCTCCAGAGCGTGTGGTTCCGCGACGAGCGGGAGCGGTCGCTCTTCGAGGCGAAGGCGGGCTTGCGCGTCGTCGTCCACGGCCGTATCGACCTGTACGAGCCGACAGGGGCGATGCAGCTTTACGTCGACTCGATCCAGCCCGCCGGCGTCGGGGACCTGGCGCTCCGGTTCGAAGCGCTCAAGGCACGCCTCGATGCCGAAGGGCTGTTCGATAGCGCCCGAAAGCGACCTTTGCCGTCGCGCCCACGCACGATCGCCGTGATCACCAGCCCGTCGGGAGCGGTGTGGCGCGACGTCAGCCACGTCCTGGCGCGTCGCTGGCCGCTCGTCCAGGTCGTGCTGGTCGCGGCCCAGGTGCAGGGCGACGGGGCGCCACCGAGCATCGTCACGGCGTTCCGGCGAGTGGCACGCTATGCCGCGGCGATGCATGACGCGGGCCGCCCGAACGATGCACCCGCGCTCACGATCCTCGCCCGCGGCGGAGGCTCGCTCGAGGATCTCTGGGCGTTCAACGACGAGCGCGTCGTGCGCGCGGTCGTCGCCCACCCGCTGCCGGTCGTGTGCGGCGTCGGGCACGAGGTCGACGTGACCCTCGCGGACTTCGCGGCGGACGTGCGAGCGCCGACGCCGTCGGCCGCCGCAGAGATCGTCGTCCCCGATCGGCTCGAGATGGCCGGGGCGCTGCGCCGCGCTGCAGATCGGATGACCGCAGCCACGGAACGGCGGCTCGCTGCGGCCGCGCGTGATCTCGCAGTGGAGCGGCGCGCACTCGATCCCGTCAGTCCCGCGTCGCGACTCGCCGCCGCTCGCGAGCAGGTCGGGCTGCTGTTCGACCGCGCGACCCGGGCCGTCGAGACGCGACTCGCGCAGGAGCGGCTCCGGCTCGCGGCAGCCTCCGCCGATCTGCCGCGTCTCTCGGGCGCACGTGTCGCGGCCGCACGCTCGGCGCTTGACGCGTCGGGCGCCGCGCTCTCCGTGTTGGGCCCGAGTGCGACCCTGGAGCGTGGCTACGCGATCGTCCGGCGAACGGCCGACGGCGCGATCATCCGCGACCCTGCCGACGCACCCGGCGGCTCACCCCTCACGATCCGGGTCGCACGCGGTGACATCGCCGCGACCGTCGACGAACCGGGGCAGTGAGCGGCGAACTCGCGGCCTTCGTGGTCGTCGTCGTCGTGATCGCGATCCTCGGGGTCGGCATCGGTATGCTGGTCGCGCGGCCGCTCGGTCGTGCTGCCGAACGGCTCGACGAGGATGAGGGTGACGGGAACGACTGAGGAGCGATCCGCCGACGACGCGCCGCTGACCCCGCCGGCTCAGCTCTCGTTCGACGATGCGCTCGCCGAGCTCCAGCGGACGATCGCCGAGCTCGAGACCGGCAACCTGCCGCTCGAGCGGACCCTGGCGCTGCATGAGCGTGGTGCCGCACTCCTCGAACGATGCGAGACGCTCCTCCGGAGTGCGGAGCTGCGGATGCGGCAGCTCGTCGCGAAGGGCAGCACGCTCGAGACCGTCGATGTGACAGAGGACCGCACGATCGACGAGGCCTGATCAGGCCTCCTGGAACGACGGCGAGCTTGCCCGCGTCGCCGCGACCGTAGACGAAGCCGGCGTGATGTTGAGGTTCCCGCGGAACAGGTTGTCGGGGTCGTACCGGGCCTTGACCGCCTGTAACCGCGCGTATGTCGACGGCGGATAGACGGCCCGGGCGCGGTCGGTTCGCCCGGTCGGTGCGGTCGTGACCGCCTCCTCGGGCATCGCGTAGTTCGCGTACAGCCCGCCGGTCGACCAGGCGGCGACCTCCGCCGTGGCGTCCTTGCTCCAGGCTCGCAACGGCACGTCGAGCGCGGCGTCGTCCCAGGTCGCGATCGCGCTGACGTGGAAGCGCGACGTCCGGTTGCCGAAGGCCGCGTGCTCGCTCGGGATCCGGCGTGCGAGCCCGTGGACCGGCTCGATAAGGAAGCCCGACGACTCGGTCGGGATCGTGTCGACGAGGCGGACGAGCGTCTCGACGAGCTCGGCGGTCAGGTCCGCGACGAAGGTGGACGACCAGTAGTGGCGCCTCCCGAACGGCTCGATCGCGTTCATCGACTGGATGTCGAGATACGTGCAGGGGCGGAGGCCCGGGTGACGATCCGCGGTTTCACCGAGCAGCTTGGTCGCGAACGCCGCTCCCGCGGCGGCACCGCCGGCGTACGCGTACTGGATCTCGACGGTCGGGACGCCATCGACCAGCAGGAGGACGAGCATCGGAAGGACGGCGTCGGCTGCCTCCGGCATGAGCGTCGCCAAGCGCCGGAGGGTGGCTCCGTCGCCGAGCGGCACATGGGCCAGGCCTCCATACATCGGTGGGACTTCGATCAGCCCAAGGTCGAAACGCGTCACGACACCGAAGTTCCCGCCGCCGCCCCTCAGCGCCCACAGAAGCTCGGGATCATCGGCGCCCTCGACGACCGACCCATCTGCCGTCGCCACCCGGGCCCCGACCAGGTTGTCGCAGGTGAAGCCCCCGATGCCCATCAGGAAGCCGATGCCGCCCCCCAGCGTCAAGCCGGCCACGCCGGTATCGCCGTAGACGCCGCCCGGTACGCCGAGGCCATGGTCGAGTGCCGGCGCGTCGAGGTCCTGCCATTGCGCGCCACCCTGCACGTGGGCGACCCGGTCATCGGCGCGGATCGAGACACCGCGCATCTCCGAGAGATCGATGACGAGGCCGTTCTCGACGATCGCGAGCCCTGCGACGCTGTGGCCGCCTCCGCGGACGCCGAGCGCGAGGCCGTTGTCGCGCGCACACGCGATGGCCGCCGACACGTCGTCATGGCTCGCGCATCGCACGATCGCCGCGGGCCGTCGGTCGATGAGCGCGTTGAACGTCCGACGGGCGTCGTCGTACTCCGGCGATGCGGGTCTGATCACGCGTCCGGTGACGGTCGCTTCGAGCGCCGTGATCGGATCAGGCATCCGGAGGCAAGCATAGGTAGTGTCTGTCGCGGAGTCGTCACGAGACCTCGCGCAGTGAAACTAGCGACTTGTGAGGAACAGGTTTACACTCCGGCTCCGTCGCGGCCGATCGTTCCGCGCGTCGGGCGCTACGCTGCGCATCGACATCACACGACGGGTCCACGACCCGTCCCCCGAACCGACCATCCTCCCATCGGAGCCGATCCCCGCGTGACGATCCTTCAGGAACTCCAGGGGCCCGCCGAGCTGCGCGGGCTGACCGAGCAACAGCTCACGGAGCTGGCGGCCGACATCCGCCAGACGATCATCTCGACCGTCGCCGAGACCGGCGGCCATCTCGGCTCGTCGCTCGGTGTCGTCGAGCTGACGATCGCGCTTCATCGACTGCTCGAATCGCCGCGCGACAAGATCGTCTGGGACACCGGTCATCAGGCGTACCCGCACAAGCTGCTGACCGGGCGCCTCGATCGATTCCGGACGCTCCGCTCGCTCGACGGGGTCGGCGGGTTCCCGCGTCGGTCAGAGTCGCCGCACGACGTGTTCGATGGAGGACACGCCGGGACCGGGCTGTCGATCGCCGAGGGCCTGGCTGAGGCCCGCGACCTGCGCCACGGTATGGAGCGCATCGCGGTCGTCGTCGGCGACGCCGCGCTGATGTCCGGGCTTTCCCTCGAAGCCCTCAACGACATCGGCCAGCGCAAGACGCAGATGCTGATCGTGGTCAATGACAACGAGATGTCGATCAGCCCGACCGTCGGCGCTTTCTCGAAATACCTGTCCCAGATCAAGCTGTCGAACGCCTGGCGCCAGAGCAAGAGCGCCTACGACCAAGCCGTCGAGCGGATCCCGATCTTCGGTCCGACCCTGCTCGAGCTGTCACGACGCCTACGAGCGTCGGTCGTGCGGTTCGCGCAGCCAGGGCAGCTGTTCGAGGACCTTGGCATCACGTACATCGGGGTGGTCCCCGGGCATGACATCCGGGCTCTGCTCGAAACGCTCGGGGCCGCGCTGGCGCTGCCGGGCCCGACGATCGTCCACGTCAGGACCCAGAAGGGCCGCGGGTTCAAGCCCGCTATCGAGGACCAGGTCGGGTTCCACGGGGCGGCGCTCCCGCCGATGCGGGTCGACACGCTCCCGACCGAGTCGATGTCCGACGACGCCGCGTCCCCGACGCCCGAGCCCGCCGCGCCGAAGAAGAACCCGAACTACACCGCGGTCTTCGCGGCGGAGCTGATCGATGCGGCGCGTGAGGACAGGCGGATCGTCGGGATCACGGCCGGCATGCCGACCGGCACCGGGATGTCGAAGCTCGCCGAGGTCTTCCCGGAGCGCGTCTTCGACGTCGGGATCGCGGAGCAGCATGCCGTCACGTTGGCGACGGGCCTCGCGATGGGTGGGATGCGGCCCGTCGTCGCGCTGTACTCGACGTTCCTCCAGCGCGCGTTCGACCAGACCGTCCACGACGTCTGCCAGAACGACCAGCCGGTGATCATCGCCGTCGACCGAGCCGGACTGGTGGGTGAGGACGGGACGTCGCACCAGGGCATGTTCACGGTCCCCGCACAGCGGCAGCTCCCGCATCTCGTCATCGCATCGCCGAAGGACGAGCAGGAGCTTCGCTCGCTGCTCCGGACCGCGCTCGCGCAGGAGCACCCGTTCGCGCTGCACTACCCGCGCGACCCGGGGTTCGGATTGCCGGCGCGCGACCCCGTCGTGCTGCCTGTCGGTCAGGGCGAGACGCTACGCGACGGGCGGGACCTGCTGTTCGTCGGGTTCGGGCCGATCGTGATGCGCGCGATGGAGGCCGCGTCGGCGCTCGAGGCGGACGGTTGGTCGGTCGGCGTGATCAACGCGCGTTTCGCCAAGCCGCTCGATCGCCAGCTGATCCTCGACGCCGCGCGCGGGAAGCGCCTGGTCGTGACCTTCGAGGAGAGCGTCGTGTCTGGCGGGTTCGGGTCGGGCGTCCTCGAGCTGATCGAGGAGGCGCGGCTCGCCGATCCCGCCTACCGCGACGTCGCGGTCCGGGCGATCGGGATCCCGGGCGATCGGTTCGTCGACCATGGGTCGGTCGCGGACCTGCGCCGGGTGCTTCGGCTGGATACCTCGGGTCTCACGGAGCAGGTACGCGAGACGCTGACGCTGCTCAAGCTCTCGCCGGGACGGTCGACCTCGGACGTCGCCTGAGACGTTCATGACGGCCGTGGACGAGCGGCGCGACATCGCCACGCTCCTGCGGGAGGAGCCGTCGGCGGTCCTGCTCCTGGTACAGCTCGCCGGCGTCCTGCTCTACCCGTTCATGGATCAGTCGCCGGTCGGGCGGGCGGCGTTGTCGATGTTCTCGCTCGTCGTCCTCGTCCTGGCTGTTCGGACGGTGCGGTCGACGCCGGCGTTGACGTGGGTGTCGATCGTGCTGGGCGCGCCGATCGTCGTCCTGACCCTGGCAGAGATCGCGGATCCGTCGAACCAGACGCTGGTGCTGTGGTCGTCGGTCCTGCTCGCGGGGTTCTACGCCTACACGGCGTTCGCTCTGCTCCGCTACATGTTCCGCGACGCGTTCATCACGGCCGACGAGTTGTGGGCCGTGGCGGCGACGTTCACGGTGATCGCCTGGGGGTTCGCGCACGCGTTCATGGCGATCCAGGTTGTCTGGCCGGGATCGTTCAGTGCGCCCGGGAGCGCCGACGCCCCGCGGACGTGGTTCGAGCTGCTGTTCCTGTCGTTCACGAACCTGACGAGCGTCGGCCTGTCCGACATCGTGCCGGTCCTCGCGCAGGCCCGATCGGTCGTGATGATCGAGCAGGTGGCCGGCCTCATGTACGTCGCGATCGTGATCTCGCGGATCGTCGGCCTGCAGCTGGCACGAGAACGACGCCGGCGCGACGAGTACTAGCGACCCACGGAGTTGAGTCCGCGTCCGCTCCCGAGGGGGGCGCGGGTCTCCTAGTCGCCTTTTCGGGCGCAGGGGCCCGATATCGTAGCGGTCCGCGCATTTCCGGGACTGGCAGTCCCGGCTGAGCGCGTGGCAAGGCGTAACCCGATCCATCGGCCCCAAAACGGGAGTCCGACGCCCGCCCTCATCGCCCGACGCGAACCCCCCGAGCGGGTCCGTCGAGCAGCCGAGCCTTCCCCGCCTCGACGATCATCCAGACGACACCGGGTCCGGGCCACGCCGCAGTCGGTGCCGTGAGGGCGTCGAGGACATCCCGTGTCTTAGCGGGATATGCCGCTCGGAGAGTGGCCTCGTACTGCATGGCGACCGCGCGAGTCGAGACCGTCGACCTGACGACGAGCAGGCGCGAGCCGATCCACGGCTGATCGCCGTCCTCCTGCAAGATCTTGGTCACGAGGCCCTGGCCCTTCTCGACGTTCCAGCGGATCTCTTGCTCAAGTCGGCGAAACTCAGACTGGAATTCGGTTGCGACGACGAGCCGCGTTCGGCCATCAAACAGCCCTGCGTCGACGACGCCGCGGCGCGGTGTCTCGACGGGGACCTCGAGACGGGCCGACCACCGAGGCGATAGGCGCCGGAGGAACTCTTCGACCATCGGTGCCTGGAAGCGGTCGACAAGACGCGGTCCTGTGCCGGCGAAGTAGCGAAGGTTGAGGTCCGCTCCGAGGGCGACCCCGATCGCGACGAGCGCCTCGACGCTCGCCGTCGACTCACCGGTTTCGATCCGACGCAGGTGCGACCGGTCCAGGCACGTCACAGCGGACAATTCGGTCAGGGTGATCCCAGCGTCCAGTCGAAGCCGTTGGATCTCCTCGCCGACGGTCAGCCGCAGCTTCCGCATTCGTTGTACCGATCGGTGTCTCACCGACGCCGCTGTCACGGGCATGGCCGATCAAAGCACTCGGCGATCACCTGACACTTATCGGCGAGGACCGCGGGTCAGCGGCGGGCGGGGGTCGGGTCGGGCAGTCCCGTTTTGGGCCGTTGACGTCTCATTTCGACCCCGTTCACGACTCATTGGGGGCTCGTAGTCCCGGTCCCGCAGGTTGCGCGACGTTTCGGCGCCGACAGATCGGAAAACGGGACTACCAGACCCTGTCGACCCTAGAGTCCGCGCTTCGAGCTTGGGCACTCCGCGCACAGGGGACTCGTCAGAGTGAGTCCGCGTGCAGCGGGCTGTGCCACGATAGAGCCGTGAGTCCCACCGTCACGCAGCGGCCTGTCAAGGCGCAGAAACTGCGCCTCGACGAACTCATCGTCCAGCGCGGCCTGGCCGAGACGCGGACCAAAGCGCAAGCCTTGATCCTTGCCGGCAAGGCGCGCGTCGGCGTGGGCGATGCGGCGCGGCGCGACCTGAAACCGGGTGACCGCGTCGAGACCACCGCGGCCATCACGATCGACGAGCCGGATCCGTACGTCGGGCGGGGCGGTCACAAGCTCGCGGCGGCCCTCGACGCGTTCGGGATCGACCCGGCGGGCAAGGTCGCGCTGGACGTGGGTGCCTCGACCGGCGGTTTCACCGACGTCCTGTTGCAGCGCGGAGCGCGGCATGTCTACGCTCTCGATGTGGGTCGCGGACAGCTCGCCGAGTCATTGCGTCGCGATCGCCGCGTCACGTCGATGGAGCGCACGAACGCACGCACGTTGACCTCCAGCACGCTCCCCGAACCAGTCGACATCGCGGTGATCGACGTCTCGTTCATCTCGCTCGACAAGATCCTCCGTCCCGTCGGGACGACGCTCGCGCCGCATGCCTCCATCGTCGCCCTCGTCAAGCCGCAGTTCGAAGCAGGGAAGGGGAGGACGGACCGCGGCATCGTGCGCGACCCCGCCGTCCATCGGGAGGTCCTCGAGCGGGTGACCGCGCACGCGGCGACGCTGCGCCTCGGGACCCGCGACGTGGTGGCTTCACCGATCCAGGGTCACGACGGCAATCGCGAGTTCCTCGTCCACCTCGCGCATGGCCCTGGATGTGCGGATCTCGCGAAACGCATCGCCGAGGTCACTGGGTGACCGTCCGCCGCATCGGCTTCGCGTACAACCCGACGATCGAGGCCGCCATCGAGCTGGCCGCGCGCGCCTCAGGCTGGTGCCGGCGTCGTGGTATCGATGAATGGCGCGCCCAGGCCGGCGATAGCGAGGCGCTTGCGACGGAGCTCCCGACGACCGATGCCCTCGTCGTGCTCGGCGGGGATGGGACTTTCCTTCGGGCGGCGCGAGCCGTGGCCGAGGTCGACGTGCCCCTGCTCGGCATCAACCTGGGCAAGGTCGGCTTCCTGTCGAAGGCGGAGGCGAGTGACCTCGAGCCCGTGCTCGAGCGCATCACCGCGGGCGACTTCCGGATCGACGAGCGGCTCGCGATCGAGGGTCGGATCCTGCGGCAGGGCGCCGGCGACGACACAGCGCGTCATGTGGCCCTCAACGACATCGTCATCGCGCGCGGCGCGCTCGCTCGCGTGTGCCGCCTCGACGTGAGCATCGACGACAGCCACCTCGCGACGTTCATCGCTGACGGTCTGGTCGTCGCGAGCCCGACGGGCAGTACCGGCTACTCGTTCTCCGCCGGCGGCCCGATCCTCGACCCAGCCAGCCGCAACCTCGTCGTGACGCCGATCGCGGCATACCTCTCGGCGATCCGCTCAGTCGTCGTGAGTCCGCAACAGGTCGTGCGCTGTCGGGTCGTCGATGCGTTCGAGGCACTCGTGTCGGTCGATGGTCGGGAAGATCTGCCGGTCGCCGTCGGCGACGTCGTCGAGGTCCGCGCGAAGGATCGCCCGATCCGGCTCATCGAACCGAAGGGCGCGCAGCCGTTCTGGGATCTGCTGCGCCACAAGGTGGAGCTGCTCCCGTCGTGACGGACGCTGCCCGCGACACCGAGGATGGCCGGGACGCCCCGGCCCTCGGTCGCCTGCTCGAGCTGACCGTCGTCGATCTGGCGCTGATCGATCGACTGCGACTGACGTTCGATGCCGGCCTCAACGTCATCACCGGCGAGACCGGCGCGGGCAAGAGCCTGCTGATCGATGCACTTGGGCTGGCGCTGGGCGCGCGAGCCGACACCACGCTCGTCCGCCACGCCGCCGACATGGCACGTGTCGAGGCGCTATTCGACCGGCTGCCCGAGCCGCTCATCGCCGTGCGCGAGGTCGCCGCGAACGGACGCTCCACGGCTCGCCTCGACGACGCGACCGTCACGGCCGCAAGGCTCGCGGAGGAGGTCGGTCCACTGGTCGAGATCCACGGCCAGCACGACCAGGGCCGCCTCCTGGATGAGCGGTGGCAACGCGACCTCCTCGACGGGTTCGGTGGGCACTGGGAGCTGAGGACCTCGATGGCGTCCGCGGTCGAGCGATGGCGGGAGAACCGCGCAGTGCTCGACGCCGCGGCCATCGACCCGCGCGAGGTCGCGCGCCGGATCGATCTGCTCGAGCACGAGGCCGGCGAGATCTCGCGCGCGAACCTGCGGCAGGGCGAGGCCGACGAGATCCGGGCGCGGCTGACCGCGGCCCAGCATGGCGAGGCCATCGCCCGGGGCGCCTCCGCCCTGCGAGAGGCGCTGACTCGGGAAGGATCCGGCGCACGCGACGCGACGGCGGTCGCGCTGCACGAGGCGAACGGGATCGCCCGGCTCGACCCCCGCTTCGAGCCCGTCGCGGAACGACTGGCGGGGCTCGAAGCCGAGCTCGCCGACGTTGCCGACGACGCCCGAAGGCTGGCAGAGGACGTCGACCACGACCCGCGCGCGGTCGCGGAGCTCGACGAGCGACTCGGCGTGATCCACGGCCTCCTCCGACGGTACGGCGACGATGAGGCGACCGTGATCGAGCACGGCGAACGGGCGGCGGCCGAGGTAGAGCGACTGCGCGGCCTCGATGAGGAGCGTGCGCGGCGCCAGCGCGAGGACGCGCGGCTGCTCGGCGACGTGGCGAGCGCTGCCGAAGCGCTGTCCAAGGCTCGTGGAGAGACCGCCGGCGCCCTGACTGCCTCGGTTTCCGAGATCCTCGTGGAGCTCGGCTTCCCGCCGGGCGTCTTCGAGGTCGCCGTCGGTCGACGCACGGCCGGCGATGGCGAGGCGGCGGTCGAGATCGACGGTGACGCGCTCGCGTTCGACACGAGCGGCATCGATGAGGTCGTCTACCGGCTCGCACCCAACCCGGGCGAGCCACCGCGCTCGCTGGCCAAGATCGCCTCGGGCGGGGAGCTGTCGCGGGTCGCGCTCGCGATCAAGCGGGTGCTCGCCGAAGCCGACGCGACGCCCACGCTCGTCTTCGACGAAGTCGACACGGGTATCGGTGGCCGGAGCGCCGACCCGATCGGGCGGTCGCTGTGGGGACTCGCGCGCCGGCATCAGGTGCTGTGCGTGACGCACTTGCCCCAGATCGCCGCACACGCGGACGCGCACTACCGGATCGTCAAACGCGAGCGCGAGGGCCGGACCGTGACCGAGGTCGAACGACTGGACCGCGAAGGGCGGATCGTCGAGCTCGCCGCGATGCTCGGTGGCGGCCCCGGCGACGCAGCGGCGCTAGCGTCGGCGCGCGAGCTCCTGGACCACGCGGAGTCCTGGCGAGCAGGACCCGTCGCCGCGGGAGGTGACCGCTCAGCGTGAACCTCGACCGCGCGATCGAGGACTACCTCGCCTATCTCCACGTCGAGCGGGGACTCGCCGCGGCGACCATCCGGGCGTATCGCTCCGACCTGAGTGACTTCGAGCGCAGCGTCAGTGGCACCGGCGATGCCTGGGCGCGCTCCGCCGAGCCGGCCGTCCGCTACCTCGCAGCTCGGACGCGCAGCGGTCAACCCGGCCAGCGCGCCCTTGCGCCGACCAGCCTCCGTCGCCGTGCGGCGGCGCTGAAGGGCTTCTACCGCTTCGCCTTCGGTGAGGGCCTGATCGACGTCGATGTCGCCACGCACCTCGATCTGCCCCGGCAGAGTCGTCGTCTGCCCGACACGCTGGACGTCGACGAGGTCGACCGCCTGCTCGAGGCCGCGTCGGTCGGCGGGGTCCGGGATCGGGCGCTGCTCGAGTTGCTGTACGCGGCGGGTCTCCGGGTGAGCGAGGCCATCGGGCTCGACCGCGAGGACCTCTCGCTCGACGGCGCGTTCGTGCGCGTCATCGGCAAGGGTGACAAGGAGCGCCTCGTACCGATCGGGGAGGTGTCGATCGACCACCTGTCGGGCTGGATCGCCGGTCCTCGCGCGACGCTGCTCGAGCTCCACCACGTCGAGCCGGTCCGCGGCGGACCACTATTCCTCGGCGACCGCGGACGACGACTCGCGCGCCAACAGGCGTGGGCCGCCGTGCACGGTGCGGCATCGCGCGCCGGACTCGATGGGAAGGTAAGCCCACACACGCTGCGGCACTCGTTCGCGACCCATCTGCTCGAGGGCGGGGCGGATCTGCGGGTCGTCCAGGAGTTGCTCGGGCATGCGAGTATCTCCACGACCCAGCTGTACACGCATCTCACCGGCGAGCGGATCCGGGACGTCTACCGCAGGGCGCATCCGCGAGCCTGAGCGGCGGCCGAGACAGCGCCGGCGAACGCGGCAGCATCGGACAGGAGGATCACGCGACCATGGGCTACGCCGAGGGGCTGATGTCGACGGGGGAGCGCATCGTCCATCGCGAGAAACAGCACTGGTTCGTGTTCATCTGGGGGGCGCGCTACACGCTCCTGGCGATCGTCATCGCCGGCATCGGCGCCGTCGTCCAGACCAATCTGTCGTCGCCGTGGCGCGAGATCCTCGGCTGGGCCGCGGCGATCCTGTTCATCGGCGGCCTGTTGCTGCTCGGCTGGACGATCCTGCGCTACATGAACCAGGAGTACGTGCTGACGAACCGGCGCGTCGTCGAGGTCGAGGGCGTCCTCAACAAGCGGGTCACGGACTCCTCGCTCGAGAAGGTGAACGACATCGTCCTGACGCAGTCGATCTTCGGGCGCATCTTCGGCTTCGGCGACCTGGAGATCCTGACGGCGTCGGAGACGGGCATCAGCCGGTTCCGGATGCTCGTCCAACCCGTCAAGTTCAAGCGCGAGATGCTCGACGCGAAGCACGAATACGAGCGCGACATCGCCGGGTCCGGGTACGTGACCTCGCCACCGTTCCGTGCCGAGTCGTACGGTGGCGGCCCGCTGACGGACGACACGGTCTCGACACCGCTGCCGCCGGCCGCGCCCGCGCAGCCGCTGTCGCGCGACGAGGTGACGCAGACGCTCAACAGCCTTGCCGATCTCCGCGACCGTGGCGCGATCAGCCCGGAGGAGTTCGAGCGCAAGAAGGCCGATCTGCTGGCACGACTCTGACGCGGTCTCGGCTCGCTCGGGACGTGCCACGAACGCCGACGACCTGCGCCGGTACGATACGGCGGACCCACTAGAGGAACCCCGTGTCTAATGAACTGCTGGCGGCGCTGATCGTCGTCGCCATCATGCTGCTGGTCGGCTTTCCGGTGCACGAGTTCTCCCACGCACTCGCCGCGTACCGGCTCGGTGACAGCACCGCTCGATTCATGGGCCGCCTATCGCTGAACCCCGTCGTCCATTTCGATCCATTGGGCGGCATCCTTCTGGCGATCACGTTCATCGGATCGCAGGGGACGTTCGGATTCGGCTGGGCCAAGCCGACGCCCGTGAACCCACGAAATCTGGAAGGAGGGCGCTACGGCGAAGCGATCGTCGCTGCGGCCGGGCCGATCTCCAACCTCGTACTCGCGATCGCGGCGGCGATCCCGTTGCGGTACATCCTCTCGAACCTGACCCTGGCCGACCAGATCCCGACCCTGCTCCTGCAGGTGCTCTATCTGTTCGTCGTCATCAATCTGGTGTTGATGATCTTCAACCTCTTCCCGATCCCGCCGCTCGACGGCTCGAAGGTGCTGTTCGCCTTCCTCCCGCCGCAGGTCGCGTGGCGCTGGCGCCCGATCCTGGAGCAGTACGGGTTCATCCTCCTGTTCCTCATCTTCTTCGTCCTTCCGGCGGTCGGGATGCCGATCGGTACCCGGATCGTCGGCGAGGTCATCAATGCCCTCCTCGGTTTCTTACTGGGCCGCTAAGGTCCGGCAGTTCCGCACGCACGTCACGGCGCGCGTGGGCGAGTACGAGCGGGCGGAGCTCATCGACTGGCTGACCCCCCAGCAGCTAGCGCTCTTCGATTCGATGCATATCGCTGATCAGCGCCACGGCCTCGACGTGGTCGCGACACTCCGCGCGGACGGGGTGGCCGACGACGATGTCCTGCTCGCCGGGCTGCTCCACGACGCCGGCAAGGGCCAGATCGGTGTCTGGCCGCGGGTCGCGTACAGCCTCGGTCAGGCCTACGGATCCTGGGTCTGGCGGG
>DASSZA010000291.1:0-4675 GCA_035703005.1 Candidatus Limnocylindrales bacterium | reverse complement strand
GTAGCCGGGCGGCACCCGCTTGAGGGTCTCGTGGCTCTCGACGGGGCCGAACTCGGCGAGGAACGCCGGATCCTCCAGCGCATCGCGGACACGGCGTTCGTCGTCGACGATGGCATCGCGGAACGCGTCGAGCCGAGGCTTGGTCGCCTGCCACATCCCGCCGCCTGCGAAGGTATTGCCCGGCTGGAGGTGGAAGTAGGCGCCGTTGGCATGCTCCGTGTGCGAGATCTCGCTGTCGGGAGCCATGTTCGCGACCCATGGGAACGACGCCCCGAGGTGCGTCTTGTAGGGCGACTTGTCCTTCGCGAACCGGGTGTCGCGGTAGATCCGGAATATCGATCGCTTCGGGTCGGCCTGGAGCGGCAGGCCGCGCTCATCGAAGGCATCCGCCAGGGCCGCGACGAACTCCTCCATGGGCTCCTTGAGGAGCGCCTCGTATTCCGCCTTGCGCGGCTGGAACCACGCGCGATCGTTGTTCTGGGCCAGCTCGGCGAGAAAATCGATCGCGTCTGGGCGGAAGCCGGTGAAGCGGCGGACGGCGATGGCCATGGCGGACGACCTCCACGCGATGTTGGGCCGTCATCGTACGCGGCCCGACTTACCTGCCGGTCATCGAGGACTTCACCGCCACTATCCTGCGAGCCGTGGGCGCGAAACCCGTTCGAGGTCCTGCCGCCGCCGCGACCCGTCTCGCGGCCGCACTCGTGCCTTGGTACCGCGCCAGAGGACGCGATCTCGCCTTCCGCCGCCGCTCGGACCCCTATGCGGTCCTCGTCTCCGAAGCGATGGCGCAACAGACGCAGGCCGAGCGAGCCGCGACCTGCTGGGAGCGGTTCATGATCCGGTTTCCGACGGTCGAAGCGCTCGCCGCGGCGACACCGGCCGACGTCCTCCGCGAGTGGCAAGGACTCGGTTACAACCGGCGAGCAGTCGCCCTGTGGCGTGCGGCACGGATGATCCGCGACGACCACGATGGGCGGGTCCCGGACTCGGTCGAGGAGCTGGAGAGACTACCGGGCGTCGGGCCGTACACCGCCCGGGCGGTGGCCGCGATCGCCTTCGCGCAGCCGGTCGGCGCCGTGGACGTCAACGTCCGTCGAGTCCTCGGGCGCGTCATCGGCGGCACAGCGGACATCCCACCGGCGACCATCCAGACGGCCGCCGATGCGGGCGCCGCCGCGATCGACCCCGCCACCTGGACGCACGCCGTGATGGATCTCGGCGCCGCCATCTGCCGGCCGCGTGAGCCGCGCTGCGACGCCTGTCCCGCTCAAGCGTTCTGCCGATACCCCGTCGACGAGCCTCGCCAAACGCCGGCGAACGCCGCGATGAAGACGCCCACACCCGCCTTCCCGACCACGACGCGCTGGCTTCGCGGCCGCATCCTCGACCGTCTTCGCGAGGCGGAGGCACACGACTGGGTCGCCCTCGACGGACCGATCGGCTCGCATCCCGTCGACCGGGTCCACGCAGCCACCGAGGCACTTGCAAGCGAGGGCATGGTCGAGATCGGGCGTCGGTCGTCGACTGTGATCCAGGCGAGGCTTGCCCTCGCCTGAGTCGGGCACGTCTGTCGGCTACCCTTGACGTGCGATGAAGACCAGCCCGGCGCCGAGTGGGACCGGGACCGCCCGGCTGCCCGCCGACGATCCCACGCTCTTCGAGCTCGACCTGCGCGGGCTGCGTCACCGCTGGGCGGACCGGGCGGCCCTTCCGGCGATCGGCGCGGAGCAGATGCGCGGCGCTGATCGTCGCGCACAGGCACTCGGCGTGAGCGAGGAACGCTTGATGGAGCACGCGGGGACTGCCGTCGCCGCGGCCGTCAAGGCGCTCGCGACCGACACCGAGCGGTGGGGCAAGGGCCCGATCGTGATCCTCGCTGGCCCCGGCAACAACGGCGGTGACGGTTATGTCGCCGCGCGCCGCCTTGCCCTCAACGGCGGCAAGGTGGTGGTCGCCGTCGTCGCGACCGATGCACGCCCGGAGGGTGCGACCGCGGCTCGTAACTGGGATCGCATCGCCAACGATCGCGGCATCACGAAAGTCCACGCGCCCGTGGCCCGCGACGTCGTGGTATTCGGTCAGGGCATCGACAAGGCCGCTGTGATCGTCGACGCGCTTCTCGGATCCGGCGTTCGCGGTCCGCTTCGCGAACCGATCCGGACCGCCGTCGACGTCATCGACCGCGCGCACCGTGCGGGCGTCCCGATCGTGGCCGTCGACACGCCGACGGCAGTCGACCTGTCGAGCGGCGAGCCGTCCGATCCGGCGGTCGCCGCCGACCTGACGGTCACCTTCCACAGGCCGAAGACGGGTCTCCTTACCCGCCGTGGCGCGGCGTACGCCGGCCGGATCCTCGTCGCCCCGATCGGTATCCCGGTCGATGCCGACCATGGCTGAGCCCGTCGCCCCGCGGCCGCAACCGGGCTGGCCGCAAGTCGCCCTCGTCGCTGCCAGCGTCGTCATCGTCGTGCTCGGCGCTGCCCTCATCACGGGCTTCCTTCCCGACGACTTCCAGCGGGCGATCTTTCACGGCCCCGTTCTGATCGGTGTCCTCATCGTCGGCACGGCCTGGGTCCTGTGGCGGATCTCGCGCGGTCGCGCGATGGCCGACGAACGCCCGACCGACACCGACCGATGACCGCCCCGGGTCCGATGTCGCCCTCGTCAGCGACACCGCTTGCCAAGCGCTCTGCCGATGTCGCGCGGCTCGTCGATACGACGTGGGATGTGCTGATCGTGGGCGGTGGCGTCGTGGGCTCCGGCGCCCTTCTTGACGCGGCGTCGCGCGGGCTGACCGCTGCGCTCATCGAGCAGGACGACATCGCCGCCGGCACATCGTCACGGTCGTCACGGCTCATCCACGGGGGTCTCCGCTACCTGGAGCAGATCCACCTGCCGCTTGTTCGCGAGGCACTCGCGGAGCGGGGGCGGCTGCTCCGCAATGCGCCGCACCTCGTCAGCCTCGATCCACAGCTCTTTCCGGTATACGGGATCCCGTTCCTGCACAAGGCGTTCTACGACGCCGGTCTGACCCTGTACGACATCCTTGGCGCGCGGCATGACGGCGGCTGGCATCGCCGTCTCAGCGTCGATGGTTCGCTTGAGATCTGGCCGTCGCTGCGGCGAGAAGGCCTGCGCGGTGGGTTGCTGTATCACGACGGGGTCGAGGACGACGCGCGGTTCGCGCTCTCGGTGTTGCGCACCGCACTCGCGTCGGACGCCGCGCCGGTCGCCGTGACGCGCGTACGAGCGACAGGGCTGCGCGCTGACGCCTCGACGGGACCCGTGCGGGTCGTCACCGCGAGCGACCTGCTCAACGGCGGCGATCTCGAGATCAGGACACGATCGATCGTCGACGCGACCGGTGTGTGGGCGGCCGAGCCCGGTCATCCGTTCGCGAGCCCCTCGCTGCGACTGCTGCCCAGCCGCGGCGCACACCTCGTGGTGCCTCGCGAACGCATCCCGGCGAGTGCCGGTCTCACGATCCGCGTTCCTGGCAAGGTCGTGTTCTTCATCCCGTGGCCGGATCACTGGTTGATCGGCACGACCGACGCTCCGTACGAGGGATCGCCGGAGCACGTCGCGGCGAGTGCCCTTGAGGTCGATGAGCTGCTGGCGACCGTGAACGCGACACTCGACGTCGGCCTGACGCGCGCCGACGTCGTCGGCACGTACGCCGGGTTGCGGCCGCTGATCGCGCCGTCGGGCGGGTCGACCGTGAAAGCATCGCGCGAGCACCGGGTCACCGCGGAACCCAACGGGGTCGTGCGGGTCGCCGGCGGGAAGTACACGACCTACCGCGTGATGGCGCGCGACGTGATCGACGCGGCGCTCGGCCGTGCTGCCGCGAGCGCACGACCGAGCAGGACGGCCGACCTCCGGGTCATCGGTGCAGCCGACGAATCGGCACGGGAACACATAGCGCGCGAGATCTCGACCATCGACGCAGTGGTGCAGGCACATCCCCACGCGGCCGCTCGCCTGACTGCCCGCCACGGGACGGAGGCGCCGGCCATCGCGGCGCTAGGCGCGGAGACCGACCTGCTTCGACCGCTGGTGCCAGGTCGACCGTTCCTCGAGGCGGAGGTCGCCTGGGCCGTCCGCAACGAGCTCGCGCTGTCGGTCGACGACATCCTTTCGAGGCGCCTGCGGCTCAGTCCGGAGCTGGGCGAGCATCGGGGTGAGGTCGCCTCTCGCGTCGCCGAGATCATGAGTCGCGAGCTCGGTTGGACGCCGATGGAGTGCGAGAGAGAGCGCGACGCGTACCTGGAGTCGGCAGGCCGCGAGTTCGGGGTCCCGCCGAGGGCGTGGCGGGGGTATGCGCCGAAGGTCGGGAGCGCACAAACCCTTTCTGGCGCGTAACGCCATACCTGGCCCCCAGGTCGTCAGAACCGCGTGCGCCGCCGTGCCCGACGCCGGCGCGCAGGCCGTCATCAGCCTGTCATCGAACATCGTCAGGGTGGCGCGATGCACGACCTCCCCAAGGCGATATTCGATGCGCTGTATGACCAGCGACTCCTCGTCGCGTGGGGTTCGATCGTACTCAGCGCATCCCTCGCGATCGTTGCCTGGCGGCGCGGCTGGCTAGGCGCAGCCCGTCGACATCCGTCGCGCGCTGCGGCAGTGGTCGCGACGCTGGTCGCTATCGGCGCCCCGCTCACGTGGTATCTCG
>DASSZA010000222.1:0-5513 GCA_035703005.1 Candidatus Limnocylindrales bacterium | reverse complement strand
ACGAGGGCTTTGCCCGGGGTGGCTGGGTCGGTGCGCTCGCAGATCGCCCAGAGCTCGCGCAGCTCGCGCTCGATGACGCCCTCGGCAGCGACGCGATGCTGATGGGCCGACGGACCTACGAGTGGTTCGCCGGTCGATGGCCGTCGAGGACGGGGCCGCTCGCGGATCGGCTGAACGGCCTGCCGAAGTTCGTAGTCTCGTCGACCCTTCGGGATCCGGCGTGGAACAACACCACGGTCCTGGACGGTGACCTGCTCGCCGAAGTCGCGGACCTCAAGGGCCGGATCGACCGGGACATCCTCGTCACGGCCAGCGCGCGGATCGTGCGCACGTTGCTCGAGCACGACCTCGTCGATGAACTCCGGCTGAAGGTCTTCCCCGTCGTCCTCGGGGCCGGCGACCGCCTGTTCGGCGAAACCAGCGCCACGAAGCTCATGCGCCTCGTCGACACGCGAACGGTCGACGGCGACACCACGTACCTCATCTACCAGCGGAGGGACTGAGAACCATGGACACCACGATGACCGCACATCGGATCGGCACTCGCGAAGAGTGGCTCGGTGCCCGCGAGGCGCTCCTTGAACGCGAGAAGGCGCACACGCGACTCGGAGATGCGCTCGCACGCGAACGCCGCGATCTCCCGTGGGTGCCTGTCGACGAGGACTACCGCTTCGACACGGAGGACGGCGAGAGGACGCTGGCCGACCTCTTCGACGGTCGCTCGCAGCTGCTCGTGTACCACTTCATGTTCGGACCTAGTTACGAAGCCGGCGACGCGGTGAACTCGTCGATCGCCGACACGATCGACGGGGTCCTCCTCCATCTGCACGCCCGCGACGTGACGTTCGTGCTTGCCTCCACGGCGCCGATCGCCAACCTGGCCACCTACCGACGCCGCATGGGCTGGAGCGTGCCGTGGGTGTCGACCGCGAACACGAGCTTCAACGCCGACCTCGGCTTCTCGCACGGCGTGGAGGCGGGACGCGAGGTGGTCGAGCAAATGATCGGCGAGGCCGGCGTGCCACCGATCGTCGAGCACAACTCACGGATGGCCGGGACTGACGCCCCCGGCTACATGACGGAGAGCCCGGGCTTCAGCTCGTTCGTGCTCGAGGACGGCTCGGTCTACCACACGTACTCGACCACGTGGCGCGGTCTCGAGTTCCTGATGGGCTACTACCCGATCCTGGATCACGCGCCGAAGGGTCGCGACGAGGGCCCGGACTGGCAGCTCTGGCTCCGGCGCCACGACGAGTACTGAACCGCGCCAGCGCCTGATGTGCCGCACTCCTAGGTACGACAATGTTCGCTGACAGCCCCTCGGACGGGTGGAGCGCGTGCGTCTCAGGGAAACAGGCGTCACCGGGACCATCCTCGCGGCGAAGGCGGGCAACGGAGTCGATGTCGATCGAGTCCTCGCTTCCTTCGATTTCGGACCGCCCGAAACCGGGAATGACGGGTGGTTCATCAGCGCACAGCGGCCAGACGTCGATGTGCCGACGAACGACTTCGGCGGCCTGATCGATGCCCTTGGCGGGCCGGCCATCGTCGTCAGAGTGCTCCCAGACGATTGGGCGTACCTGATCGCTGCCGCGCCAGGTTCCGAATCGATCGCGCTGGTCATGACGCCCAACGCGCTCCGCGACGAGGTCGGACTGCCGGGTCTCAAGAACGGCCATAGCGGACCCCCGAAGCGGCTATCGGCCGGTGCGGTCTCCCGGCAGCGTCATAAGCCAAAGAAAGCGAAGTCCGCTCGCGATCGTCGCTAGCTGACGCCGATCAGCGAGCGGCTACGCCCCCGCCTGCGAGCAGCTCATCGACCTCGCGTAGTGACGGTGCGGCTCTCAGACGGCCGAAGATCGAACGGGCGCGGCTGAGGGGTTGGACCGCGTCGGCAGGTCGCCCATCTGCGGTCAGGACCCTCCCCTGCCCCAGTAGCGCGAACGCTTCCTCCGGAACGACGCCGAATGCGGCCCACCGCCGGCCCGCATCCTCGTAGGCGGCGATCGCCCCGGGCAAGTCTCCGCGTGACTCGAGGAGCGCCGCGGTCGAGGCGACCCTGGCGTGCTCGGCGTAACGGACCTTTGTGGCGAACGTGTCGATCATCCGTTGGGCGAGCTCGAGATCTGCCAGCTGCACGGCCGCCCGGACGAGTGCGGTGATCTGCCGCGGCTGCCAGTTCCACCCCACACGAGCGGCCATGGCCGGGGCGAGCTTGATGAGCAGGTCGTGCGCCTCGGATCGATCGCCTCGCAGGAGGTAGGCGGGAACCATCGACGCTAACCCAAGCAGATCGTCGGGTTCATTCGAGTCGCGAACGGCGCGCTCGATCCATGAAAGCGTTGCGTCATCGGCCAGCTGACCGCGCATCGTCGCGACACGGATCCCATAAGCCCGAAGCTCGATGAGCGCCACCAGATAGCCGAAGGCCTCGGACGCCGCCTCTAGTGCTGGCAACGTAGCGAGGACTCGATCGTGGTCACCGAGGTCGTACTCGAGGATGATCGCCACCTGTCGGATGTATGTGGCGTGGCCGAGCAGACCGCGACTCGTCAGGAAGGCCAGGCCCTCCTCAGCAACGGTCATCCCGGCGCGCGGCCCGTTCGACACAGCCTCGTACTGGGCGAGATTGTTCAGTGCGTGACCTGCGCGATTCGCTTGGCCGGTCGCGATGTCGATGGAGACCGCTTCGTGCATCTCGTCGATGCCTCGCTGGTCCCCGAGCAAAGTCCGAACCATCCCGCGAACGCCGAGCAGAGATCCACGGAACGCGAGGGCTCGGCCGGCGGGCGAATCAGGCGTAGCGGCCGCGACCGTCTCGGCGCGATCCAACGACGCAAGACTCTCCTCGAGGCGATCGGCAGCACTCTCCATGAAGCCCAGCGTGACAAGGGCATCCGCCAGTTCCCAGGACGGACCAAGCGGCTCGAGCAGGTCGACGGCGTCGGCCGGATACGTCCAGCCGCGGGCATCGCCGAGATCGCGCAGCACCGAAGACAGTCTGCCGAGCACGACTGCTGCATCGAGATCCTGCGACGTCGCCTTGAAGACTTGGATCGCCTCCTCGAGTGGGGCGACCGCATCCGTCGGCCGTCCGGCGGCATTGAGGGCTTGGCCATAGGCCCGTAGCGCGGCGGCTTGATCGGGATGGCCGGGAGCGGCGAGCTCGATCGCGCGCTCAAGGAGCGCCAGCGCGGCGGCGACATCGAGCTCCAGGGCCCGCTCGCCGGCCAACAGCAGGAAGCGGAGTGCGGGACGTTCTAGTTCGGTCGCGGTCTGGTCGTCGCCGACCGCGCGCGCGAGGTCCAGCGCCGTCGAATAATGGTGTGCGAGGACGTCGGCGACGTCCTCCATGCGGTCGCCCGCGCGCTCCTCGATCCATCTAGCGGCCGACACGTGTCGGGAGGCACGCCCTGAGCGCGGAAGTGCGGCGTAGGCGACGTCGCGGACCAGGACGTGCGAGAACGAGTACTCGGTCTCGCCCGCCATCGACGACTGGGGCGCGATCCGGATCAACTCACGGGCCACAAGGAGACTGAGCTCGGTGGCGATCTGCGAGTCTTCTCGCCCACCGATCGACGCGACGGCGCCCGGCCAGAAGACCTTGCCGATGACGGAGGCATCGACCAACACCGATTTCGACGCCGTCGGCAGCGCGTCGATGCGGGACGCAAGTACGGCCTGGATCGAGTCGGGGACTGGCAACTCAGCTCCGCGCCGCAGCTGAAGTCGGCCTTCGCCGGCGACGAGCAGATCGCGGTCACGAAGCAGCCGAATGTATTCCGAAACGAACAGCGGGTTGCCATCTGCGCGATCGAGGATCGGTTCGCGAACGTCGTCAGACAGCTCGATGCCGTCAAGGAGTGCCGTCGCGAGATCGCGTGCGTCCTCAGTCCGAAGCGGCTGCAGGTCGATCCGTGTCGCCCCATCCGTTCCGGGAAATGTCGGCCTCGTCTCGAATACCTCAGGTCGCGCTGTGCCGATCGCGAGAAGCGGTACAGCGGAAGGCCGTGTCGTGAGATCCTCGAGGAAGTCGAGCATCGCATCGTCGGCCCAGTGGAGATCCTCGAAGACGAGCACGGTCGGGCGTCCCTCGGTGAGCAACTCGAGGAACCGTCGCCACGCCGCGAACAGCTCATCGCGGCCAGCCGTGGGGCCCGATTCGATCCCGAGGAGCGGCTGGAGTCGTTCGCGAAGCCAAGCCCGATCGTCCGCCTCGCCGAGAACGCGATCCAGCTTGTCGACGGCGACCTCGGCCCCGTCCGACTCGAGGATGCCGGCGTGGGCCTTCACGATCTCGCCGAGCGCCCAGAAGGAGATGCCCGTTCCGTACGGCAGGCATCGCCCCTGACGCCATGTGACGAGGACCGGGGCGGCCTCGACGTGGGCGAGCAGCTCGGCGATCAGGCGGGACTTCCCGAGACCGGGCACGCCGACCACGGTCGCGAAGCTGGCGCGTCCCGTCGCCACTGTCGCATCGAACTCGTCGGTCAGGCGCCGAAGCTCGTCTGCCCTGCCGACGAATGGGGTCGACGCGGCTCCGTGCACGTCGATCCCCTGGCGCGATCGCGGGGCGATCGGTCGGAAGACCCGAACGGGTTCGGCTTTGCCTTTCAGGGTCGCGGGCGGAAGCTCCGTGTACTCGAATCTGCGTTCGGTCGCCTCGTAGGTGGCCTGCCCGACCGCGACACCCATCTCGGGCGCGACCGACTGGATGCGAGAAGCGGTGTTGACCGTGTCACCAGCGAGGAAACGCTCGCCGGTCCCTGGCGAGATGCTCAGACGAACGAGCGCTTCCCCCGTATTGATGCCGATGCGCAGCCGCAGCGGCGTAGAGCCGATAGCGGACAAACTCGTGGCTTCGTCGCAGATCCGGAGCGCTGCACGTACAGCTCGCTCCGGGTCGTCTTCATGCGCTTGAGGTACCCCGAACACGCCGACGACGGCATCGCCGATGAACTTTTCGACGACGCCACCGTGCGTCTCGATGTGGCGTCGCGCGATCGCGAAGTAGCGAGTGAGCATCCGGTCGACGTCTTCGGGATCCGCCGACTCGGACGACGCGGTGAAGCCGACCAGATCGCAGAACAGCGCGGTGATGACCTTGCGCTCCTCCGCAAGCGCGACGCGCTCAGGCAGGCGGGACCCGCAGCTGTTACAGAACCTCGACCCTTCGGGGTTCTCTGCGCCGCAGACGGCGCACGTGACGGGCATGGCGGCAGGGTAGTCGCTGACCGTGCGTTGTTACGACGAAACGGCCGCCTCGACGAGCTCGATCGTCAGCGCGTCCGCATCGATCGCGGCGCGAACGCCCAGCGGTAGCGGCACGTTCGGTCCGGAGTGGCCGCAGTTGACGTTGGCGAGGATCGGGATGTCGCGGTCCGCCACGACCTCGTAGACGACCTCGCGGAGCGTCTGCGTCGTGCCTTCCAGGATCGAGATTCCCTCGACCGGACCGATGATCAGCCCGGCGATCCGGTCGAAGGCGCCAGCGAGGCGCAGGACCTGAAGGT
>DASSZA010000225.1:0-14952 GCA_035703005.1 Candidatus Limnocylindrales bacterium | reverse complement strand
TGACGCGATCGTGGTCGCGGAATCGCTCGGGACGCTCGCGCCACTCGAGGTCGCCGATGCCACGGTCGTGCCCCAGACCGCCGCGGTGGTGCCGTCGGCGTAGCGGGAGCGGGCGCGGGCGATTTCCGTCATTTGGTCGTCCTGACGAGCATTCGACAAAGGGCGACGGAGTATCCATCCAGCTGCCGGCATCGATATGCACGGGACTCGGGCTTCCACGCACGTCCCTCTGGCGAGCGCTGGATAGACATGCACCCGCGGGAGCGCTAGCCACTCCGATCCTTGTCGTTGGCTCGCCCAACGAGCATCTGACAGGAATCGGCCGGCGGCGCGGCGCGACCGAACGATCTCGCCGGCTCGCCCCACGAGCCACCTGACGGTCCTAGGCCTCGGCGCTCCCCCGACCGCGCCCTCGCCCGCTCGCGAGCTAGAGCGCCTTGACCGCCGCCGTGAGCGAGGCCAGACCCTCCTTCGCGTCCGCGAAGAGCATGCCGGTCTTCTCGTTCGTGTAGAGCTCGTTGTCGATGCCGGCATAGCCGCGACCCATCGACCGCTTCACGACGATGATCGACTTCGCCTTGTCGACGTCCAGGATCGGCATGCCCGATACGGGTGTCCCCGACCGTCGCGCGGCCGGGTTCGTGACGTCGTTCGCACCGATGACCAGCGCGACGTCGGCTCGCTCGAACTCGGGGTTGATGTCCTCCATCTCCTTGAGCTGGGGATAGGGGACGTTCGCCTCGGCGAGAAGAACGTTCATGTGGCCTGGCATCCGTCCAGCGACGGGGTGGATCGCGTACTTCACGTCGACGCCGCGCTCTTCGAGCAGATCGGCCAGCTCGCGAACCGCGTGCTGTGCCTGGGCGACGGCAAGTCCATAGCCCGGAACGACGATCACGTTCTGTGCGTATGCCAGCTGGATGGCAGCATCGTCGGCGCTGATCGAACGGACGCTGCCGCCCTCTGGGCCAGCCGCGCCGGTCGCCTCGTCGCCACCACCGAACCCGCCGATCATGATGTTGATGACCGAGCGGTTCATCGCGTCGGCCATCAGCTTCGTGAGGATCGCGCCCGATGCGCCGACGAGGGCGCCCGCGATGATCAGGACCGGGTTGTCGATGACGAAACCGGCCATCGCGACGGCCGTGCCGGTGAACGAGTTCAGCAGGCTGATGACGACCGGCGTGTCGGCGCCACCGATCGGCAGCGTCATGGTCACGCCGAACACCAGGGCCGCGGCGAGGATCAGCAGGAACAGCGGCAGGCTGGGCGTGCCGGTGACGAACAGGATGGCCGCGGCGATGACCGTCACCGCCGCAAGGGCCAGGGTCACCAACCGACCGCCCGGGATCAGGATCGGCTTGCCGGGGATCAGCCCCTGGAGCTTGCCGGACGCGATCAGGGACCCTGTGAACGTGATCGAGCCGATGATGATGTCGAGCACGATGAAGACGTGCGTATCGATCCGGACGGTGCCCGCGTCGAGCAGCCGCAGGTAGTCGTCGATCGCGATGAGAGCCGCCGCGCCGCCGCCGACCGCATTGAACAGCGAGACCAGCTGCGGCATCGCGGTCATCTTCACGGTCCTGGCCGTATAGAGGCCGAGGCCTCCGCCGATGATGATCCCCCCGATGATCAGCGCCCACGTCGAGAACCGGATCCCGAAGCTCTCGGGATCGAGAAGCTGACGGGCGAGGATCAGGACAGCGGTGGCACCGATGGCGATCGCCATGCCGGCGGCCGATACGAGGTTGCCGTTCCGTGCCGTGGCCGGCGAGTTCATCCGCGCCAGTCCGATGACGAACGCGACCGCGCCGCCCAGCCAGCAGATGCGAACGAGGATCTCGATCGCTTCGAGCGTGGTCACGAGGCGGCCTCCGCGTCATCGGCGGCGGGCTGCGGCCCGGCGGGCTTGGGCACGGTCGGCTTCTTGCGGAACATCTGGAGCATCCGGTCGGTGACCACGTAGCCGCCGACCACGTTCATCGCCGCGAACGCGACCGCGACGAGTGAGATGAGCTGGCTGACACCGCCGGAGGCTTCGGCTGCGATCAGCATCGCGCCGACGAGCACGATCCCGTGGATCGAGTTCGCGCCCGACATCAGCGGTGTATGCAGGGTCGCGGGGACCTTGCTGATGACGGCGAACCCGACCAGGATCGCCAGCGTGAAGATCGTGAGCGACGTGATGAGGGCGTCGATCTCATCGGGGGTCATGCCTGGCCTCCGGGTTCGAGCAGCTTCTTGACGGGTTCGGAGATGACCTCACCGTCCTTCGTGATGACGGTCGCCTTGGTCACCTCGTCCTCGAAGTCCAGGTTGAGCGCGCCGTCCTTGACCATCCCAAGGAGCAGCGCCGAGATGTTCCGAGCGTAGAAGGCGGAGGCGCCGGCCGGCATCGAGGCCGGCAGGTTCTCCGGCGCGATGATCGTCACGCCGTTGGGCGTCACGACCGTCTCGCCGGGCTTCGACAGTTCGACGTTCCCACCGAGGGCGCTTGCCGCCATGTCGACGAGGACGGATCCGGGCTTCATCTTCCCGACGGCCTCCGCCGTCACGAGGACTGGTGGTTTGCGCCCCGGGACCTGGGCCGTGGTGATCACGACATCCATGCCGCCGATGACCTCGTTGAGCTCCGCCTGCTGTGCCGCGCGTTCCTCCGGCGTCAGCTCGCGGGCGTACCCGCCGGCCCCCGTCGCGTCGATGGTCGTCTTGAGCTTCACGAACTGTGCGCCGAGGCTTTCGGCCTGCTCCCGAGTCTCGGGTCGGACGTCGTACGCCTTCACGACCGCGCCCAGTCGCTTCGCGGTGCCGATCGCCTGGAGGCCGGCGACGCCGATCCCCAGGATGAGCACGTTCGCGGGTTTGGCGGTACCCGCGGCCGTCGTCAGGAGCGGGAAGTAGCGGCCATAGGCATTCGCGGCGATCAAGACGGCCTTGTAGCCGCCGACGTTCGCCTGGCTGCTCAACGCGTCCATCGATTGCGCGCGTGACAACGTCCGCGGGATCGCGTCGAGGCTGATCGCGGTCACGCCGCCAGCGGCGAGCGTCTTCGCGAGCCCGGGATCGATGAGCGGAGCCAGCAGCCCGAGGACCGCCTGGCCCTTGCGGAGCCTCGCGGCTTCGGCCTCGGATGGTTTGGCCACCCGCAGGACCGCGTCGGACTGCTCGTAGAGCGCATCGGTCGACACGACCGTCGCGCCGGCGTCCGTGTACGCGCTGTCGGGGATGGCGGAGCCTGCGCCCGCGCCTGATTCGACGAGGATCTCCAGCCCGGCCTGTTGCAATCGGCCGAGCGCTTCGGGTACCAGGGCGACGCGCCGCTCTCCGGGCGCGGTCTCCTTGGCGACACCGACCTTCATGGGCACCACCTGTTCGAGATGACGGAAGCCGCGGCGGGGACCTGCCGCGGGGGACGCACGGGGTCGCGCGAAGTCTAGCGCCTGCACCCGGTCGACGGAGGAGCGCGCGATGCGCCGATGTCCCTGATACTGCACGCGTCCACCTCGACCCCCAGGGAGAACGTCACCGATGGCACGTGACGACGAACGCCTCGCGCGTTCGCAGCAACAGATCCTGGTCGGCGGTCTCCCCGAGGCGCCCGGGATCCTGGCCGCGATCCGCCTCACGCCGAACCTCGGCATCCATCTCCGCGGGCTCGCCGACGAGCTGCTGGTCAACGACTTTCCAGGCACGACGCTCGAACGCGCAGAACGGGAGATGCTCGCGACGGCGGTCTCGGCGGGGAACGACTGCTTCTATTGCATGGATTCTCACGGCGCCTTCGCGACCGCGCTGCTCGAGGCGAACGGCGCGACCGAGCGGGTCGGGCTGATCGACGCCATCAAGCTCGGTTCCTCAGACGGGCTCGATCCGAAGATGTCAGCGCTCCTGCACATCGCTCGGACCGTCCGCCGGGACGCGCTCGCTCTCACCGACGACGATGTCGCTGCCGCTCACGACGCCGGTGCGACCGACGCCGATGTCCAGCTCGCCGTGCTCATCGCCGCCGCGTTCTCGATGTACAACCGGATGGTCGACGGCTTCCGGGCGGCGACGCCACCGGCGACGGAGGCCTACCGCGACCGCGCGCGCGAGATCGCCAGTCACGGCTACAGCGATCCACGCGTAGCGTCCGTTCCGCGGGGCTGACGCCTGCGCGACTGACCGACGACCTCTCGAGCGAGGGGGTCGACAGGACTTTCGGCTGGACCGGACTGGCCCCCCGGCGTGATGGCTGCAGTGGGGTCTGCATCCATAGGGTCCGGTCATGCACGCCACGGGCCCCGGGGGCGAGGTCGGGCTGGGTGCGACGGTCTTTCGTGACGGGTCGCTACCGCCGCCTGAATCGCCTGGCCGCAAGACCTTCATCCGCGCGACCGCGCTGTTCG
Source organism: Candidatus Limnocylindrales bacterium (assembly GCA_035703005.1). Lineage (GTDB taxonomy): Bacteria > Chloroflexota > Limnocylindria > Limnocylindrales > CSP1-4 > SPCO01. The sequence goes on along the minus strand of DASSZA010000225.1, from coordinate 10,561 downwards.
CGATCGCCGTCACCGCCGCATACCTCGTCTGGCGCCTGACGAGCACGATCGCCCTCGACTGGTGGTGGGTGGCGATCCCGCTGTTCGTCGCCGAGGTGCACAACGCCATCGGGCTGGTGCTCTACGCGATCGGGCTGTGGGACGTGGATGCGGTCGGCCCGCCGGCCGCCTCGTCCGCCCGTCGACGTCAGCGCGTGGCCGTGCTCATCCCGACCTACAACGAGCCACCCGACGTGCTGCTGCCGACGATCTCAGCCGCCGTCGCCCTCAAGCCGAAGCACGAGACGTGGGTGCTCGATGACGGGCACCGCGATGACATCCGCGAACTGGCGGAGACGCTCGGTGCTCGCTACCTGACGCGGCCGACCAACGAGCATGCCAAGGCCGGCAACCTCAATCACGCGCTCTCGCAGATCGACGCCGACATCATCGGCGTCCTCGACGCGGACCACGTGCCGACCGCCCGCTTCCTGACTGCGCTCCTGCCGTACTTCGACGACCCGAAGCTCGCCTTCGTCCAGTCGCCGCAGGACTTCTACAACCTCGAATCGTTCGAGCACCAGCGCCAGCGAAACGGCCGGGTGTTCAACGAGGAGGCCGTCTTCTACCGCGTCATCGCGCCCGCCAAGAACCGCTGGAGCGCCCCATTCTGGTGCGGCACGTGCGCGATGATCCGGGTCGAGGCGATCCGGTCGGTCGGCGGTGTCAGCACGGACAGCGTGACCGAGGACATCCACACCACGATCCGGATGTACCGCAAGGGCTGGACCGGCGCGTATCACAACGAGGTCCTCGCCCGCGGACTGGCGCCGGACGACGCGTCGGGCTACCTGCTCCAGCGCAACCGCTGGGCCATCGGTGCGATGCAGGTGCTGCGGCGTGAGAACCCGCTGACGTCGTCGGGCCTGACGATCGGCCAGCGGCTTGCCTTCGCCACGACGCTGTTCGGCTGGTTCGACAGCTGGCGGACGCTGACCTACATCCTGATCCCGCTCGCGGTCGTCGCCACGGGAGCCGTGCCGATCGACGCGCCGGGTGAGGTCTTCGTACCGGTCTTCCTGGCCACGCTCGCGATCCAGTCCATCGCGATGCGGGCGCTCTCGCGTGGGCAGTACCCGCCGATCCTGTCGATCCTGTTCGAGTTCATCCGCATGCCGGCCGTGCTACCGGCGACACTCGCGGTCCTCGCACCGAACCGCGCATCGAAGTTCAAGGTCACGCCCAAGGGCCGCAGCGCTACCAGCGGCAAGCGTGTCCCGGTGCCGCGCCTGCTCTCGGTCCTCGCGGCCGTGTCCTCGCTCGGCATCGTCTGGTTCACGGCGACCCTCCTCGGGCTGTCGCCCGTGACCTACAGCGTGCCGTGGGCTGCGATCGGCGCCGCGATCTTCATGGCGATGAATCTCGGTCTGCTGCTGGCGGCTATCCAGCGCATCCGCTCGTCGAAGTTCGCCGGGAATCGCCGGGCCGGTACTCGCCTACCTGTCCATGTCCCCGTCCGGCTCGCTGGACTGCCGGGCGAGCTCGTCGACCTCTCCGTCACGGGAGCAGGTGTCCGGATCGAAGCACCTGTCGATCTCCATGTCGGTGAGCTGTGGCTGACGATGGAACTTCCTAGCGGCCCGCTCGAGCTCCAGGTGGACATCCGCCGTAACCGGATGGTCGGGCGGTCCGAGGTCCTTGGTCTGTCGTTCGCCCCCGGACAGGAGAAGGCAGTCGCGGAGCTGGCCGTCGCGATCTTCCATGCCGATGTCGCAGCCCCACGCCGCGGCCGTCGCCGGCGGACCACGGTCGTGTGGGAGGGCTCTGCGCCCGAGATCGCGACATCGAAGGAGCGCGCGACCGCGGCCTGACGGCAGCCCCGCCCGACGCACGTCAGAGTCGGGACCGGATCTCCCACAGGTCGGGGAACGCCGGCCGGAAGAGCGTCCCGCGCAGGTACTCGACCCCGCTCGAGCCACCTGTACCACGCTTCGTACCTATCGTCCGCTCGACCATCTTGACGTGGCGGTAGCGCCACTCCTGGACGCCCTCGTCGAGGTCCACCAACCGCTCGGCCACGAGAGCTGCGTCGGGGTCCTGGCGATAGGCCGCCACGAGGATCTCCTGCACCCGCGGATCCGGCATCTCGACGTCCGCCGGCACGGGATGACCGCGCTCGACGAGGTAGCCGAGGTAGGACTCCCACACCGAGGTGGCCGCCTGCGCCTCCTCGATCGAGCGGCGCGCTGCTGATCCGCCGGGCTGTCCGGCGACGGCCGCGGCATCTCGCGCACCGAGCATCGCCTCGATCGCCCGAAAGCCGGCCGACTCGAACCCCGACGCGGAGTCGAGCCGGTCGCGGAAGGATAGGAACTGGAGCGGGGTCATCGTCTCGAGGACATCGACCTGAGCGACCAGCGTCTTGAGGATCTTCAGCACGCGGTTGAGCAGATGAAGCGCCCGGTCGGTGTCGCCATCTTCGAGCGCGACTTGGACGCCCTGCAGCTCGTGACGGAGCGACTTGAACCAGAGCTCATAGACCTGGTGGACGACGATGAACAGCAGCTCGTCGTGCTCGGCGCCATCGGGACCGCTGGAGCGTTCGAGCTGGAGCGACAGCAGCTCCGGGACCTTCAGGTATGTCGCGTAGGTCACCGCGCGTCGCGTCACCCGGCGATGGTACGTCGCGGCTCACCTCCGCCGGGGCAAGCGGGGGTGTGGAGGCAGCCTCGATCAGTCGCGTGGACGGATGCGCACGATCAGCAGCGCGGCCTCCTCGTCGCCGATCACCTCTGCGTCGTGCGGCACTGAGCCGTCCCAGCGCAGGTAGTCGCCGGGACCGAGCTCGACGGTGTGGTCGCCCTGGGTCATCCGAAACCGGCCTCGCAGCACGAGGTGGTGTTCATCGCCCGGGTGCGAGTGCATGCCGACGCGACCGCCTGGCTTCGCGGTGCCCTCGATGATCGTCACGTCGCGCGAGCCGCGTCCATCGACGTATTCCACGCGGCCGAGCGCGGCCTCCATCGCGGGACGTTCGTCGGCGCGAACGACGACCGGCGCGGGGACATCACCCATCAGGAACCAGGCTGGGGGCACGTCGAGCGCATCGGCGATGAGCCCGAGCACGGCGAGCGATGGCGACGCCTTGTCGTTCTCGATCTGCGACAGGTATCCGACGTTCAGGCCGCTGCTCGCCGCGACCTGGGAGAGCGTCCGACCGCGCGACGTGCGCCATCTGCGGATCTGTGATCCGACCGCGAGGCGGCTCCTGCGCTCCTCGGTATCGGGCTGTTCGGTCTGCATGCTAGTTTGCCCTCACCAAAAGGATATTGACAGCAGTATAACGCATCGGATATGGTTGCAGACGCAACGAACGGCCCGAGCAGATCGCCCGGGCAGAACGGAGGAAGCGACATGAAGGTCGCGATCATCGGAGCCGGCAACGTCGGCACAGCTCTGGCAACGGCACTGACCCGCGCGGGGCACAAGGTCACCATCACGGCACGTGATCCAAAGCATGCGACGAAGGCCGCGGAGTCAAGCGGCGCCGACGCAGGCGCCTCGAACGCCGCAGCGGTCGATCAGGCCGACGTCGTCATCACGGCCGTCCCCGCGACGAGCATCGCTGAAGTCGCCGCAGAGATCCGCGAGCCTGCGAGTGGCAAGCCGGTCGTCGACGTGACCAATCGCATGGCGCCGTCGGAGACGGGGCTCGACATGGACACCTCGTCGTCGAATGCGGAAGACCTGGCCTCGATGCTCCCGGCCAGCTCGGTCGTCAAGGCGTTCAACACACTCTTCGCCTCGAACCAGGCCGATCCGACCGCAGGTGGCGTCCAGCTCGACGGTTACGTGGCCGCGGACGACGAGGCGGCGAAGGCCACGGTGCTCGAGCTCGTCGAGTCGATCGGTCTGCATCCGGTCGATGTCGGCCCGCTGAAGCGGGCACGGCAGCTCGAGGGCCTGGCATTCCTCAACATCACGCTCAATGCAGAGAACGGCGGTGCCTGGCAGTCCGGCTGGAAGCTCGTCGGCGCACCGGACACGGTCGTCTCCGAAGCGACCGAGTCTGGTAGCTCGAAGTGACCACGGAGATCACGGGGGAGCCGGTGCACACTACGGGGATGAGCATCCCCGTCGCCCGGCTCAACCATGCCGTCCTGTACGTCCGCGATGCGACGAAGGCAGCCGACTTCTACGGCCGCGTCTTCGGGTTCGAGGTCGTCGAGAGCGCCTTCGGTGGCCGCGCCGTCTTCATGCGGGCGGCCGCCGGCGACAACCATCACGACCTCGGCCTCTTCTCGGTAGGTCCGGACGCGCCGCGACCGCAGCGTGGTTCGGTCGGGCTCTACCACCTCGCGTGGGAGGTCCCGACGATCGACGACCTGGCGGCCGCTGCTCGCACGCTGTCGGAGGAGCGCGCGCTCACCGGCGCGTCGGACCACGGTGTGAGCAAGTCGCTGTACGGTGCCGATCCCGATGGGAACGAATTCGAGATCATGTGGCGCGTCCCGCGCGAGGCATGGGGTGAGTTCGAGAACAAGGGCGCGGTCATGCCGCTTGACATGGACGCCGAGCTGAAGCGCTGGGGCGCGGAAGGCGCGGCGCGAGCGTAGACCTTTGCGGTTGGAACTTCCCTATGTTCCAACCAGCGGCTGAACGACTGTTCTTCCGCAAAGCGGGGCACGGCGCGTTCCGATCGACGGGTGAGACAGGCAGATCCGGCGTTCTCCCGCGGGATCGATGCCGCTCCGACGCCGCTTGGAACTTCGGGGCGCTCCAGATCGGGGCGAGGCGCGACTGAGAGTCGTGGCTAGAACCCCGGCCGCTACCGGCAGTGCCAACCCCCATCGACGATCAAGTCGACGCCGTTGACCGCCGTGTTCTCCAACAGGAACACGGCGGCATCGACGATCTCGTCCATCCGCGCCAACCGACCCATCGGCGTCTCCGAGGTATAGCGCTCGCGAGCGGCGGCCTTCTCCGCCCAGTAGGGGCTATCGCCCACGACGCCCGGGTGGATCGAGTTGACGCGGATCGGCTTCAACTCCTCGACCAGCGTCCGCGTCAACCCGACGACGCCGCCGTTGACGGTCGTGACTGTGGTGGATCCCGGATACGGCCGCTCCTTCGCCATCCCGCCGAAGAGGACGATCGACGACGACTCCGACAGCCTGTCGCGTAGCGCTGCCACGACGGTCGCGTAGCCGACGAGCTTGAGCGTGACGAGGTGCATCGCCTTGTCGATGTCGTAGTCGGCGATCGTGTTCTGATCGCGATCGATCGCCACCAGTGCCAGGCGGTCGACGGGTCCCACATCGGCCAGGGCGGGGCGGATCGAGTGGGGCTCTGCGAGATCGAACGTGAGCCCGCGCGTGTTAGCGCCCGCATCGGCCACGGCGTCCGCGACCGAGTCGGACCGTCCGTGCAGCACGACCTCTCGACCCGCGTCGGCGTAGTGGCGGACGAGCTCGAGCCCGATCCCACGCGTCCCGCCGATGACGACGACGGCTCCATCTCCCATCAGCGGGTCACCTCGTGTTCAGCCGCTCGGCGTACTTCTGCCAGCTCGCGACCCACCGATACGAGTGACGTGGCGGCGGCTGCGGTGCCTGCGTCTCGAGCCAGCGGACACGTTCTGTCCCGGTGTTGTAGAAGCCATGGACGGACCCGACCGGCGCGAATGCCCAGTCGCCTGGTCGGAACGTGTAGGCCTGGCCGTCCAGCTCGGCCTCGACTTCGCCGGCGAGGAAGACGTACGCCTCCTCGAACGGGTGGTCGTGCTGTTGGGCGGATCCGCCGATCTCGTAGTCGACCGTGAACATCGTCGTGTGGTCGGCGCCGAACGTGCGATCGACCAGCATCTTCACCGAGATGCCGCTGTAGGCGAGGATCGCGGTGTCGGCCCCGGCCGGGGCACGCCCCCGTGCCGGGTCGCGCACCGCCAGCGCCTCGAGCTGCGGTCCGGTCCCCTCGTAGTGCCCAACGTAGCGCAGCGTCGGGTCACCGAAGATCGGCTGCTCCGCGACCGACTCCCAGGCCGCGACGTCCGGTGGCGGTTCGAAGTAGGTGTCAGCACGGTCGCTCCCGGGGTCCTGCTTCTGCGGCGAATTCAGGGAGATGAACCGCACTGGCACGGATCCTGTGTTCGCGAGCCCGTGGCGCATCCCGGTCGGCATCAACGTGTAGTCACCGCTCGAGACGCGGTAGACGCGCTCGCCGATCAGGAACAGGGCGTCGCCTTCGAGGATGTAGAGCGCCTCTTCGTAGCTGTGGACATGCGGCGCGAGCCAGCCGCCGGGATGGAGCACGATCGCGGATAGGTCGGTGTGGACTGCGCCCTCGGGCCATCCGATGAACCGCTGTCGTACGAGGCCGCTCGCCGTCGCTGAGGGCGCCGGCGGAGTGTCAGCGAACGACCAGTCGAGATGCCCGACGACGTGCTTCACGCGCTCTCCCATCACTCGTCGCCAAGACCGGGAACGTCCAGCGACCGCCGACCGAGGGCGAACCAGATCCCGTGGACCGGCACTGTCCCCCGGTTGTACAGCCGATGCGGGACCGTCGAATCGATCGAGATCGAATCGCCAGGCCCGAGCTCATGCTCCTCGAAGCCGATCGTCACCCCGAGCCGGCCGCTCAAGACGAACCCCCACTCGTGCCCGCCGTGCCGCTGGAACTCGTTCTCAGGGCTGGATGCGCCGCCGACCTCGTACGTCACGTAGAGGAAGTCGATGCCCGGGACGGAGTCGGTCGTCAGCCGCTCCCACACGACGCCTGACGCAAGGCGGATCGCCTTCCGGTCGTCGCCCCGCTGCACCGGCTCCGCCTCGGCAGAGCGCGGCGTCGAGGCTGGCGATTCGACCGGCACGACCGTCAGCGGCGGCTCGCCGTTCCGTCCGGCGCGTTCCGCGTCGTTGAACAGGAGCTCATCGAGCGATACGTCGAGCTCGTTGGCGATCGCGTACAGCGTGCTCACCGATGGCCTGGCACGCCCGGTCTCGACCTGTGAGATCAGGCTGGGTGACAGCCCGATGCGGGCGGCGAGATCGCGGAGGGAGAGGTGACGTCGCCGACGAGCGGCTCGGAGATGGTCGCCCATCGCGGAGTAGCCGGGGTGCCCGCTGCGGCTGGGTGAACCCTCCACCGGTCCCTCCGCTGGGGCTGGACGTCCCGACGCCCGCTGTGCAACGATGTTGAACAACGTAGAGCGACACTGAAGGCCGTGTCAAGGCAGCGCGACGAGGAGCCCGCGCGCCGACGACTGGAGGAAGGTGTTCCGTGACGACCGTCGAGATCCCCGCTCCGACCGTCCAGCCGATCGTCGCTCAGGGCCGTCCGATCCCCTCGCCCGGGTCGATGAACGTCGACTGGGAGGAGCGCTGGGACGTCGACCGTCTCCGGACGTATCGCCTCGGTCGAGCCCGCCAGGCACTCGCTGCCTCTGACCTTGGCGCGATGCTCCTCTTCGATTTCAACAACATCCGCTACGTCACGAGCACACACATCGGCGAATGGGCGCGCGACAAGATGACGCGCTACGCACTGCTGTCGCGCGGGGGCGACCCGCACATCTGGGATTTCGGTTCGGCCGCGAAGCACCACCGGCTGAACTGCCCGTGGCTGCGGACCGAGAACATCCATGCCGGGATGATCGGCCTGCGGGGTGCCGTGGCGCCTGACGCCGGGCTATTCCGCCAGGCGGCGCGCGAGATCGCCGGGATCCTGCGGGCGGAAGGTGCGGCCGACATGCCGATCGGCGTCGATGTCATCGAGCCGCCGATGGTCGCCGCTCTCGAGGCGGAAGGCCTGATGGTGCGCGACGCCCAGCAGGTGATGCTCGATGCGCGGGAGGTCAAGTCGATCGACGAGATCATCCTCCTGAACACGGCGTGCGCCATGGTCGATGGCGCGTACCAGTACATCGCGGAGCACCTGAAGCCGGGCGTCCGCGAGAACGAACTCGTCGCCGACGTCACGCATCGGCTGTTCGAGATGGGCTCGGAGCACGTCGACAACATCAATGCGGTGTCGGGCGAACGCTGCAGTCCTCATCCGCACGTCTTCAGCGATCGCCTCATCCGGCCCGGCGACCAGGCCTTCTTCGACATCATCCACACGTTCGTCGGCTACAAGACGTGCTACTACCGAACGTTCACGGTCGGCACGGCGACGGACGCGCAACGCGATGCGTACAAGCGGGCGCGGGAGTGGATCGACGCATCGATCGAGTTGATGCGACCGGGGACCGGCACGGACCAGGTCGCGAGCGTGTGGCCAAAGGCCGAGGAGTTCGGCTTCTCGAACGAGATGGAGTGCTTCGGGCTTCAGTTCGGCCACAGCGTCGGGCTGTTCCTCCACGAGCGGCCGATCATCAGCAGGCTGAACTCGATCGACCACCCCGTGGAGATCAAGGAGGGCATGGTCATCGCGCTCGAGACGTATTGCCCCGCCAAGGACGGCTACTCGGCGGCGCGGATCGAGGAAGAGGTCGTCGTGACCGCCGACGGACCGCGCGTGATCACGCGATTCCCGAGCGACGAGCTGTTCGTCGCGAACGCCTACTGACGCTGCGATCGATGGCGACCGTCGCCGCCGCCCCCGCGAGCCTCGACCGGGAGACCGGTCTCGCCCTGTATCGGATCATGCAGGAGTGCCGGCTCCTGGAGACGCGGGCCCAGGAGTTGTTCTTCGAAGGGCTCGTCCGTGGGACGACCCATCTTGGGGTCGGCCAGGAGGCGGTCGCTGCCGGTTTCGGGGTCGCGATGCGCGCCGACGACTACACCTTGTGCACGTACCGGGGGCACAACCACAACATCGCGCGGGGCGTCCCGCTGGCGCCGATCCTCGCCGAGTTGTTCGGCAGGGCGACCGGGCTCCTCGGCGGCAAGGGCGGGTCGATGCACCTCACGAGCGTCGAGCACGGCGTTCTCGGCTCGTACGCGATCGTGGGGGCGCACCTTCCGATCGCCCTCGGGGCAGCCTGGTCGGCGCAGTACCGAGAGTCGGGCCAAGTTGCGGTCTGCTTCTTCGGTGACGGGACCACGAACATCGGCGCGTTCCACGAGGCGCTGAACATGGCCGCTGTCTGGAAGGCACCGGTCGTGTTCGTCTGCGAGAACAACCAGTACATGGAGTACACGCCGATCGGTGCGGTGACCGCGGTCCCGCGCCCGGCAGCGGATCGTGCGAGCGCGTACGGACTCGAGCCGATCGTCGTCGACGGCAACGACGTCGAGGCGGTCCATGCCGCCGCCACGGACGCGCTCGCCCGGGCGCGCGCCGGAGACGGGCCGTCGCTGATCGAGGCCGTCACGTACCGGCATGGGGGCCACTCGCGCGCTGATCCCGGCAAGTACCGGCCCGACGATGAGGTCGCCGCCTGGAAGGCACGCGACCCGATCCCGGCGTACCGCGCGCGGCTTGAAGCCGCCGGCGTGCCAGCGGCCGACCTCGATGCGATCGACGAGGCGGCCCGCGCCAACGTCGCCGCTGCGGAGCAAGAAGCTCGGGGCGCGCCGGAGCCGACGGCCGACGTTCTCGAGACCCAGGTCTGGGCCGACGGGAGCTCGCGATGGCGGAACTGACGTATCGAGGCGCCATCGCGGCGGGGATCGCCCAGGAGATGGAGCGCGACTCGACCGTCGTGATGCTGGGGGAGGACATCGGCGCGGCCGGTGGCGTCTTCAAGCTGACCGAAGGACTGCTTGACCGGTTCGGCCCGGAGCGGATCCGCGACACGCCGATCAGCGAGCAGGCGATCGTCGGCGCCGCGATGGGTGCCGCTATGACCGGTCTGCGGCCGATCGCCGAGTTGATGTTCAGCGACTTCTTCGCCGTGAGCTGGGACATGGTGGCGAACCAGATCGCCAAGACCCGGTACATGACTGACGGCCAGGTCGCGCTCCCGCTCGTGCTGCGCACCGCGAACGGCGCCGGACTCCGCTTCGGGGCGCAGCACAGCCAATCGATCGAGAACTGGGCGATGGCGATCCCCGGGCTCAAGGTGGTCGCCCCCGCGAACCCAGCCGACATGAAGGGGCTCATGGCCGCGGCCATCCGCGACGACGATCCCGTCATCGTCTGCGAGCACAAGGCCCTGTTCGCTGAGAAGGGGGACGTCCCGGAGGGTGAGCATGTCGTGCCACTCGGCAAGGCCGCCGTCCTGCGCGACGGTTCGGACGTGACGCTGGTCGCGCTCGCGGCCATGGTGCCGCGAGCTCTGGCCGCCGCCGATCGGCTGGCGACAGACCACGGCATCGACGCCGAGGTCATCGACCTGCGTTCGCTCATCCCCCTCGATGCCCAGACGATCCTCGCCTCCGTCACCAAGACGAGCCGCCTCTTCACGATCGAAGAAAACCCCCGGGTAGGCGGCTGGGGGGCGGAGATCGTGTCGCTCGTCGCGGACGAAGGCTTCTACAGTCTCGATGCGCCGCTGGTCCGTATCACGACACCGCACATCCCACTGCCGTCGGCTGCGGCACTCGAGGACATGGCGATCCCATCGGTCCAGCGGATCGTCGAGACCGTCACCCGCCGCCTCGACGAGGCTCGCTGAGATCGCGATGACGAGGGTCGG
>DASSZA010000113.1:0-6273 GCA_035703005.1 Candidatus Limnocylindrales bacterium | reverse complement strand
GCCAAGGTGGTGCCGTCTGCGGCCGTCGCTGCCGCTGCGCGGCTATCAGCTCCGGCGGCGCCTCCCACCGCGGCACCATCCGTGCCATCCGCAACCGCCCAGTCGCCGGCGGTCCAACGCACGGCAGCGCGCGCGGCGGCGCCCGTCGCGCCACAGGCTCCGGTCGCGCCACAGGCTCCGGCCGCCGCCCCGGCCCCGGTCGCGCCACCCGCGGCCGCCGCGCCCTCGACTCCAGTCGCCTGGCCGCCGCCGGGCGCCCTTCCCGCCGAGGAGCTCGAGCGCCGCACGTCGCCGCAGATCCCGACGCCCCAGCCAGCCGCCGCAACGGCGAGCGTCCCCGGCGCGCATGTCGCAGCGACGAGGACGGCCGCCACCGTCCAGCCCGTCGCCGCACCGACACCGACCGAACGCGTCAGCCGCCGACGCATCCTCACGCGCGGCCCCGAGCTCACGCTCACGCGGATCGCGATCATCCTCATGGCGGCGCTACTCGGCTTCAGCGCCCTCTCGAACATGGCGCGCTCCAACTCGAGCGCATCCCATCCGCCGTCGCCGGCGAGCGGTATCGATGCGTCGCCGCTCATCGGCGAGTCGCCAGGTGCTAGTGACGCCGTCGCGCCGAGCATCGCCACGCAGCCCGCGTTCCAGCCATCGGCAACGACGCAGTTCGCGACCGTCACCAGCGTGACCGACGGCGACACGATCAAGGTCGAGATCGACGGGAAGGAATACAGGGTTCGCTACATCGGGATGGATGCGCCGGAGCCCGACGCGACCGACCCAGCCATCAAGCGCATGGCGGATGCAGCGACGGCGGCGAATTCGGGGATCGTCGCCGGCAAGGACGTCTACCTCGAGCGTGAGGTCTCCGACACCGATCGGTTCGGGCGTCTGCTCCGCGACGTCTGGCTCATCGACGACGGCGGGAGCTACGTGCTGGTGAACGTCGAGCTCGTGCGGCTTGGCTACGCTCAGATCTCGACCTTCCCGCCCGACGTTCGATACGTTCGCGAGCTACAGGCTGCGCAGAAGCAGGCGCAGGCCGACGGGGTCGGGATCTGGGGGATCGGCAAGAGCATCTCGCCGGAGCTTCCCGTTGCTCCTGGCGCCTCAGGCGCTGCCGGAGCGGGGGCGAGTCCACAGGGTGTGGTCGGGCCGAGCGGCTCCGCGAACTGCCATCCCTCGTACGACCCATGTCTGCCGATCGTCCAGGATCTCGATTGCGCGCAGGTCAGAGCGATGGGCAAGGCACCGGTGACCGTCAAGGGACCGGACGACTACATGCTCGACCCCGAGGAGGATGGGCTCGGCTGCGAAGCCAACGAGTAGGGCCGGCCGACTCACGGTTCTGGGCAAAGAAGACGGGCGCCGCTCACGCGGCGCCCGTCAGTCGATCGCCGACGGCGTCAGTCGACCCGTTGGAACAGGTGGTCGGCCACGTAGGCAGCGGTCTGGCGACCCAGCTTGGCCCCCTGCACGTCCGGGGTCCGGAAGTGGATCCCAAGGTAGATGCGAGCGTTTATCGTGTCGGTGACGATGCTGCTGAGCCGGCTGTACGTGCGGCTCGTCATCGTGACGGGATTCGTCAGCGTGATGCGGACGTCGTTCGTCCCGAAGAATTCGCGCGCGGCCTGGGTGGCAGCACCGGTGAAGCAGTTGTAGCCGGACGGGTGATCAGGATATGGCGGGGTCGGCAGCAACGGCAGCCAGTCGGCCTGCTTGGCCGTAGCCGCATTCCCATCCAGATCGGCGTTCCGGATCGCCGTGATCGGGCGCCAGAAGCTGTAGTGATCCTTGTCATCCCAGCAGCCGATGAGCGCATCGGCGCCGGAGACGCTGGTCATCGCGAACAACCGCGCCGCGCGGGTGATCGACAGACCCTTGCGGGTGACGATGTCGCGCAGTGACTTGTTGAGCATCGTGATCGGGTTGGCCGTATAGAACATCGCGAGCGCGGTCTGAGTGGCCGTCCGCGTCGTGCTCGTTGACGAGCCGACTGCCTTGACCTCGTTGAACTCGCGCGCGTACGCGGCGCTGTGGATGTCGAGCGGACCGGCCGTGCGGAAGCGCGACGCGCGCCCGATCGCGAACGGCTTGACGTTGCTCACCCACGCGAAGGGGTCGCTGACGAACATCGGGAGCTCGGGCCGCCACTGGCCGACGCCCGTGCCCGCGGTGAACGAATACGGCACGAAGCGGCCGTCATTCGCGCGGTTTGCCAGCATCCGCGCGGCGACCGCTGCCCCGATCGCGATCCCGGCATTCTTGCGACTCCCGTTCGAGATCGTCGCGAGCGAGGCCGTGTAGGCCGCGTCGAGGTTCGCCTTCACGTTGTCGGCCAGCGCCGGGACCAGCCCGACGAGGACGTGGTGCGCCGCGGTCGCAACGGCGGCGGCCTTCGATGCGGTCCGGGGCGCTCGCGGCAGGTTCCGCAGATACGGCTTATGACCTCGGTCGATCGCGTTCACGGCGTCGTAGACAGCCGTCTCGACCATCGCCAGGTGGATCGAGCCGACCGGCGGCGTCTGACCAGCACCCGCGGGCGTCGCGGTCGGCAAGCTGAAGATCGCCGAGACCGCGTTCGCGTTCCACTGCAGGAGCATCGACGCGGGTGGTTCGGCCGCCGATGCCGATGCGAACGGGATCGCGCTCGCAAGCACGAGCCCGGCGGTGACGGACACGAGAGCCAGCCTCATCCGGGCTCTCGCTGGACGCTCGGGTCGGTGCATGCCGCCCTCCTCATCTCGGGCGCGGCGCGGGTCCGGATAGGTGACGCTCGAGGCCGCGCTACAAGGTAGGGCGTGCATTCGCGAAGAACTGTTCAATCTCGTGGTCCGCCGAGCGATCGGCGTAACGCCCGATAACCCCCGACACCGCCGTACGAGCGACACTGGTCCGGTCGGGCGACGACCCGACCAAGGAGGATCGGACCATGAACCTCTTCGGCCGACGAAGCGACGGGCCGCGTCATTCCGTTCAGGAGCGGGAGCTGACCGACCAGCAGGCGGTCGAACGCTATCGATACATGCTCAGGACGGCTCCACCCGAGGATATCGAGCGCGCGCACGAGGAGGCCTTTGCGCGGTTGACGCCAGATCAGCGTCGGCAGGCGCTCCAGGCGCTCGCCCAAGTCGTCCCGCCGAACGAGATCCGGGGCGACGATCCCGCGTCGCTCGCTCGGGCGGCGACTCGGGCGGAGGTCCGCCAGCCGGGAACGATCGAGCGCGCGTGGGGCGGCGCAGGCGCGGCGCCGGGCCTCGGCAGTTGGTTCCTGGCGACGTTGGCCGCGAGCTTCGTCGGCACGGCGATCGCCCAGTCGTTCTTCGACCATGACCCGACATACGGTCCATCCGACGGCGCCTCGGATCCGAGCGACCCGTCGGCAGACGGAACAGGCGACGGCGACACGGCCGACTACGGCGGCGGCGAATACGGCGGCGACGCTGGTGATCCGGGTGACTTGGGAGGTGGCGACTTCGGCGGAGGCGACTTCGGCGGCGGCGATTTCGGGGGGATCTGAACCTCCCCGCCCGTAGTCCGTCCGTCGGTCCTAGGTCTTCGTAGCGGAGGCCGCGACCACGACGCCGGCCGAGCCGTCGACCGTGATCGTGTCGCCGGTAGCGATACGGCTCGTCGCATCCGGGACGCCGACGACCGCGGGGATGCCGTACTCCCGTGCGACGACCGCGCCGTGCGACATCATCCCGCCCATCTCCATCACGAGTCCGCCGGCGGTCAGGAACAGTGGCGTCCAGCCCGGGTCGGTCGATGGCGCGACGAGGATCTCGCCCGGTTCGAGATGGGCGCCTCGCGGCGAGTGGATCACGCGCGCCGTGCCGGTCACCGTTCCGGGCGACGCTGGCGACCCGCGCAGATCGCCCTCGGCTGTCTCGACGAGCGCCACCTCGGCGTCGGTGCCGTCCGCCAGGAGGACGCGCGGGATGCGCCGACGCGTCCGCTCTCGGTCGTAAGTCGCGCGGTTGGCGGCGACCGTCTCCCGCAAGTCCGCCCCGCCGACCGCCGCCCGTGCCTGGGCCAGCGTCAGGAAGTAGATGTCATCGGGTCGTTCGAGGCGACCGGCTGACACGAGCTCCTCCCCAACCGGGCGCAGGACCTCCCGAACCGGGGTGAACACCCGCCCGATGAGCATGTACTTGGGCATCTCACGGGAGCCCATCAAGGCCCGAGCCCTGCTCAGGAAGAATCGAAGGAGGCGGCGCCGCGGACCGCTGACGCGAGCCAGCAACGTGGCTCTCATCGCGTCCGCTTCCCTCGCACCGCGCTCGAATTGGGCGTGGGGCGCCAGCGCATCGTCGGTCAGCTGCAGATAGTTCGAGATAGCCCCGATCAGGTGCGTCGGATCCTCCGACCAGCGCGGGACGCCGAGGTCGATCTCTCCCACCGACCGGAAGCCGTATCGCTGCAGGAACGAGGTCAGACCGACCTGGATGACGGCCGGTGCCGTGCCCGCCTGGAACGCCTCGGCGATCTCGCCCTGGGAGCGGCTCCGCATCAGCGCCGCGGCCTCCGGGTCGTCGCGGATCTCGCGGGCGAGTGCCCATAACGCCAGGTCCATCTCTGTCGTCGGGTTGTGCGGCAGTCCCCGGGTCAGCGTCAGCAGCTCGTCGGGCGTCGCGCGGTCTCCGAGCAGCCTCCCGGCCGCGATGTACGAGAGCATCCCCGCAGCGACCAGCCCGATCAGGCGCGGGAACATGAACGGCAGTACGTCATCCATGACGGTCTCGACGAGGTGGAGCCGCTCCGCCGCCGTCATGCCGGGCCGCACGTCGAGGCGCGTCCTCGCATCGACACGGCGCAGGATCCGGGCGCGCGCCTTGGCGGGCGACTGCAGCAGGCGCAGGATGCTGATCGGGATCTGCGACCGCAGGAGGAGCGGGAGGATGCGGCGGGCCGTCCCCAACGGAGAGCGCCGGCCGCCTCGGTATCGAGGGTCCGCGGCAAGCTTCTTGAAGACGACGGAACTGCGCGCCTCTCCCGCCGATGCAAGTCGCGCAAGGAGTTCGCGGCCGACGGGGTCGCGAAGTACCGCCTGCACATCGACGAAGGGACGTTGGCCCGCGACGATCACCGGGTTCGGTGCGTTCGCGGCGTCGGCCGGGTCGGTGAACGTGATCCCGACGCGACGACCGATCGCCAGGAATGCCTCCATTCCCATCGGTGTGATCGGATCGAAGTAACCCTGGGCCACGCTGATCGAGAACAGGACGCCGTCGGGGGGAGCGCCGCCGGCAGGGAGGGGATAGAGCGTCGTGATCGGTCGCGACTGGACGATCGCCACCCGGTCATCGCGATCGATGGCGAATTCGATGTCCTGCGGACCGCCCAGCGCATCCTCGATCCGTTCGCCGACGCTCGCGAGCTCGCGGATCAGTCGATCGGTCAGGACGGGCTCCGCGCCACGGGATGTCCCATCCGCGATACGGCCGGTCTCGGGATCGGCCACGAAGTGATCCGGCACGACCGCGCCCGAGACAAGCGCTTCGCCCAGACCGGGGATGGCGTCGATGACGGCGGTGTGGCGACGGCCGGTGATCGGGTCGGCGGTGAACAGCACGCCGGCGGCTCGAGCATCGACCATGCGCTGCACGACGACGGCGAGCGCGACCGAACCGTCGTCGATCCCGTTCGCCGCCCGATACGCGACGGCTCGTTCATTCCACAGCGACGCCCAACAGCGACGGATGGCATCGAGCAGCGCATCGCGACCCTCGATCCCAAGGTACGTGTCCTGCTGGCCTGCGAAGCTCGCGCCGGGCAGGTCTTCGGCGGTCGCCGACGAGCGGACCGCGACCGCGCCACCTCCCAGCGCGTCATACGCCTTCAGCGCGGCGTCGGCGATGCGCCGGGGGACCGCCGTCGATCGGAGTCGTTCGGCCGCGTCGTCGGGCTTGGACGGATCGACCTTCGCCGCTCGGGCGGCCGCCTGATATGCGGCGGTCGTCAGCACGAACCCGTCGGGCACCGCGAACCCCGCGGCGATCAGCTCGCCCAGGTTCGCGCCCTTGCCGCCAGCGATATCGGTGTCCGTCCCCCGGATGTCCGCCAGACGGACGACGACCGGCTCCACCATCCAGGAAGCGTACCCGCCGGATGTGCCGGGGGAACCTGCGCGTCGCCACGCGGATGCGAGAAGCTGTCGACGTGACGGAGCGGCGTTTCTGGAACGAAGAGATCGAGACGATGTCGGTCGCGGACAGGCGTCGCCTCGAGGACCGCCGCCTCGTCGACCAGGTCGCCTACGACTACGCGACG
>DASSZA010000059.1:0-12624 GCA_035703005.1 Candidatus Limnocylindrales bacterium | reverse complement strand
ACACGACTACGCCGAAGAACGGCGCCGACGGGGCCACCTTCGTGGCGGCTCTTAACGTCCCACACCTCAATATCGACTGTGAGTTCGCCCCGTATAACTACCGAGCGGATCGACAGCCGAACAGCGTGTGGTATGTGTACGACGACGGCTCGACCAAGTCGGCCAAGACGAACGTGATCGTGATTCCGGGGAACGTCGTGAAAGCGACCCCCGATAACGGCGCATCGAAGTATCGCGTGTGCTACTCGTCGCCCAAGTCCTTCAAGGATCGCTTCGGCCACGATGCGGCGATCGACGTTCGCGACGGGAATCCGACGGACTTCTTTGGGGTTACCTGGTACACGGGGCTACTCCCCGATTGCGCCAAGAAGAACCCAGTCCCTCCGTGCGTCGTCAGTTGGGTCGGCCAAGGCCCTGCTCGCGTGGGGACATTCCTTACGCCACCCGGGGATCCCGGCTACCGCTGAGACGATCAAGACTCGGTGATCGCCGCCCCGGCACCGCCGGGGCGGTCACTTTTTGCGCTACGGGGTTCGACGACCTGCTCGTTAGACTCTGCAGATGGCGGTCTGCCTGGCCTGCGGGACGGACAACGTCGAGGACGAGAGCCTCTGCGTCGACTGCGGCACGCCACTCGGGCTCGATCACCAGAACGAGATCCGCCGATTCGCGACGGTCGTCAATTCCGACCTCAAGGGATCGACCGCATTAGGCGAGAAGCTCGATCCTGAGTCCCTCCGCGAGCTGCTGACCCGCTACTTCGATGAGATGCGGTTCGTGTACGAGTCGCACGGCGGGACGATCGAGAAGATCATCGGCGACGCCGTCGTCGCCGTGTTTGGCCTGCCGCAGCCGCGCGCTGACGACGCGATCCGCGCCGTCGAGGCGGCCGCAGAGAGCCTCTCGGTCCTGGCCGACCTCAACGAAGAATTCGAACGTACCTGGGGTGTCCGGCTCGTCGTCCGCACCGGGGTGGCGACTGGTGATGTCGTCGTCGGCGAAGCGCTTGCCGGACAGCACGTCCTCACGGGCGACACGATGCGCATCTCGTCGGCGATGGAGCAGAACGCTCCGCCGCTCGAACTCCTCATCGCAGACTCGACGTACGCGCTGGTGCAGGAGCACATCGAGGTCGAACAACTTGCGCCGGTGACGCCGAAGGGGATGGACGTCGCGATCCCCTCGTATCGCGTGGTCGCCGTCCACCCGAGGGAGGCCGAGCAAGGCGCCGGACCGGGCGCCGAAACAAGCGCCAAACACCTGTCAGCTCGAGAGAGCCGGAAGACGGTCACGCTGGTCTTCGCCGACCCCAAACCGACGTCGCTGACCTCGGATCCGCCATCGGCTGAGGCCCTGCGCGACGTCATGACCCGCTACTTCGATGCGATGCGCATCGCGTTGGAACGTCACGGTGGCACCGTCGAGAAGTTCATCGGCGACGCCGTGATGGCCGTGTACGGCCTCCCGGTGCGGCACGAGGACGACGCCGTACGGGCCATCCGCGCCGCGGCCGACATGCAGGCGGCACTTCCCGAGCTCAATCGAGCCTTCCGCGAGGAATGGCAGCTGGAGCTTCACAACCACATCGGCGTCAACACCGGCGAGGTGATCGCGGGCGACGCGTCGACCGGGCAGCGCCTGGTCACGGGTGATGCCGTCAACACGGCGGCGCGCCTCGAACAGGCGGCCGGTCAGAGCGAGATCATCCTGGGCGACTTGACCTACCGCCTCGCTCGCGACGAGATCGAGGTCGAGGAGATCGCACCGCTCACGCTGAAGGGCAAGGCCGAACCAGTTCCCGCCTATCGCCTTGTCAGCGTGCGCGAGGTTGCAGCCCCCCGGACGACAGACAGCGCTCCCTTCGTCGGCCGCGAAGAAGAGATGGGCCGCATGACTTCGACGTTGGAGCGGCTTGTCGAACACGCTGGCGCAGCGTCGCTGACCGTGGTCGGCGATGCCGGGGTCGGCAAATCGCGGCTGGTCCGCGAGTTCGCCGTCTCCGTCTCCCGCGATGCACATGTCGTCCGCGGCCGCTGTCTCCCCTATGGCGACGGCATCACATTCTGGCCGATCGCGGAGATCGTGCGGGGCGTCGCGGAGATCGCTGCGGACGACACGGTCGAGGCGGCGATCGCCAAGATCAGCCTTCTCGTCGGCGAGCTCGGCATCGACGAGAAGGATCGCGCCGCCGTCGTCGACCGCGTCGCAGCGGCGATGGGCCTGGCTCGTGGGCAGTTCCCTGTCGCAGAGCTCTTCTGGGGCGCCCGAAAGCTACTGGAGGCACTCGCGCGCGAACAGCCGCTCGTGATGATCGTCGACGACATCCACGCTGCGGAAACGACCTTGCTCGACCTTCTCGATCACCTCGTCGAGACCGTCACCGCGGTGCCGATCCTGATCCTGTGCTCGGCGCGTCACGAGCTGCTGGACCGACACCCTGAATGGTCCGAGGGGCACCGCGAAGCGCTGATCATGCTGCAGCCGCTGTCGGCGGGCGACACGGGCAAGATGATCGACGAACTGCTCGGGCGGGTCGGCCTCGACGAGGAGATCGTCGCGCGGATCGTCGGGGCAGCTGAAGGCAATCCCCTCTTCGTCGAGCAGATGGTCTCGATGCTCATCGACAACGGCACCCTGCACCGTGACCGAGATACTTGGGTGCTCGCTGATCCGACGGCGGAACTCGTCGTCCCACCCGGCATCCACGCGCTCCTCGCCGCCCGTCTCGATGCGCTCGAGACCGATGAGCGGGACGTGGTCGAGCCCGCATCCGTCGTGGGCTTGGTGTTCGCCGAGGATGCCGTCCAGCATCTCGTCGATGAAGCGCAGCGCCCGATGGTCCCGATCCACCTCGTCACGCTCGCGCACAAGCAGTTCGTCCGCCCGGATCGCCAAGACGACGACGACGCCTATCGCTTCGGTCATCAGCTGATCCGAGACACGGCGTACGGGAGCCTGCTCAAACGAGAGCGCGTCTCGTTGCATCAGCGGTTCGTCGAGTGGGCGGACGAGGTGAACCGGCGGCGAGGCCGCGAGACCGAGTTCGAGGAGATCCTCGGTTATCACCTGGAGCAGGCGTACCGATACCGGAGCGAACTCGGACCGCTTGACGATGAAGCGGTCGATCTGGGCGTCCGGGCCTCGACCCGCCTGTCGTCTGCCGGCCGTCGGGCGATGGCTCGCGGCGACTTCCCGGCGGCTGCCACGCTGTTGGAGCGCGCGGCGCGCGTGCTTGACGAGCGTGATGCTCAGCGTCCGGGACTCCTGTTGTCCGCCGGAGAAGCACGGATGGAGATCGGCGAATTCCCGACGGCAGAGGAGTTGCTCGCAGCTGCATCGAGCACCGCAGCTGAGGTCGGCGCTGCGTCGATCGCGACCACTGCAGACTTGGTCCGCCTTCAACTGCACCTCCGTTCTGAGGCGTCGACGTCGATCGACGACGTCACGCAACAGACCCTCGCGGCAGTCGACCGCCTCAGTGCGATGAACGATCCGAAT
The DNA here is from genome assembly GCA_035703005.1 of Candidatus Limnocylindrales bacterium. Lineage (GTDB taxonomy): Bacteria > Chloroflexota > Limnocylindria > Limnocylindrales > CSP1-4 > SPCO01. The sequence goes on along the minus strand of DASSZA010000059.1, from coordinate 9,126 downwards.
GCTCTTGCCCGCGCATGGCGTCTGCTCGAGCTTGCGAACGGGGTCTCAGGTCGGTACCAAGCTGCCGGCGATGCCAATGAGAAGGCCGTGGAGTACGCCCGCCAAGCCGGCGACCGGACCCTCGAGATGCGCCTGCATGCGTCATCGGCGATGGTCGCCTTCTATGGCCCGATGCCCGTCCCGGTAGCGATCGAACGATGCGAGGAGCTCCTCGTGATCGCCGAGGGCGATCGACGGTCCCAGGCCACGACGCTTGCCGCGCTCGCCCACCTTCGCGCGATGGCCGGCGACTTCGAACGCGGTCGCGATGACTATCGACGAGGACGTGCGATCCTCGAAGAGCTCGGGCTGCGCTTCGACGCGTCCCTGATCTCGATCGACTCGGGGCCCGTCGAGCTTCTGGCGGGAGATCCTGTCGCCGCGGAAGCCGAGCTACGCAAGGACTACGACGCGCTCGACGCCATGGGCGAACGAAACTACATCTCGACGATCGCCGGGCTGCTTGCCGAGGCGCTCTACCGCCAGGAGCGCTTCGACGTCGCGGCCGGCTTCGCCAAGTTCTGCGAGGAGGTCGCCGCGCCCTCGGACGTGTACTCGCAATACCTGTGGCGAGGCATTCGCGGGAAGTTGCTCGCACGGGACGGGGCGCACGACGAGGGCATCGAGCTCGCCGGTACCGGCGTGGTGGAGACCCGGGCGTCGGACGACCTCGAGGGCCAGGGCAACGCACTCCTCTTCCTCGCCGAGGCGAATGCCGCCGCCGGCCGAACCGAGGACGCGATGCGATCCGCGAGGGAGGCCTGCGAGCTATTCGAGGCCAAGGGGAACGTCGTCTCGGCGCGGCGGGCCCGCGCGTTCGCGGCGACCGGGATCGCCGCGGCCGGTCAGGGAGTGCCGGCTTAGCTCCGCGGCACCGGGCGCATCGGGTAGACGCCGACGACGATCGGCGCGAGTGGATCGAACGAGAGCTCGTAGCCGATCTCACCCCCGCGCAACAACTCGCCAAGGAGCGACCCCTCCCTTGGCGGCAGCCCGACGTACACCTTCGATCCCTCGAGATCGACCGGCGTCACGTCGTCGTCGTCGCCATCGATCGCGAAACGGCGCCGGAGCTCATGCATCGGGACGTAGGGGCGGCTCTTGATGAAGCGCCGGAGCTGTGGGGCGGTGCAGCCCGCCGAGTTGCCACCGTTCTGGGCGACCTGTCCATTCCCGTTCGTGTGACCAGTCGGGGCGGCGTGGCCGTTGCCGTTCGGAGCATGGCCGTTCCCGTTCGTGTACCCGGCTGGCGCGCCATTCGAGCCGTGCGGTCCAGGCGCACCGTTCGCGTGATGCGCGTCCGACGCGTGCGCCCCGTTCGACGGGGTCACTGGGGCCTCCGCCTGGGCGACCGGTTCGATCGAAGCGGCGGCCTCGGCGGCCGATGACGACGCATCGGCGGGGGCTGCGTGCGGCGTGGGCGCGGCCGGACGCGCGGGGCCTGCGTCGGGACGCGGTCCCTCGTGACGATACCGGCCGTGGTGAGGACGGCCGTGATGTCGACGGCTCATGGGCGTAGCCGCCGTACGCCGGAAGACCGGCGACCGTGGTCGGCGACCGTGGGTCGCCGCTCGATGGTGGGCATTGGATCCTAGTGTCGTAGGGTCGGTCGCTCGGATACGACCTCGGCCGATGATACCCCAGGCTCCTCGCCGGCCCGGTCGGCTGGACGACACGTGGCTGGTCAGCCGTCGACGATGGCGAGCTCCCGCGGCGCGTCGTTGAGCACGATCGGACCGTCCTCGCCGCACACGACGATGTCCTCGATGCGGGCGCCGTACCGGCCAGGGTAGTAGATCCCGGGTTCGATGCTGAAGGCCATACCGGCACGGAGCGGGAGCGCGTTCCCCGCCACGATGTACGGATCCTCGTGCCCCTCCAGCCCGATGCCGTGCCCGGTCCTGTGGAAGAACGCCGGTCCGTGCCCGGCGGCATCGATGACGGTACGCGCGGCCGCGTCGACCGCCTCGCAGGCGACGCCGGGACGAGCCGCCCGGGTGCCCGCTGCCTGCGCCTCGTAGAGGGTCCCGAAGAGTCCTGTGAACGCGCCATCGGGGTGCCGGCTATCGTCGCCGCCGGTCACCCAGAGCGTCCGCGTGATGTCGGACCCATAGCCGCCGAGCGTTCCGCCGATGTCGAGCACGATCGGCTCACCGGCCCGGATGACGCGCTCAGACGCCTCGTGGTGCGGCGACGCGGAGTTCGGACCTGAGGCGACGATCGCGAACATCGCAGACTCGTGGCCCTCATCGATGAGTCGCTCGCGGACCTCACGCGCGACGTCGGCCTCCGTACGCCCGACCAGCGGCCCGCCGACGATCGCGCCGACCACACGATCCGCGGCGTGTGCGGCGGCGCGGAGCAACGCGATCTCGTCGTCGTCCTTGATCATCCGAAGATCCCGGAGGACGCTCGACGCGGGCACATACGCCGGCCCCTCGCCGAGCGCGGCCTGGATCCGCAACAGATGCGTGGCGAGCATCGTGTCCGACACTGCGACCCGGCCAGCGCGAGCTATCCCGGCGACCGCGAGCACGTAGGGGTCGTCCGTCTCGTCCCAGGTCCGGATCTCGACTTCGGTCCGGATGCCGGCCTCGGCGGCGCCCAGCTCCAACCGCGGAACGAGGATGAACGGGGCGGCGCCCGGCTGGAGGACCAGTAGCGTCAGCCGCTCGAGGGGCATCGCGGCATAACCGGTCAGATATCGCATGTCCGATCCGACGCCGATGAACATCGCCTCTAGGTTCGCGGCCTCGGTGGCGGCAACGGCGCGGTCGAGGCGCTGAGCGAAACGGCTCGCGGGGACCGTCGGTCGCTCGGTGATCATCGCGCGGGAGCACCGGAGAGCGGGCGGCCCATCCAGGCGGCGATCGTTGCCGGCCCGTCCTCGAACATCTTCCGGTAGGCGAACACCCGCTCCGCCCCGCGTGCCAGCGCCCGCTTGCGAAGGTCGATGTCGTCGTGTTGCCCGACCGCCAGCACCCGAGCACCGGCCGAATGTGCGCGCTCGATCGCCGTGAGGGGGTCGTACGCGCTCGCCGTCATGTCGATGATCGCGAAATCGGCGGACTCGAGGGCAGCATCGAATTCGGGAGCGGTCTTGGAGCGCTCGGGCATCGCGCCGGCCGCCTCGACAGCGCGCGCGAGGCGGTCGGACCAGATCAGGTCCTGGGCGAGGATCGCGATGCGCGTCGCCATCTAGCGGTCAGTCGATGGCCTGCGCGAGGTGATGGAAGATGTCGCGCGCCGTGACGACCCCGGTCGGGCGTCCATCCTCGACGATCGGGATGTGGCGGAAGCCGCCGACGGCCATCTTGTGGATCGCCACGGCGATCGGATCGTCGTGACGGAGCACGACCGGGTCGGGCGTCATGAAGTCGCGCACGTGGAACGAGGAGAGCCGCTTCCCTGCCGCCTTCACGACGGCGTCGCGGTCGGTGAAGATCCCGACGAGCCGATCATCCGCCAGCACGAGGACGCAGTCGGCCTCTGCCTCGGACATGCGGGTGACCGCGACGTCGAGTGGCGTGTCCGGGCTGACCGTGATCGGCGGCGGGGACCCGAGCTCATCGAGGTGCTCCCCGAGGAGCTGCCCCTTGAAGGCGGGCGCCTGCATCGGCGTGTCGTGCCCGAAGATGTCCGCGCCGCAGTTGTCGCAGATATCCGCACCGACGAGGTTGACGTAACCACAGACCGGACAGCGCATCCCGTCGTCGCCGGCTTCCTGGCCCGCGAGGATCCCGTCGTCGCCGGCGTCGACCACGTGACCGTCCATGTCTCGCCGCCGTTGAGGACCTTGTCGAGGTCACCCTCGCCGGCGCGTGCGACTGCCGAGGCGATCTGCCCGTCGATCAGCTGGTCGTGCGTCGGCCGGTCGACCGAACGGAAGACCCCCACCGGAACCGGGAAGTCGGGCCAGAACATCCGCGACAGCATCAGGGCGAGATATGGCTCCTCGGCGGCCTCGTCGTGGACGAGCAGGTCGGCCTCCGTGATGCCGTTCTCGCCGATCGTCACGACCTCTGGGTGGAGACCGCGCAGGCGGATGCCCTTGTCGCGATCCTTGCCGAAGATCATCGGCTTGCCATCCTCCAGGAGCAGCATGCGGTCTTCGCGGACCTCTCGGTCGGTGAAGTCTCGCCAAGCGCCGTCGTTGAAGATGTTGCAGTTCTGGAGGACCTCGACGAATGAGCTCCCCTTGTGGCGCCCGGCGCGCTCGAGCGTGTTCTGCAGGTGCTCGGTATGGGTGTCGACCGAGCGAGCGACGAACGACGCTTCGGACGCGAGCGCGATGGTCAGCGGCATGATCGGCGTGTCGACCGTACCCATCGGGGTCGACTTGGTCCGCTTCCCGAACTCGGACGTCGGCGACGCCTGACCCTTGGTGAGCCCGTAGATGCGGTTGTTGAACATCACCAGGTTGATGTCGACGTTCCGGCGCATCGAATGGATGACGTGGTTGCCGCCGATCGACAGCGCGTCAGCATCGCCGGTGATGACCCAGACCATCAGGTCGGGCCGGGCGGCCTTCAGCCCGGTTGCCAGCGTCGGGGCGCGCCCGTGGATGGTGTGGAAGCCGAACGTGTTCATGTAGTACGGCAGCCGGCCGGAGCAGCCGATGCCCGAGATGAAGACGATGTCCTCCTTCTTGTAACCGAAGTCCGGCATCACCTTCTGGGTCTGCGCGAGGATCGAGTAGTCGCCACACCCAGGGCACCAGCGGACCTCCTGGTCGGACACGAAGTCCTTCCGGGTGAGCGCGATGACCTGGGCGTTCTCGGGGCTGAGCGCGGGCTGTTCGCCGTTGGTGTGCGGCGCCGCGGCGCCGTTCGTGTCCGTGGTCATTCGAGTCCCTTGAGGATCTGTACCGCCTCGTTGACGATCTCGACGATGCGGAACGGCTTGCCGCGCACCCTGTCGTACCCGACGGCATCGACGAGGTAGCGGGCGCGGATGAGCATCAGCAACTGGCCGAGGTTGACCTCCGGGATGAGCACCTTGCGATAGCTCCGGATGACCTCCTCGGTATTGGCGGGGAACGGGTTCAGGTGGCGGAGATGAGCGTGCGCGACCGAGTGGCCCTCCGCCTGCAGCCGCTCGACCGCCGACCGGATCGCGCCATAGGTCGAGCCCCAGCCGAGGATGAGAAGATCACCGCTCGCCGGCCCGAACACCTCGAGCGGTGCGATATCGCCGGCGATCCCGGCGACCTTCGCGGCGCGCAGGGTCTGCATCCGGTGGTGGTTCTCGGGGTCGTAGCTGACGTTGCCCGTCACATCCGCCTTCTCGAGGCCGCCGATGCGATGCTCCAAACCGGCGGTGCCGGGGACCGCCCACGGGCGTGCCAGCGTCTCGGGGTCGCGCAGGTACGGGTAGAACGGTCCGTCGCCCTTGGTCGCGTTCGGCACACCGATCGACGGCAGGTCCGCGGTCGACGGGATGCGCCACGGCTCGGAGCCCGTCGCGAGGAATGCGTCGGACAGATAGACGACCGGGGTCATGTACTTGAGCGCGAGCCGCCACGCTTCGATGGCGTAGTCGAAGCATTCGCCGGGCGTCGCGGGAGCGACGATCGGCAGCGGCGAATCGGAGTTGCGGCCGAACATGACCTGGAGCAGGTCGGCCTGTTCGTTCTTCGTCGGCATGCCCGTCGAGGGGCCGGCTCGCTGGACATCGATGACGACGAGCGGGAGCTCGACCATCACGGCGAGCCCCATCGCCTCGCTCTTGAGCGCGATGCCCGGGCCTGAGCTCGCCGTCAGACCGAGCGCGCCGCCGTAGCTCGCGCCGATGGCTGCGCCGATCGCCGCGATCTCGTCCTCGGCCTGGAAGGTCTTGACGCCGAAGGTCTTGTAGCCAGACAGCTGGTGAAGGATGTCCGACGCGGGCGTGATCGGGTAGGAGCCATAGAACAGCGGCCGGCCGGCGAGCTTCGAGGCCGTGAGGAACCCGAGTGCGGTCGCCTCGTTGCCGGTGATGTTCCGGTACGTCCCCGGTGGCAGATGCGCCGGCCGCACCCGGTAGTGCGTGTGGAACATCTCGGTCGTCTCGCCGTAGGCGTAGCCGGCCTTGAGCGCACGCTTGTTCGCGTCGGCGATGACCGGGCGTGCGGAGAACTTGGAGTCGATCCAGGCCAGGGTCGGGTCCATGCTTCGCTCGTAGAGCCAGAACATCAGGCCGAGCGCGAAGAAGTTCTTGGTGAGGTCCTTCTGCTTGGTCGTCATGTCGAGGCCATCGAGCGACCGCTCGTTCAGCGTCGAGATCGGGATCTCGAACACCGTGTAGGCCTTTAGCGACCCGTCGGTCAGCGGATTCGACGCGTAGGCCGCCTTGTTCAGGTTGGCCTGCGTGAACGCATCGCTGTTGACGATCAGCGCCCCGCCGGCGGGCAGCTCACCGATGTTGGTCTTGAGTGCCGCCGGGTTCATCGCAACGAGGACGTCGGGCTGGTCGCCCGGCGTGTGGATATCCGTCGAGCTGAAGCTGATCTGGAATCCGCTGACACCGGGCAGGGAGCCTGCCGGCGCGCGGATCTCCGCGGGGAAATCGGGCAGCGTGCTGATGTCGTTGCCGAAGACCGCCGCGGTCCGGGTGAACTGGGTGCCGGTGAGCTGCATACCGTCGCCGGAGTCGCCGGCGAACCTGATCGTGACTCGCTCGAGTTCCTGGACGGGGAGTTCGTGCTCCTTCGTCGTGGTCATCCGCCTTCGGGCTGCCTCATCTTCTGGTGCGGTCGCGGCGGGAGGTTGAGCAGCTCCTCCGGGAACGATTCCGCTAGGTACTTGATGATGTCGACCTGCCGGACGACGCCGACCAGTCGGCCTCCCTCGTCGACGATCGGGACGTTCCGATATCGGCCCGTCTGCATCAGCTCGATCGCGTCCCGGATCGTCTGGTCGAGATCGAGCGTCCGCGGTTCGGTCGTCATCAGTGAATCGACCGGTCCGGACAGGTCGACGCGGCCGACCACGATGCGCCCGAAGATGTCGCGCTCGGTCAGCACGCCGAGCAGTCTCCCCGAGCTGTCACACACGAACACTGAATCGCCGGTGCCCGTGCGCTGGATCGCACGGACGCAATCGGCGAGCGTCGTGCCCGGTGGGACGGTCACAGGCTGGCGTCGGCTGAGCACGCGAAGTCGCTCATCCGTCAGGGTCGGGACGCGACGAGCGACCGCGCTCTCGGTGAGGTCGGTCACGCTCGAAGTGTAGTCCGTCGTCGCTCGAAACGGGCCCCGCCGGGCATGGCCAACAAGGCGTCCCGCTGACTGCTAGCCTCCCGCGCCATGGACCGACGGAGCGCCACGGGGATCGCGTTGGTCGTCGTATCCGCAGCGGGTTACGCGACCGGCAGCGTGCTCGCCCGGCCGATCTACGACACCGGGGTCGACTGGCTGACGCTCGTCGAGTGGCGGTTCCTGTTCGGGGCTGTCCTCGGCTGGGTCTGGGTGGCGATGTCGTCAGACCGGCGGGCATCGGTCCGACGGATGCCGCGACGTGCGTTGGTGGTCGCGCTGGGCCTGGGTGCCTTGTTCACTGGCAATGCCGGTACCTACTACGCAGGGCTGGAGACCGTGCCTGCCGCGCTCGCAGGCGTCCTCGTCTACACCTATCCCGTGATCGTGGCCGTGCTGTCATTGCGGTTCGCGACCCGTCTGCCGGGGCGACGACCATGGATCGCCTTGGGCCTCGCCGTGGTCGGCACGGTGCTTGCCCTGGGCGGCATCGACGTCGAGTCCGCGCCGCCGATCGAGGGCTTGTTGCTCGTTTGGGCGTCCGCCTTGATCTACTCGGTCTGGATCATCCTGTCGGCGCGGCTGTCGGGGGAGCGACGCGACCGGCTCGCGACGGACGCGCCTGAGGCGGCGACATCAGCGGGCGATGCGGCGGTCACGACAGCGCTGATGATGACCGCGACCGCCGTCGTCTACGCGGTGGCCGGAGTGGTGGTGGGTCGGCCGCTCGACCCGTCGCGCATACCGACGGACGCCTGGCCGTTGCTCGCGGCAGTGGGTTTCGTCGCGTCGTTCCTCGCGATCCAGACGTTCTATGCCGGCGCCCGGCGGATCGGGGCGGCCAAGGGCGCCTTGGTCAGCACCATCGAGCCGCCGATCATCGTGGTGCTGTCATTCGTGTTCCTCAGTCAGACCCTCGCACCGCTCCAGCTCGCCGGCGCAGCGCTGATCCTGATCGGGGTGATCGTCGCGCAGACCTCACCGCGCCCGAAGGGAGCGCCGGAACCGGCGACCCCGCTCGAGGCGGAGGTGTAGCGGGAGTCGAGGCGACCTGCCGCGGAACTCCCAGTTCCGCCCCGGGGCACAACGCAACAGAGCTGCTCTTCCCATGAAACGAGAACGTGTCGGCTGGGTGTAGGAGCCGTTCATGTTGGAGGGTCCACCCGGAACTACCAGGTCATCCCACGCCGTGGTGAGCGCCGGATACGCCGCGATAGAGCGCCTCGTGGTGGACTGCGCCTGTGACCGCGATCCGGCTGACGTTCGCCCGAGCCTGTTTGGATACTCGGCTCTCCCTGGACGTCGACCGAGAGGAACTGGGTCGTCGCGTAGGGCTCAGCGCGATACATCGCCAAGATCGAACGGGGCGAGGCCAATCCGACTGTTGACGTGGTGGAGCGGATCGCCAAGGCCTTGGGTTTGGAGCGCGACCTCATCGCTCGTCCACCGATCTTTCCCGCCGGGGGCCGAATCAAGGACGTCGTCCATGCTCGATGCTCGGCGTACGTCGACCGACGACTTGTCAGCCAAGGGTGGTTCACGGCGAGGGAAGTCGAGATCGTCCACGGGCGGTCGCACGGCTGGATCGACCTTCTCGCCTTCGACCGCCGAACTGGCACGCTCCTCGTCATCGAGATAAAGACCCGACTGGACGACTTGGGCGCTCTGGAGCGTCAGTTTGGATGGTATGAGCGGATGGCGTGGGAGGCGGGGCGGTCACGAGGTTGGCGTATTCGCCGGGTCGCCGCGTGCGTCCTCGCCTTGGTGAGCGACGAGGTCGACACTGCCGTCAGGACGCATCGCGACTACTTTCGGACCGCGTTCCCCGTTCGTGCCAGTGCCCTCACGACGTT
>DASSZA010000192.1:0-5414 GCA_035703005.1 Candidatus Limnocylindrales bacterium | reverse complement strand
GGTCCCACCGGGCGTCGCCCTATCCCCCATTCGCCCATCGACGCGGTGGTGCGTCGAGTCGAGGATGGATCGCATGGAGGTCATCCAGCCGACCCATCTCACCAAGCGACCACCGCTCGCGCCATTGCTCGGCGCGACCGTCGTGGCCACGTTCTCGATCGTGTTCGGCATCGTGATCGCGTTCGTGGCGATCGCGACGCCGGTCTTGCGTGCGGTGATCCCCGAAGGTCGCTTGAACGCCGGTCAGGCCGCCACGGGCGTGATCGTCTGGTCGATCGCCCTGGTCGCCCCGGCAGCGCTCGTCTTCATCGGCGGGAACCGGCTCGTCCGGATCCTCGCCGCGGCGCGCGGCCGGATGCCGCGACGGCCGGCGACGCTCCGCGCCCTCGATTCGCTGCCCGACGAGGTTGTCGTCGCGACTGGCATCGCGATGCCTGACGGCCGTCCGATCTCCGATCTCGTCATCGGGCCGTTCGGCGCGGCCGTCGTCCGCGAGCTTCCGCCGGCGGCCGTGACGCGTGTTCGCGATGGACGCTGGCAACTCCGGACCCGGCGCGGCTGGATCGTCATCGAAAACCCGCTGGAGCGCGCGGCCCGAGACGCGGAGCGGGTCCGTCGGTGGCTCGCGCACGACGACGCCGACTTCATCGTCAAGGCATATGCGGCCGTCGTCGGCCCGGAACCGACGGTCCCCCGGACGACCGACTGCGCCGTCCTCACTCCTGATCAGCTGGCTCCGTGGATCGCAGGGTTGCCGCCGCAGCGCAGCCTCACGGAAGGTCGACGAGAGCGCGTCCTCGAATACATCCGCGACGCAGCGCGCTGAGCCCGCGCGACGTCGGCTGGTAGGGGAGCCAGGACTCGAACCTGGAACCAGCGGGATATAAGCCCGCCGCTCTGACCATTGAGCTACTCCCCCGCGGCGATGCTACACCGCCGAGCGCGAGGGGTCGCGTGACGCGGAACTCAGTCCTCGTGGAGGAGACGGCCGGCGATCGTGCGCAGGCTGAGGTGTCGCCCCTTCAACCGGGGCTGCCCAGCGGCGGCCGTATCCGTGGCCGTGATCGTCACGCCACCCGGCGCCCAAGCGCGGGCCGGGAGGGTAGCGGCGAACGCCTTGTCGTCGTCGTCCTGGTATGCCTCGATGGGCAAGTCGTCTGGATCGAACGGCCGGTCGGCGGTTGATGCATACGACGCCGGACGTGCGTAGGCCGGGGCTCCGTAGAGCTTCGGGAGCGCGACGTGGTGCTCGTCGATGGACACGCGATAACCTCAGCGATGAGGGCGACGTCTCCGGTCCCCCCGGAAGACGAGTGGATGATTGCTCCGCCGCAGCGTACCGGGGAATGGTACGGAAGGGCTACAGCGTCTGCCGAGGATGCTGGTTTTCGTGGTGCTGACGGGCACAAGGCGAGGCCGCACCGAAACGATGCGTCATCCGAGCCACGGCCGGACGACCTGCAGGGCGACGACCATCACGAGCCATGCGATCGGCACTGCCGCGAAGAAGCCGAGGGCCGCGCTCCACGCGGACCTTCGACGGATCGTCCCGGATCCCGTCGGCTGGGGGACCACGAGATACGTCACCACGCTGCCGATGACAAGCACGAGCACCGTGTACGCCGCGAGGGCCAGCAGCCTGAGATCGCCGCCGGGGAGGACAGCGCCTCGACCCAGCGCGACGTCGTAGGCCAGGTAGGCGACCGCACCGACGATCGCGACCGACAGGCTCGCCGCGACCGCTCGAACGACAGGCCGCGGGGCATTCCGGAATTGGCGCCACCGGATCTCGGCCCACGACCGGTGCCGGATCGGCCGCTCGTCAGTCACCGCTGATGATGGTCAACGTGCGTCGCGGCGGGAGCGTCTCGGGCGTGTGGTGCGCGAGTAGCTCCACGCATCCGATGAACCGGTCCAACTCCGCCTCGGACGTGAAGAAGCCGACGCTGATCCTAAGCGCTTCGACGAGCGAGACCGTGCGGGCCACGGCGAAGACGCGCGCGCTGAGCTCGTCGAGTGCGGCGTCGGGCGTCCATCCGCGGATGCGGAACGAGATGAGCGTCGCCATGCGATCGAGCGGGGTGACCAGCTCGACGCCGTCGACCGCCGCCAGCCGTTCGGCAGTCGCACGGGCTGTGGCCGTGCCGCGAGCGTGGATCCACTCCAGACCGACGAACATGCTCAACCACCCGATCGAACGAGCCATGCCGACGATCGACGGACGGTGGAAGTTCGATGACTCGTAGCGGCGCGCGTCCGGCCACCACACAGCGAGGCCGGACGAGTCGACCGACTCGAACGTGTACCAGCCACCGTACGCGGGCGTCAGCCGCTCTCGGGCATGCGGCGCGACCGCGACCGCCCCCATCCCCTCAGGACCAAGCAGCCATTTCTGGGCGGCGACGGCGTACACGTCCGCGCCGGTCGCGGCGATGTCGACGGGGATCGCGCCCGCAGCCTGTGCTCCATCGACGATGAGCAGCGCGTCGCGCGCGTGGGCCATTGCCGCGATCCGGTCGAGCGGCAGTACCGCGCCGGATGCCCACAGCACGTGCGAGATGACGACGGCGCGCGTGCGCTCGTCGATCGCCTCGTCGAACGCCTCGAGGATCTCGGCTTCCGAGCGCGACGGACCGACGTCGACGAATGCAAGGTCGATCCCGCGGCGGGCGCGCAGGTTGTAGAGGGCGCCGATGCCGCCCGGGTGCTCGAGGCTCGTCGTGACCGCGCGATCACCGGGCCGCCACTCGATGCCCCAGATCCCCACGTTCATGCCGTCGGTCGTGGAGTGCGTGAGTGCGATGTCGCCGACATCCGCGGTGAGGACGGCGGCGGTCGCCGCGCGCGCCTCGGCCATCCGCTGGACGGTTTCGAGGTAGTAGTCGACGTGGGCGCGACCCGTCCGGACCTCGTACTCGGTCAGCTCCGCCATCGCTGCTGCCGTTTCTGCGGGCAGCGGCCCGACCGACCCGGTGTTCAGATAGATCCCAGCCTCGAGCGCGGGGAGCGCCGCTCGGACGGAGGCGAGTCGGTCCGCGTCGGGGGATGAGGGGGCGGACACGGCCCGTATCATACCGACGATGTCCGGCCTGGCCCGACCTGAGATCCTGGCCACGACCGAGTGGCTCGCCGAGAACGTGGGTCGCCCCGGCGTCCGCATCCTCGATGCCCGCTGGCGGCCGGACGGGACCGGCGTCGACGTCCATCGCGCCGGTCATATCCCTGGTGCGGTCTCCGTCGATTGGCGAGCCGATCTCGTGGACATGGATCAGACCGGAGACGCGATCCGCGTCGCGTCACCGGGTCGCGTGGCTGCGACCGCTGCGCGGGCCGGGATCGGCGACGAGACGACGATCGTCATCTACGACGACACGCAGGGGCTCTACGCATCGCGTGTCTGGTGGACGTTCCGCGCGTACGGCGCTGAACACGTCCGCGTCCTCGACGGTGGCTTCCCAGCCTGGGAGACCGAGGGTCGGCCCGTCGAACGCGGCGCCGGCGATCCGCCGCCCGAGCCACTCGCCCCGTTCGTGCCACGGGGCCCGAACCGATTCCACCTGACGACCTCCGAGGTCCGCGGCCTCCTCGGTGCGCCCGGCGTCACATTGCTCGACGCGCGTGCCCCGGCGGAGTACCGCGGCTACGAGGGGAACACCCGACGTCTCGGCCACATCCCGGGCGCCGTCAACGTGCCGGTAGGGTCGATGCATACGGCCGGCAGCCAGCGGTTACGGGAGGGTGGCGACCTCCGCGACCGGCTCCACGCGGCGAACGTCAGTCGTGGCGCGCGGATGGTGGCCTACGACGGGTCCGGCGTCGCGGCCGCGAAGCTCGCGTTCGTCCTGAGTCTCCTGGGGCACGACGATGTCGCGGTGTATGACGGCGGCTGGGCCGAATGGGGGAACCGGCTGGATCTGCCGGTCGACCGCTAGCGGCAGGCGCCGCGGCACGATCACCAGCCGGTCGGTTCCGGCGGCGTCTCCGAGGCTCCCGTCGAGCCGGTATCGAGGCCGGCCCACGGGTCGGTCACACGGTGCGGCGCGAGGATCTGCGCACGCTCATGGTTGACGGCGAGCAGCTCCGCCTGCGTGCGTGCCTCGCCCAGCGAGTCCGACCAATAGGTGGCGTCGGTGACCGGCAGGAAGTGGCCGGTCAGCTCAGAAAGGGCATCCCGCAAGCTGCGCTCGGGCATCAAGTGGATCTGACCCGTGACCTTGAACGGCGGGATAGAGATCAATGCCTCCTCGGGGATCTTCGGCGTCCGCAGCTCGGGAGCGGGCGTCACGGCCTCGTTGACGACGGCGAAGAGGACAGACGCGAGGTTGACCTGCGCGAACTCGGCTCGGTTCTGCTCGCCGTGCACGCCGAACTCGTCGGTGGTCACGTCCGACATGACCAGGAACCGGTCCTCCGCGAGATTGAGCATGTCCGTGACCCGGCGCTGGCGCGTCGTCAGCGACCCGCGGACGACGAACGAATCCGTATAGAGGGTCAGCCTGACCTGCTGGACGGTGCCGCCGAGCGAGTCGAACATCGCCACAGGATACGCGGCGCCTGTCGAGCTGTGACGCTCAGGAGCGTCCGGTCGGGACGGTCCGGGCGCCGGCCGTCACCAGCAACTCCGAACCGTGCTGGAGGCCTTCGTAGAGCGCCGTCACCGTCGCGACGGTGTCGATCTCGTCGACCGACTTGTCGCGGCGCAGCGCGTGGATCCGCGGGAATCGCAGGCTAAAGCCCGAGCCATGGCGCTTGCTGCGAACGATGACGTCGAATGCGATCTCGACGACGATCACCGGCTCGACCTGGCGGTACCGCCCGTAGCGGGCGATCGTGTGCGCCTCGAACCACTCGGTCATCTCGGCGATCTCGGCGTCCGTCAGGCCGCTGTACGCCTTGCCGATGTTGACGAGCTTGCCGGTCTCCTCGTCGCGGACCGCGAACGTGTAGTCGGACAGGACGCCGTGTCGCTTGCCGTGCCCGACCTCGACACCCACGACGACACAATCGATCGTGGCGAGCGCCTTCTTCATCTTCAGCCAGCCGAGGCCGCGCCGGCCCGGTGAATAGACACTCGTCGGGTCCTTGACCATGAGCCCTTCGTTCCGGCGGCCACGGGCATCCGCGAACGCAACCTCGAGGGCGTCCGAATCGCGCGCGACTCCGAGATGCGACCGCAGGAACCGCCCGCCATCGTCGACGTTTGGGAGGTCGATCCCGTCTAGCCGTTCCCGGCGCGTCCGCAACGGCTCGCGGAGCAGCGGCTCGACGGACAGGTCTCCCGCCGCGTCATCACCGGGCCCGAGCGCCAGCAGGTCGAAGGCCACATAGATGACCGGGACGTCTGTCCGTATCGCCTCCGACGGCGCCTTCCGCCCGAGCCGTGCCTGGAGGCTGATGAACGGCAGGACGAGGCC
>DASSZA010000164.1:0-25953 GCA_035703005.1 Candidatus Limnocylindrales bacterium | reverse complement strand
CCCGATGTTCGACCCCGCCCCGGGGCACGCCGCGCCGCCGGCGCACGAGATCTCGATCGCGATCGGGGCCGGCAGCGCGTTCGGGCCGTCCGCCGACGGCTCGCCGCCCGCCCGCCGCCACCCGGACTGGATCAGGGCGCGGGTGCCGTCGGGCGAGAACTACCACGACCTCAAGGGCCTGCTGTCCGGCCTCAACCTCAACACGGTGTGCGAGGAGGCCCGCTGCCCGAACATCGGGGAGTGCTGGGACCAGCGGACGGCGACGATCATGATCCTCGGGGACACCTGCACCCGGGCCTGCGGCTTCTGCAACATCAAGACCGGCCGGCCCACCTGGTTCGACGACGACGAGCCGCGCCGCGTCGCCGAGGCGGTCGCCGCGATGCAGCTCGACCATGTCGTCGTCACGAGCGTGGCCCGCGACGACCTGCCCGACGGCGGGTCGCGCATCTTCGCCGAGACGATCACCCACATGCGACAGCGCAGCCCCGGGATGGGCATCGAGGTCCTCATCCCGGACTTCGACGGCTCTGACGACCGCCTTCGGACCGTGATGGACGCGCGCCCCGACATCCTCAACCACAACCTCGAGACCGTCCGTCGATTGCAGAAGCCGGTCCGCAAGCGCGCTCGCTGGGACCGGAGCCTGTACGTCCTGCGGCGCGCTAAGGAGATGGCCGTCGAGATCGGGTACGCCGTGCATACCAAGTCGAGCCTCATGGTCGGCCTCGGCGAGACGCGTGAGGAGCTGCAGGAGGCGTTCGAAGCGCTGCGCGAGAACGACGTGGACATCCTCACGGTCGGGCAGTACCTGCGCCCTTCCCTCAAGCACCTGCCGCTCGAGCGCTACTACCACCCGGACGAATTCGCCGAGATGAAGACCGCGGCGCTCGCGCTCGGGTTCAAGCACGTCGAGTCGGCGCCGCTCGTCCGCTCCAGTTACCACGCCCGCGACCAGGTGCCGGACGCCGAGCTGAAGGCAAAGCGGCGACAGGCGACCGTCGATGCACAGGGAAGGGTCGTCCCGCTCGCCGGGTAGGCCGCCGCCTCGGACGTCCCGCCGGCGGTCGCGCAGGACGGTATCCTCGGTATCGATGGTCCGACAGCTCTCCCGACGTATCCCGCTCGCGGAGCTGCACTGCCACCTTGGCGGCGCCGTCACCCCGGCGATCATGTGGGGCATCGCCCACGCCCAGGGCATCAAGCTGCCCACGAAGGACTACTGGGAATTCCGGGACATGATCACGGTCTCGAAGCGGTCCCAGAGCTTCGATGGCTACCTCCAGCTGTTCCACTGGACCGAGCTGATCCAGAGCTCGCCGATCGCGGTCGAGCGCGCGGTGTACGAGGTCGTCGGCGGCGCCTATCGGAATAACAACGTCACGACCATGGAGCTCCGCTTCAACCCGATGAAGCGGAACCGCGGCGGCGAACAGGACCTCGACCACATCATCGCGGCGGCGGTCCGCGGCATGGACAAGGCGACACTCGAGTATCCCGTCAAGCCCGGGCTGATCTTCTGCCTCGACCGCGCATTCCCGTTCGAGCTCAACGAGATCATCGCGGAGAAGGCGATCAGCTGGCGCGATCGAGGCGTGGTCGGCGTCGACATCGCCGGCCCGGAGTCATCCACCTTCCGGGTGGCCGACTATCGGCGGCTTTTCCGACGGGCACGCCAGTACGGCCTAGGCATCACCGTCCATACCGGTGAGGCCGGCCCGGTCGATGAGATCGCCCGCGTCGTCGAGCTGCTCGAGCCCGATCGGATCGGCCATGGCGTCAAGGCCGCCTACGACCCGCGGGCGATGGAGATGATCCGCGAGCGCGGCATCGTCCTGGAGTTGTGCCCGACGTCGAACATCAACACGAAGGTCGTGTCGGGCTGGGACGAGTTCCGCTGGATCTTCGACACGTTCCGCCGTAACGGGGTGCGGTTCACGATCAACACCGACGGCCCGGAGATGCTCAAGACGTACATCCGCGACGAGATGGCGACGCTCGGCCGGCTCGGTATCCTGTCGGTCGAGGATCAGCAGCAGGCCGCGTCGACCTCGCTGGCCGCCTCGTTCGTCCCGAACGTGTCCGACGTGCCGGCACCTCGGGTGCAGCCCGCGGCGCGCGTCGTGGTGGAGCGCGAAGAGGCCTGAGTCACCGCGCGCGACGTAGCGTGCGATCGTCGAGGTCTGTCAGAGCCCGCGCTCACTCAAGGTGTGTCGAGCATGTCGACCGGCTCGGACTCCGCCGACGCCGATGTCTCTCGATCAGTCAAAACCACGGATATCTGCGCCGGCGGCAGAGCTCCCGATGGGACCCCGAACCAGATCCCGGTCAGGTCTTCCGGTTGGCCGAGTCCACAGAAGCCATATACCCGCTCGTACTGCTCGACGTCGATGATGTCGACCCACGTGCGGCTAGCGTTGGTGTTCGTGCCACACGGCTCGAGGTGGGGCGCGGGGGCGAACAGCTCTGCCGGATAGTCGTTCCAGTTCGTCACCGACAGGTCGTACCGCACGTATGGGTCACCGAAGGCGTCGACATAGGCCTCGGTCCCGAGCCGCTCGACCACGGGGATCGGGAGGGCCGGTCCATCGGTGCCAGGGTCGCCCTCACAGCAATCGAGGCCGGGCTCGCCGATCCATGGCTCGCCATCGTGGTCCGCGGCAGCGATCCATCCGATGTCGACCCCGTCACGCAATGTCAGGCCGTCCTCGAGGTGGACCCGGTACCACCAGTAGCCGGAGGCCGCCGTCGGTCCACGGAGGATCTTGACGTCGCTCCCGATCCGAAGGAGAGGCTCGTACTTGATCGAGTCGGCCGAAACACCGGGCTTGGACCGGACGCGGACGCGATCCGAGATGGTCATCACGATGTCACCAGCGCGGAACGTCGGCTTCGGGCCGATCGGAAGGGAGGCCCGAGGAGTCGGCTCGACGGTCGTCACAGATGGAGCGAGGGACGCCGCTTCGGTCGGCAAGGCCTGCGTGGCATCCGGCGTCGGCTCAACGATCGCGTCCGAGGCGGTCGGTGCGGACACGGCCGGGCTTGTCGGCGCCGTGGCCGGGCCCACCGCGCCGCCACAGGCCATGACGAGCACGCCGATGAGAAGAGTTGTCAACGCGAGTCGCATCGGATCTCCAAGTGCTGGAGGTTGCCCCATCGATGTTGGAGAGCGTCCGTCTTGCCGGTGTCTCAGTGATGCGTCCCGGACTTCGGGAGCTCGGCCGATCAGGTGTCGATGTGAGACTTGATGGAGGTCACGACGAACTCTGCACGGCAACCGAGGACGACGACTTCCGCTGGGGGAGGCCCCTCGCCGTCGCCGCCCGTCGGGACGGCATGACAATCGTCCGCAGCTGGATGCGCGAACTGACCAGCGACGTCTACGTATAGCCAATGATCTGGCTCGAGCTTCGGCAATGCCTCGATGTCGACGGACGGCTCGATCGTCACGCTGAGCGTGTTAACGCCATGCGCGAGGTTCGTCTCGGGGTCGGCGAGGAGATACTCGCGCTCCGAACACGGTGCGAGCCAGCTCGGTTCGATCCGCCATGGCCCCGTCGCGTCGACACACCCTTCGCGCGGCCTGGAGGAATAGAACGCGCTAAAGCGCAGGGTGCGATCGCCGAAACACGCCAATCCGCTCAAGCCGACAGGCGGATAGATGAACTCCGACTTCAACCACCCGAGGGGCGTCTTGACGCAGTGAGGCGCATACGACGCGAGCCAGGGCTCGCCGTCGCGCGACGCCGCCGCGACCCAGCCCGGTGGTGGCGGGTCGGGGTGCACCTGAAGATCGACTTCGGAAAGAGAGTCGATCAGGTACCAGTGATAGCCCGAGCCGGACACCGGCCCATCGATCACGAACGCCACCGCGCCGTGCCAGAGCAGGGGTTCGAGTTTGTGCGAGCCGACGCCGACGAACGGTTTAGTCCGGACTCGGAGATCGTCGGCAACGACGGTGGCAAAGGTGTCTCGCGCGAGACGAACAGCCTTGGTCGTCGCGGTCGCGGTCGCCGTCGCGGGCGCCGGGGTGGGGGTCGGGGACCGCGCGCTCGACGCGGTCGGAGATGCGGATCGTGCCGGCGCGAACGACGGCGATGGTGCAGTCGACTCGATCGATCCAGTAGCTGACGGCACTGACGACGTCGCCGGTCTGGGACCCTGGCACGCTGCGAGTGACGCGACGAGGATCACGAAGGCGATGGCGATCGTCCCGGCGCGCGGTCGGCGATCCGCGCCGCCACTCGGGCGACGGACGGGATCGCGATGGGCTCCCGAACGGGGACGCGAGTCGAGGACCACGGTATCCCCTTGGCTCTCCTGGCCCTCAAAGCGAGCAGCCACCTGTCCAGAAACGCCGGACACCGTGCCTTTGTTGCGGTTTCCTGACGGACTTGTTGCGCGTCCCTTCGACGCACGAAGCGTCTTAGGCCGAACGACTGTCCGCGCCAGTACGCTACCCAGATGGGATCTGACGAGACGTGGCTGACCGAGACGCTGTACGACGACGTCCGCATGTCGATCAAGGTGGATCGGGTGCTGTTCGACAGCCAGACCGAGCATCAGCATCTGGTCGTTGCCGAGAGCCAGCGGTTCGGCCGCATGTTCACGCTCGATGGCGTCACGCAGCTGACCATGGCGGACGAGTTCGTCTACCACGAGATGCTCGCCCACGTCCCGATCCTTGCCCACGGCGCGGCGCGCGACATCGCGATCATCGGTGGCGGCGACGGCGGGCTCGTCGAGGAGGTCCTCAAGCATCCGACGGTCGAGCGAGTGACGATCGCGGAGCTCGACGCCGGCGTCATCGACTTCGCTCGGACGTACCTCGGGGATCTGAGCCACGGGGCCTTCGACGACCCGCGAGTCGAGATCGTGCTAGGCGACGGCGCCGATTTCGTCGCGACGGCCGACAGGCGGTTCGACGTGATCGTGGTCGACTCGACCGACCCGATCGGTCCGGGTGCGGCGCTGTTCACCCCCGAGTTCTACGGGAACTGCAAGCGAGTGCTCCAGTCGGGCGGTGTCCTCGTGACGCAGAACGGAGTCCCGTTCTTCCAGCCCGCCGAGCTCCAGTCGACGATGCGGATCTTCGACGGCCTGTTCGCGGACGCGACGTGCTATCTCGGGGTCGTGCCGACCTATGTCGGCGGGTTCATGGCGTTCGGCTGGGGCACGGACGATGGGAGGCTCCGGACCGTGCCGCTAGCGACGCTCCTCGAGCGGTTCGATGCGGCCGGCCTCGAGACCCGCTACTACACGCCGGAGGTCCACTTGGCCAGCTTCGCCTTGCCGCGGTTCATCGGCGAGATCGTCGAGGGGGCCCGACGGGAACGAGTCTGACGTCTCGCGACAGGCTCAGGGCGAGAACGAATACAGCGGCACGATCGGAGCGAACGTCCCTATCGGGCCGATCGTCGGTAGCGGGTTGCGGGATGGCAGTTTCAGGTCGACGGTCCCAGCCTGCTCCACGACGCACACGCCGAAGGCCTCGAGGACGATCCCGCAGCGACCGCCGGGCACGCCCCACACGACGATGTGCTCGGGGAACGTGAGGTCATCCGACGTCAGCTTGTCGAACGTCAGGCCGATCTTTTCCGTGCCTGCTCGCGGTCGCGGGCATTGCCCGTCGAGGGGCTCCAGCCGTCGACCACCGAAGGGCTCGTCGAGCGTGAAGCCGACGCATTGATCGATGTCGGTCGGGCTCGACAGGTTCACGGTCAGGCGCAATCGATGCTTGTCGTCCGGAAGGTCATCGATCACGTAGCCGATCACGCTGACGCTCACGCCGGCGAGACGCTGAGCCGCCGGCTCGGGCGCCAGCACGTTCGTCGCCAGGATGATCGCGAGAATCGCGACGATCGGCAGTGTGCAAAGGACGTAGACGAGGCGCATAGGGGGACATGACGCCTCGACGGCAACCCGCTGTCAACACGACCATCGGCGGGTCCCGGCGTGGACCGTCGGGCAGCCGGATCCAACCGGTTGACGGCTAGGGCCCGGTGATCTGGCTGACGACCGCCAGGATGAACAGGTACAGCAAGACCAACCCGACGCCGACGATGAGAACGGCGGCCATCACCCACTCGAGCGCGCCGCGTACGCCGCCGAAACGACCACCGATGAGTATCGACATGGCGAGGGCCAGCACGAGCGCCAACTGGTCGCCGATCTTGACGACCGACCCCAGGACGAGCACCAAGGTGACGAGGGACACCTCTCCGACGATCACGACAGCGGCCCATTTCGCCACGGCCGACGGTTCGGTCTCGAGAGGTTCCGGATCGATCGTCTTGCCTCGTTCGCCGCTCAACGGCTATCCCTTTGCCAAGGCTCCCGGTAACGACCTTCGGGTCTCAAGGAAGCCGGCCGATCGCTGCGATGACCGGCTCGGGCTGCCCCGTGACGTGGATGACCAGCCCGTCGCGGGCCCAAAAGGCGACCGTGAACTCGTGGCCTGACGCCCAGATGACTTGGTGCCCTTCGACGTTCCGCTCCTTCCAAACGGTCCCGGGAAGTCGAAAGATCACGGATCGGAACTCGGAGGCGAGGGCGTCCGCCCGGATCCCTGGAAGGCCGTAGATCGTCACGGTCAGCGTAGCGTCCCCGCCGCCGCCCATGCCATGCACGACGACCGCATCCTTCGGCGCGATCCCCAACCGCTTCGTCGCGCGCGTCAGAAGGGACGATCCCCAGCTCGACGCGAGGTCGGACTCGACGTCCATCGGTGGCGACGTCAGGTCCTTCGGGATGAGCGCCTCGAGTTCTGGCGCGACGTGCGATCGAGGCCCGACTGCCTCCGAAGCAAGGACCTGGACGTCGCCGGGTAGATACGCCAGTAACTCATCGAGCTGCTTGTGGTCGAGCCCTTCCGGGACCATCACCCTCGACGTCGGCGGGAAGTCGTCGACCTCGAGGACCGGCTCCGTCCGCTCCGGCGGCCCCGGCCGTCCGCTCTTGACCCAATCCGCGTACATCAGATCGAGCAGCGGCTCGACCCTCTCGTAGGCCGCAGGTCCGTCTTCGACGCCGTACTCAGGCACATCGTCGAAGAGCTCGCCGTATTCGCCGAGGTACGCCTCGTAACGGGCGTCGCTGAACGCGCGACCCTCGGCGGTCATGTCCTGGCCGATCAGCTTCCCGTCGATGTCGTCGGCCAGGTCCGAGCCGGTCATCTCACCACGCTTGACCGCTTCGATGTGGTCGGACGGGAAGATCGACGGGTCGTGCAGGTCGTGCCGGATGAGCCACGCCAGGTACAGCCCGATGTGGGTGAAGGCGTTCTCCTCGGGCTGGCCCGCCTCGCTCGCGCTGTCCAGATGCCAGTCCATGCGGTCGTAGCTCGTCACGCCGACACCCCTCGGTTCGGATCACGAATGCGCGCGATCGCGCCCGATCAGTCGGTCGGGCCGCCGATCCGGTAGGTGCAGCAGCGATCGCCCGCAGCGATGTGCGTCTCGCGGACGACGTCGGGGCCGAGCAGATCGCGGAACAGCTCCAGCTCCGTCTTGCAGGCCGCCGACGTGTCCGCCGCGATCCGGTGGATGGCGCAGTTCCGCTCCACGAGGCGGATCACGCCGTCGGTCCCGAGCACGACTTCGGCGAGGTAACCCTGCTCGTCCTGGATGACCGCGAGCTCGCGGGCCTTGTCGACCAGCGGCGCATCAGCGGGCAGGCGCTCCGCGAGTCGGCGGCGGACGCGATCGGTCGTGGTCCTCCGCCGTTCCTCGAAGACGTCATCGACGAGGCCCTCGCCGCCGATCGACCGGATGGCAGCGAGCAACCCGACCGCCAGCCCATCGTAGTTGGTGGGGAACAGATCCTGGGCGGCGTCGGTCACGTCGTACACGTGGCGCGGTCGGCCGACGCCGTGACGCACCGACCGGCGGCTGACGAGCCCCGCGGTCTCGAGCGCATGGAGTTGCTGCAGGACGCCGGTGCGGCTCGCGCCGAGCGCCGTGGCGAGTTCCTCGGGCGCCGACGGACCCTCGTGGCGGAGCCGCATCAGCAGGTTGCGCCTGAGTCCTGACGACCCACCGATCGCTCCGACGAGCGGCGGCAGGGCGGCCGGTGCGTCGTGGGCGCTCCGCGGCTCGGACATCGTCCGGGAAGGCTAGCACCGGCACCGGAGGCCTGCTCCGGTGATAGGCTCGGCCGCGATGGACCTCGACCTCGCGCCGGAGCACGCGCTGCTGCGCGACACGATCCGGGACTTCATGACCACCGAGGTCGCGCCGGTCATCGACGAGCACGAACGCGAGCGGCGCTTCCCGACGGAGATCGTCCAGAAGATCGGTGAGCTCGGCTGGCTCGGCATCCCGATCCCGGAGGACGAGGGCGGGGCCGGGCTCGATACGCTGGCGTATGCGATCGCCGTCGAGGAGATCGGCCGCGTGTGGGGGTCGCTCGGGCTCATCGTGGCCGCGCACACGAGCCTTGGCTGCGGCCCGCTCCATCTGGCCGGCACCGACGAGCAGAAGCAGCGCTTCCTCGTCCCGATGGCCAGCGGCAAGGTCCTCGGCGCGTACGGGCTCACGGAACCGGGAGCCGGCTCGGACGCCGGCGGCACCCGGACGACCGCACGCCTCGAGGACGACTGCTGGATCCTCGATGGCTCGAAACGGTTCATCACCAACGCCGGCCACGCCGGGACCTACGTCGTCACCGCGAAGACCGGCACGACCGACCAGGGCGACGCGGAGATCAGCGCGTTCATCGTTCCGGCCGAAACGATGGGCTTCAGCGTCGGTCGTCTGGAGGACAAGCTCGGACTCCACGCGTCAGCGACCGGGGAGCTTCGATTCGAGAACGCGCGCATCCCAGCCGAAAACCTGCTCGGGACGCAGGGCGACGGTTTCCGGACGTTCCTCAAGATCCTCGATGGCGGTCGGATCTCGATCGGCGCGCTGGCCGTCGGCCTGGCGCAGGCCGCGCTCGATGCCAGCGTCCCGTACGCGCAGACGCGCGAGCAGTTCGGCCGGCCGATCGGCTCGTTCCAGGGCGTCGCGTTCATGGTCGCCGACATGGCGACCGAGATCGAGGCGGCGCGCTCGCTCGTGTGGAAGGCGGCGTGGCTCAAGGACCAGGGACGCGACTACGGGCTCGTCGCGGCCGAGGCGAAGCTCTTCGCGTCCGAGGTCAGCTCGCGCGCGACGAACGCCGCGATCCAGATCCACGGTGGCTACGGCTACACGACCGACTATCCGGTCGAGCGGTATCTACGCGACGCGAAGCTGACCGAGATCGGCGAGGGGACGAGCCAGGTCCAGCGGCTCGTGATCGCGCGGAAGATCCTCAGGCTTCGCGTCGTCTGACGCGCCACCGCCCGCGGGCTAGGCGCGCGTGAGGCGGACGATCAGCCGGTACTGGCTCCGGGCTCCGACGCAGGTCTGGAGCGTCAGGCTGGGGCGCGACTGACCGGCGTAGGCCCAGGCGCCGTTCGCCGGGGTCGTCAGACGCCACCAGCGGACGGCATAGGTCCACACCTTCCCGCCGCCGTCGGCGTAGTAGACCTTCAGCCCCTTGCGCAGCCGGCCGCTGACATAGGCGTCGTGGAGCGGCTTGAAGACGCTATGCGCGTGGCCGAACAGGTAGACGTTGTTCCGGCCCGCACAGCCCCAACGGTACACACGGTTGCCCGGATAGAACGACGATGAGCACGAGTACCCGGTCGTCGAGCGCGAGATACCCAGGGCCGGGATCCATACGTGGTTTCGCCCGCGGAACCCGGATGTGCGGACTGACGGGGTGCTCTTCGAAGGGCCCTTCGACGCCCCCTTCTTGACGGTCGTGGGCTTCGGCGTCGGGACCTCGGCTGCCGGCCGGACGGTCCATCCGGCCGGGATCGGCGCGAAGACCGGCCGCGCTTGGTCGAAGGCTGCGGCCTCGGCGATCGCCGCCTCGGCGCGATCCGCTGCGTCGGCGGCGACCGGTAGCCAGACGGCCGGTGCGAGGGGCGCGTGCTCCTCACCAGGTCGCTGCAGGGCGAGCGCGGTCGGCGCGGTGATCGCGACGAGGTTGGCGACCAGCGCGAGAGCCAACAACGACCGCACGGGTCGAGGGGCGGTGGGCATGTCCGCAGGTTGTCGGCATCACGCGCGAAAGACCGTGGCTCGGACGTCCCATCGAGCATGGGAAGGTGGAGCCCCTGACGTTAGTCCCCGGTGCCGGCGGCAGCCTCCAACGCCTTCTCCAGCACCGCCTTGAACTTCGGCGGGAACGGGCCGACTCCGGTCAGCACGTACGGCGACTGTTCGAGCGCCTCGTAGGTATCGGGGTCGGTGACGTAGGAACGCGCGCAGGTATCGACCGTCGAGCGCAGGCGGTCAAAGGCGTCCCGGTTCCGGAAGATGTAGATGCGGAGCCGGACGGGGTCGGGCTGGTCGAGACCCTTCGCGTCGAAGCCGATCGCGGTCTGCGTCAACGTCTGGTCAGCGCAGCCCGCATCGCCGGACACGAGCTTGTCGAGGACAAGACCGCGTTTCGTGAGCTCCGTAGCGATCCCGGTGAAGTCGGCCGGTGTCGGCGCGGGTGGCGTGACGGTGACCGAGCCACACCCTGCCACCAGCAACAGAGCGAGCAGGGCGAATGTCACGAGGCGGAGGGGACCCACCGGCCGAGGCTAGCATCGGAGGGCGGTCCGCGCCGAGCGGGGTACGATGCCTCGCGAGTGAGGGCGCCATGACCGCTCTGAACCGATCGCGTCGCACCTGTGTGTGGGCCGCCGCGCTGGGCATCATCCTGGGAGCCGGCGTCGTTCCCAGCGGCTTGGCGGCCGATCAGCCGACGCCGCTGAGTCGGCTCGAAACCCCGATGGCGGACCTCGCCGTCATCGAACCGGCTGCCGGTTCCGCAGCCGACGCCACCCCCGACCTGCTCGTCCTCGAGGCGGACCGTATCCAGGCCACGCTCGCGCGGCTCTCGATCCTCCGGCGCGGCAGCAGCTGGGACCGCGTCGCCGTCCACGACGTCGAGCTCGGCGAGAGGGACCTCGACTCCCGGTGGCTCATCGCCCTCGGCGACCGTCACTACGCGTTGATCGCCACGAGCCCGACGACTGCGACGGGTGACGGGCGCACCGTCGTCGTCGGGATCGAGATCGGAGATGAGGCAGGCGCGCCGACGCTGGTCGAATCGGGGCGCTCCACGATCGACCGTGCAGTGGAGGACGCCGGCGCGGCTGACGTCGACGGCCTTGGCAGCCCAGAGCTCGTGCTCGGGCTACGACCGAAGTACGACGCGTCGGGTTCGTGCGGGACCGCCACGCTTGACATCCTCGACTCCGCGAACCTGGCGGTCCGCCGGTCGATCCAGCGCCCCGGGCGGCTCGGGTACGGCGTCATCGGTCGCTTCGACGGTGCGCCCGGCGACGATCTCCTCGTGGCGGCCGCTCCGGACTGCCCTCCGGGCGGCGCTGGTGGATCGCGGCTCGTCGTGATCAGGCTTCGGGACGGCACCGTCGCGGCGGTCGCGCCGCAGCAGCCACCGGACGTCGGACTGATGCCGCCGCCGATCCGGTTGCCGGAGAGGGGCGGTCGGGACGCCGCCTTCGTGGCGTTGAGCGATGGCATCTCGCTCGTGGACGGCTTTCGTCACGCCCCGCGAGTGGTCATCCCCGGCCCGGCCGTCCCGATCGTGGCAGGGCCGGACGGGCCGGATATGGACGGCACGACACGCCTCGCGTGGATCGACAACGGTGGTCTCCACTCTGCGCGGGTCCACATCGCTCGCGACGGGTCGCCCAAGGCGATCGACGTCCGTACGCTCGCGCCTGAGCAAGTCGGTGCCCAGCGCTGGCCACTGATCGTCGCGAGCGCGGCGAGCGACCTCAACGTCCACGGCGTCGCGAGTGCCTGGCTCGGTGATCTCGCGGAAGCTGGCTGCCCGGAGCTCGTCGTACCCGGTGCGATCGAACCGTGCGGATCCGGCCAGCTTCGGTCGGGCGCGGCATGGGTGGCGACGCGACTCGTGACGATGCTGCCGATCGACGGGCGGCGGACGGCACTCGTCGCTGCCGGGATGGGCTGGGATGCAACGGCTGGCGTGCCGACCAGCCCGACGCCCTGGGCGGCAGCGCCCGTCGGTTGGTGGCGCCATGGACCGTCGACCCCGTTCGTGATGTCCGAAACGCGAGCCAGCGATGTCGTCTACTTCCGCGATTTCCCCGTCCCGAAGACGACGCTCGAACCGAACACCGGCCGCGATGGGATGACCACGATGCCCGGCTTCACCGGGACGCGGATGTTCGTCACGGTGCAACCACTCACCGGCGACGAGGCAGGATCGACGACCGTGCCCGGGATGCGGGACGCGTTCGTCGCGCCGACCTCGAGCGACGTCGTGACGCGGATCGCCCGAGTGCCAGTCCCGCCCGGGAACGAGTTCGGCAGGGACGGTGCGTACACGACGCTCCCGCTCGGCGACATCAAGGGGGCGGGAACGGCCTCCACGAGCCGCTGGGGTGTCCAGGTCGTCGCGATCAACGATTGGGGCGAGGTCGGCGACCCGGTCGTCGGCACGGTCACCCGCGATGTCAGCGGGCCGACGCTCAATCTCGAGACGCCGTTCACCAACCCGGTGTGGCCATTTCTCACGAACCTTTCGGGTCGGACGGAGCCGGGCTCGAAGGTGACGATCGACGGCACCACGCCGATCGATGTCGATGAGCGTGGTCGTTTCACGGTCGTCACGCGTCTCGCCCCGTGGCCGCAGGACATCCGCTTGACCGCGACTGACGAGTCCGGAAACGCGACGGACAGCGACTTCTCGGTCGTCGGTGGCGTCGACTACCGGCAGTTCCCGTGGGCGCTGATCGTGGCGCTGACGCTCCTTGGTGCGGTGGCGGCGCGAGGTCTGCGTGCGGCGGGACGTCGTCCCGGTGGGTTCGAGGCGACGCCGTGGTCGCTCGGGACGCTGGACAAGGACGCGATGCCGGAGATCGAGGAGCTGCCGGCCGGGAGCGGCCTGGCCCGGAAGCGCTAGGCGGTCGGTCGGGCTCTGCCGGTTCGTCGAGGCCGTCGGGCGCCATGCCAGAATGCCGCCGTGCGTCCCCCGCTCCGCTTCCAGGTCCTGTGCCTGCCCAACGTTCCGTGGCAGGACCTCCGCCAGCGGGTCGTCCGTCTCGAACGACTCGGTGTCGAGGTGGCGGCGCTCCCTGACCACTTCGTCGATTGGACCCATCCGCCGAGCCCGTGGTTCGAGTCATGGACCGCGCTCAGCGGGCTGGCGGGCTCCACGACGTCGATCCGGCTCACGACGTGTGTGACGCAGATCCCGTTCCGGAACCCGGCGATGTTCGCCCGACAGGCGCTCACGCTCGATCACATCTCGAACGGCAGGGTGGAGGTCGGTCTCGGGACCGGACTTGCCAAGGATCCGTCGCTGGCCATGGTCGGCGTCCCGGACTGGGATGGCGGCGAGCGCGTCGCCCGACTCGCCGAATACGTCCAGATCGTCGACCGGCTGCTGCGCGACGAGGTGACCTCGTTCGCGGGCGAGTACTACCGGGTCGAAGGCGCGATCATGAACCCGCGTCCCGTCCAATCGCCGCGACCTCCGATCACCGTCGGCGCGCTGGGGCCCGTGATGATCCGGCATGCCGCCCGGCTAGCCGACACGTGGAACAGCCTCTCGTTCCGCGAGTCGTTCGAGGAGCAGGTTGCCGAGACCCGCGAGCGTGTCGCGCTGATGGACGCGGCGCGCGAGGCGCTGGGGCGGGACCGAGACAGCGTGCGCTACTCGTACACGATGTTCGATGCTCGGGCACGCCCGCGAGGCGGCGCCATGGACTACTACGAGTCGGTCGACCGGTTCGAGGAGATGGTCGGCCGGATCCTCGAGCTCGCCATGGACGAGATCGTGCTGTACCACCCGTTGGACGATCGCCAGATGCCGACCTTCGAACGTATCGCGACCGACGTCTTGCCGCGACTGCGAGATGGCATCGGGCCAGCGACCGCGATCGCTCATCACGGTGACTAGATCGGGGTCGAACCTGTCGCTGGCGCTCTGACCCTGCTACGGCTCCCTCAGACCCCGTTCGGAGCGACAAGCGTCTTGAGCTCACCCGCCTCCTTGGGTCGACGCAGGATGTCGTCCACGTCGTCCAGATCGACGACACCCGTGATCAGTGGCTGCACGTCGATGCGCCGGGAACTCAACAAGTCGTGCGCCTGCTGGAAGGTGTAATTGATCGCCATCGATCCCAGGATCTCCCAGTCCTGGTGATAGACATCGAATGGAATGATCGGGATCTTCGCCTCCGGCGGCGCTACCCCGAAGAACATGATCCGGGCATTCGGGCCAGCGTGCCGGAACAATCCTTCGATGACGGACGGCACGCCGGTGCAATCGATCACGGCGTCATACCCTCGACCCTCTCGCCGCTCGCGCAGGATCGCGTCGAGGTCCGGGCTAGACGTGAACGTCGCAGAGGCGCCGAATCGGCGCGCGATCTCCAACTTGGAGTCCACGACGTCGACGACGGTGACATCCGCCGTCCCGCTGACACTCAGCAGAGCCGTGAGGAGCGAACCGATAGGGCCCGCGCCGAAGATCAAGGCATAGCTTGCGGGCATCAACCGGAGCCGCTCGACGCCCCAGACGACGCACGCGAGCGGCTCGGTCAGCGCCGCTTCGTCCAGTCCTATCGACTCGTCGACGCGGTAGAGATTCCGAGCCGGGACTCGCACATACTCGGCCAGCGCGCCGTCGCGGGTGTCTCCGATCGCGCCCCAATGGTCGCAATGGTTGGATTGCCGCCGGAGGCAGTGGTAACAGTGACCGCAGTAGAGGGTCGGGTCGACCGAGACCCGGTCGCCGGGTTGCCAATCCACGACGTCCGGGCCGACGTCGCTTATGACGCCCGAAAACTCGTGCCCATTGACGAGGGGAAACCGCGAGTTGAACTCGCCTCGGAAGATGCGGTAGTCGGTGCCGCAGACCCCGACGTAGGCCACCTTGACGATCGCCTCGCCCGGCCCCGGATCCGGCCTCGGCACCTCGCGGACTTCACCCGCGCCGGCGGCCGTGATCGTGAACGCGCGCATCCCGACTTTGCCTCGGCCTCGTCTATTTGACGGCGCCGAGGGATAGACCTCGAACAAGCTGCTTCTGCGCGAGCCAGCCGAGGATCACGACCGGCAGCATGGCCATCGTTCCGGCGGCGGCCAGCTTGGCCCAGAACAGTCCCTCCGATGTGACGAACGAGATCATGAACATCGGCACGGTGGCTCCTCGCGTGGCCATGAGATTCACGGCGAGGAAGAACTCGTTCCAGCCGAAGATCAGGCAGATGAAGATCGTCGCGACGATGCCGGGGAGCGTCATCGGGATCGCGATGTCCTGAAGCTCGTGACGGAGGCTGGCGCCGTCAACGCGCGCCGCTTGCATCACGTCGACTGGGATCTCGTCGAAGAACGAGCGCAAGAGCCAGATCGAGATCGGCAGATTCATCGCCGTATACACGATCACCAGCGCCAGCAGGTTGTCGATCAAGCCCAGGTTCCGGGCGATCACGAAGATCGGGATGATCACACCGACCGCCGGGAGGAACTTCGTGGACAGAAAGAAGAACAGGATGTCCTGGTTCTTCTTTCCTGGCCGCCACACGAGCGCATAGGCACATGGGATCGCGAGTGCCATCACGATCGCGGTCGAGACCCCGACCGCGATCACTGAATGGAGCACGAACGGTCCGAATCCGCGGTCGAAGACCTCTTGGAAGTTCTCGAGCGTCGGCGTGAACGACAAGGGCAGCCCGTCGCCGAAGGGCAGGATCTTCGGTGGGAGGAGGACTGCCGTCGCCTCGGTCTTGAACCCCGTCACGACGAGGTAGAAGACGGGGAAGAAGAACAGGATGCCGAGCACCCACGCCGCAATGGCTCGGAGCGGGCCTGCCCGCTCGATGTTCGACGCGTGAGTGCCGCTCGCACGGCGCCGACCGGGAAGCCGAGACCTGACCGCCGACGTCATCGCTGGTTCCCCCTCATCAGCTGGCCGAGCGTGCGGATGAAGACCGTGGCGAACGCGAAAGTGAGCGCAACGACGAGCACGCCCATCGCGGCCGCGTGA
Source organism: Candidatus Limnocylindrales bacterium (assembly GCA_035703005.1). GTDB lineage: Bacteria > Chloroflexota > Limnocylindria > Limnocylindrales > CSP1-4 > SPCO01. The sequence goes on along the minus strand of DASSZA010000164.1, from coordinate 9,882 downwards.
CCGACGTCATACCCGTAGAAGATCTTCTGGTAGATGAGCCACGGCAGGTTGGTGGTGGCCGTGCCCGGCCCGCCCTGGGTCGTCATCGCGATCACGTCGAATTCCGCGAGGATGTAGATGGTCCCGAGGAGGACCGCCAGCTGCATGTAGCCCTTGAGGTGCGGCAACTCGATGTAGCGGAACTCCTGCCACGTCGACGCTCCGTCGACCTTGCCGGCCTCGCGGACCTCGTCGCTCAAGGATTGGAGACCGGCGAGGAGGATGAGCATCATGAACGGCGCCCACCGCCAGACGACGATCCACGTCACGGACAGCAGCGGCACCGAGGCGAACCAGTCGACTCGCGGCAGACCGAGGCTTGTCAGGACCCAATCGACGACGCCGAAGACGGGGTTGAGCATCGTGGTCTTCCAGCCGAGTGCTCCCACCACGGGCATCACAAGGAATGACGTGATGAGGAGTGTCCGGACGATGTCCCGACCACGGAACCGAGCATTGACGAGGTCCGCCATCAACAAGCCCAGGAGCAGGGAAGCGATGACCGCCGTGGACGTCATGATCACGGTGTTGATCAGCGCCGGGACGAAATCACCGACCTGGAACAGATCGATGTAGTTCTGGATCCCGTTGAACTTGCTGTTCTCGGGGCGGAGCAGGTTCCACTTCTGCAGGCTGAACCAGATCGTGAGGATGAACGGCAGCTGGGTTACGACGATGGCAAAGATCAGCGCTGGAGCGATGAGGCCGCTGCGACGGATGCGGCCGGCGAACCCGAGCCCGGAAGCGCGGGTCGCCGGGAGCGTCAGCTCTCCTTGGTTCACGTCAACCCTCCTCGACGGCCACGACCGTCGTCGTCATCCCGGCCCGATCGAGCACTTGCACGGGCAGTGCTCATGGATTCGACCCGCGGGCGGCTCGAGGAGGAGGTCCAAGCCGCCCGCGGATCCATGCCCGGTCCGCCCGCGCCCTACCTGTAGCCCCCGCTGACGGCGACGTCATCGGCGAGCTTCTGGCACTTGCCGATGGCATCGTCCGCCGACTCCGAACCCGTGATCGCTGCGGCGAACTCCTGGGTGCACTTGGTGCCTAGATCCTGGAACTCCTGGATCTGGACGTACTGGATGCCGGTGTACGGGGTGTCCGGGAAGTTCGTGGCGTGGAGCGGGTCGACCGTGTTGAGCGAGTCGACCACGACGGGTCCGAATGCCTTGGAGTAGTCCTTGTAGCCGGCGTCGTCGTACAGCGACTTCCGGGAGCCGGACGGGACGCCGCCCCAGCTGCCGGTCTTCTGGTTGACGAGCTGGGCGTACTCCTTGCTCGTCGCCCACTTCACGAACTCGAGGGCCGCAGGCTTGTTCTTCGACGTGGACTCGATCGCGAAGGCCCACGCCCACAGCCATCCGCTCGGGCTCTTGACCTTCGTCGGGGCATAGGCGATACCCATCTGGTCGGCCTTGCTGTTCTGCTTGGAGTCGAACAGGAAGTCGGCCGCCGACGAGGCGTCGTACCACATGGCCGCCTTGCCCTGGGCCATGAGCGTCTCGCACTCGGTGAAGCCGGACTGGACGGCGCCCGGCTCTCCGAGCGTCTTTACCGTGTCGATGTAGAACTTGATCGCCTCGGTGGTCTGCGGGAAGGTCAGCTGAGCGTTCCATCCGGCGTCATACCAGCGCCCGCCGAAGGTGTTGATCACCGTGCCGAGCGGGGCACCCATCTCGCCCCAGCCGGGCAACCCGCGAAGGCAGATGCCGGCCTCGTTCCCAGACGGATTGTTCGCCTTCTTGGCCGCCGCGATGACGTCGTCCCACGTGGGCTTGTCGGGGATCGTCGCGCCCGCTGCCTGGAGGAGGTCCTTGCGGTAGAAGAGGGTGCTGCTCTCGCCATAGAACGGGGCGGCATACAGCTTCCCCTCGTAGCTCAGTCCGTCACGCACCGACTTGAAGAAGTCGGCGCTGTCGTACGCGGGGTCGGCATCGAGCTGGGAGCCGAGCTCGTCGATCCAGCCCTGCTTCGCGAACAACGGGACCTCGAACATGCCGATGGTCACCGCGTCGAACGTGGCCGCGCCGGTGGAGACGTCTGTCGTGACCTTGGATCGGATCTCGTTCTCGGGGAGGACCAGGAGGTTCAGGGTGATCCCCGGGTGACTCGACTCGAACTCGCCCTTCAGCTGCTCGAGCTCCTTCATCTGCGGATTGCCGACCATCCCGACGGTGACGGTGCCGGTCGCACCCCCTGAAGCCGCGGGACTGGCGCCCCCGGCCGAGGGACTCCCGCCGGCCGCGCTCGGCGCTGTACTGCCCGACGGTGAGCCGCTCGAACACGCGGCTGCGATGACGACCGCGGCGACAGCAGTCGTCACGATCTTGAGCCAGGGTTGCGTCCGCGCCGGGTTCTCCTTCATGCGTCTCGCTCCTCTCGCATGCTCGGACTGGGCGGCGATACCGCCCATGGGCGATGACCCCAGGCTGGCATCTGTAACACACACGAAAAGCAACTGCGATACTTATTGTGGTCCGCGGAGTGAGTGTTTCTTGACTATTTCCTAGGCTTCGTCGAGGCAGCAACGCCGGCGACGAACCGGCCTCCAAGGACTGGTGGTCGTCGCCGAGTGACCGATGACTGTGGATTCGAATGGTCGACAAGTCCGGTGATCGGCTCTCGGAGATCGGGCGGCGGCCGCGTGATGCCACTCACCACGCTTCGAGGGGACTCGATCTCGGCGTGACGAGGGATCGCCCCCGGCTTGAGCGTCTCGCCTCAGACCTTTACGAGCGGAGCGCCCGCGGCGAGGAGCCGGCTCGTCCAGGTTGCGCTGAGCTCCTGGCCCGTGATGATCAGCTCGAAATCGCTGAAGTGAGCGAACGTCACGAATGTCCTGTTTCCGAACTTGTGGTGTGCACCGACGAAGATCCGCCGTGCAGAGCTCTCGATCGCTGCCGCCTTGACCGCGGCAACGGCTTGGTCTGGCGTCGTCATCCCGTGTTCGAGCGACACGCCGTTGGCGCCGATGATCGCCAGGTCGAAGTTCAGCTCCCGCAGCATGTCCACTGCCCACGTGTCCACCACGCCGAGCGTGTTACCGCGAACCCTGCCACCGAGGATGATGACTTGCACGTTCGGTCGAGAGGCGAGCATCGTCGCGACCGGCAGTGCAGGCGTGACCACGGTCATCCGGACGTTGTCAGGAAGGCGTTGGGCGATGAGCTGCTCGGTGTAGCCCTCATCCAGGTAGATGATCTGGGCCTCATCGAGGCGCGAGACGACGGCCGAGGCAAGCCGCCCCTTCTCTTCCGGGTTGATCAGGCTGCGCATCGCGAGCGATGTTTCGAAGGCCCCACTCTCCACAGGAGCGACTCGTCCGTAACTACGGCGGATGAGCCCCTGTGACTCGAGTGCTCGTAGGTCCCGACGCACGGTCTCCAGGGACACGTCCAGGACCGCGTGCAGCTGCATCGGCGAGACCTCGCCCTTCTCCCGGATCAGCTGGAGCAGGTGGAATTGGCGGTCCCGGGTGTCTCGGTGGCCCAGGGGAGAAGCGTGCATCGACTAGAGCCCAGAGCAGATGTTCTGTCGGAAGGCAGCCAGTTCCTCGCGCGGAGTCTACTGAAGGAAACCTGGCTTGGCGTGCCGTCACCGCTCCCGCGCACGATGAGTGGATAGTTGACTGCGGCACCTTGGGACATCTACCGGCTGACACGGGTTCGGTGTAGGGTCAGGCCGACACACCGGTGCACCGAACGTGTTTGGGGGGAGTCGCGTGAGAAGGCGAACATCGGCGAGCGGACTCGCGGCCGCGATGACGGCGATCCTGGTGATGGCCGCCCCCGTATCCGGGGCCTCGCCGACCGCGCTCTGGCATCTCGATGAGCGATCGGGATCGGTCGCTCACGACGCCACCGGGCACGGCTATGACGGCGCGATCAAGAACATGAAGCTGGGCGTGGCCGGCGCCGTCGGGACGGCGTTCGAATTCAACGGGACGTCGTCGCGGATCCTGGTCAATGACGCGCCCGGTCTCCGGGCCGGGGACCTGGACATCGTGGCGACGCTGCGCGTGTCATTCACGTCCGTGCCGGGCGAGGATTTCGATCTGATCCGGAAGGGGCTCAGCTCGAGCTCGGGCGGGGATTGGAAGATGGAGATCATCAAGAGCAGCGGCAAGGCGGTGGCGTACTGCTACTGGAAGGGCTCGATGGCGTCGAAGGGGAAATCTGGTGGCCCGAACCTGGCTGACGGGAAGTGGCACACGATCACCTGCGAGAAGCACGCGACGAAGGTTGCGCTCGTAGTCGACGGTCAGCGCTACACGTCGACCACGACCATCGGTCGGATCGATAACACCGCCCAGCTCTCGATCGGTGCCAAGGCTGGCAGCGGCGGGGACTGGTACAAGGGTCGGATGGACGAGGTGTCGCTCACGATCGGCTGACGGCTGCCTGTCGCGTTCGAGGTCGATTCATAGACTCCGGGCGTGGGCACCACTCGACTCGCGAAGGTGTTCGCCGTCGGGGCGTTCGTGCTGTTGGTAGCCGGGTGCGACGAGCACATCACCGACGCGGTGATCGTAAAGAACGACACGACCGCCCCGGTTCACTTCACGATCGATCTTGTTGACGGGCGGTCGTTCGATCTTCCTGTGACGGCCGCTCCAGGGGCCTCAGTCCGCTTGCTCGACGGAAGTCAACTATCGGACGGCGCTGGGATCACGCGAGAACGCTGTACGGTCGGAGAGTTGCGCGCGATCGGTCCGGACGGGACCATCGTCGATCGGCTGCCGCCTCCGATCTGCGCACCGACGACGGTAGTCGTTGACGGCATGCCATCCCCGAGCTGACTCGGGCGCCTTAGCAGCGCGGGTCGAACCCCCACGGCTCGTGTTCGTCAGGCGCCTCCGTACTGGAGCCACAGGAGGGCCATGACAAGCGCGAGGAAGCCGACGCCGAGCGCGGCGACCCCGACCCAACCGTGCACGAGGAGCGACAGGCAGCCAACGGCCGCATGCTCACGCATGACCAGATATTGGTGCGCGAGCACGTACACGCCGACTGCGATCGCGCCGACGCCGAATGCGACGATGAACAGCCCCGACGCGGTCGTGGCGAGGCTGGGGAAGACTGCACCGAGCGTGATCAGGAGGGCTCCCGCCACCAGTGGGCCGCCGATGAGCCGCCACGGGTGCCGCTCGATCCAGCGGGACCGACGATCGAGCGCCGAACTCCTCGGTGGTGTGATGAACGCGGGTCCCTGGCCGTCCGGATCGTCGCTCCCGTGACGGAAGTTCACCCACTCGGGCGCGTCGATCAATCGCACGTCGGCCCACGTGCCTCGGTGAGCGGCTGACCACCGCTCGACGGTCTTGGCGGCGCCTTTGCCGTCCTCCGTGGCGAATCGAACCGTGAGTCGCGCCGGTTCGCTGACCTCGGTGGCCCTGACGGCGCTCTGGCCGAGCTCCCGCTCCAGGTCGCGGACGGCGTTGAGGACGGCGGGGGTCTCGACAGCCTCGACTCGATCGACGCGTCGAGGGAGGTCGACGGCGACGATATCGCGCGCAAGGGGGTAGTCGATCCGCTTGAGCGCCGCGTTGAACCGGAACGCCACCGGCTCGTCACGCTGGTTCCTCCTGACGACCGTCACCCATCGGTTTCGGGTGACCCCTGCGGAGGCGCGTTCGAGCCACTCGCGGAGCTGGGCGAGCTTCATGGCGTCGTCGGGCAGCGGCTCGAGCTCCCACGAGCCGAGCCAGCGTTCTGTGTCGTCGTCCCCGAGGAGCGCGACGAGCCCCTCCAGCACGACCTCGTCGGCGACGCCTGCGTCCGGTTCGGCGAGGACGGCGAACGCGGCGTGCCACACGCTCAGGTTCATGACCTCGCGGTCGGGATCCCAGACCGGTTCGACGCGCGTCTCGGCGGTGTCGATCACTTGGTCCTCGATCTCCACGCGCGGCAGCTCGCGACGCGCGGGGCGGGATGGGGCGAACTCCCACGTGCCGTCCGCCTGCGGCGCGGCGGCGTGCCAGGCAAGGGCGAGCTCTCGAAGGAGCGGATGGCCGAACGGCACGAGAATCAGCCTGTGCTGCGAAGTCGATCCGGGCTCGATAAGCCAGTCGAGCCGGCGGTCGATGCGGGCGATGCGCCGCACCAACGCCGCGTGAGCAGGGCCCGGTGTCGCCGCCTGAACCTCGCGGCCGAGCTGGTCGCGCGCGCTCGGCCACCACGCCCAGAAGTCGGCGGCTCGTTCGTCGGGTGTCGCGGGTCGAAGTCGAGGAAGATGCATCAGTGGCAAGGGTGCCTCGCCGCGTGCTCGGCTTTCGGGCGGTCGTGTGTCACCGCGGGCCGGTTCTGAGCAGGAGTCAGACGACGTCGCCGAGGAGCGCCTGTCCGAGGGCCGCCGTATAGACGAACCGCATGCTGCGCTGCCATTCCGGGTCCTCGCGCCTCAGAGACCGGATCGCTGCAAGCGCGACGCCGGAACCTGAGAGGATCGGGGGCCCGACCGATGCAGGATCCACGGTGCCGATCTGATCGTGGCGTCTTGGGCATCGAACGCGGTCGTATACCCTCGATCCAACTAGCGCTCGCGGGCGCGGCGTTTCGCGTCGCGGAGCCGCGACATCGTGTCGGCGCTCACGGGGGTTGTGGCCTCCGCGGCAGTGTTCGGGGCTGGCGGCGCGGGCGTCGGAGTAGCGGCAGCGGGCGTCGGAGTGGCGGGCCTAGGTGGGCGTGTTGGCGACTTCGCCTCGACCGCGACGTGCGGGTTCGCCGCCGGCGCAGCGGTCGCCTCTGGCGCCCGTCGAAGCGCCGCTCGCGTCTCGCTCGAGCCGGCGCGCGCGCGCGAAGCGAGCATCGATTCGCTCGTCGCGGTCCGCGCAGCCGTCGCGCGCCGCCGTCGCGGCAACGCACGCAGCCACCCGCCCGCAGCCGCGAACTCCCGCCGCCCGATCATCACCCGACGCAACGCGATGTCGAGCGGCCACAGGATGAGCGCCAGTACGAGGAGCCACGGCCACAAGTCGGTCGATGTCGCGGTCGTCCGCAGGTCGTGGATCCACGGGTCGAGTGCCGTCTCGATCTCCTTGCCGCCGGTCGCGCCGCGGAGAGACGCCAACAGAGCCTCGTTCGTCCCGAGCAGCCGGTACTCCGCCGCCGTCGGCGCAACGAGGCCGACAGTCCGCCCGAGCGGCGTCGACCCCGGTCGGGTTTGCGTGATGCGCACGCCATACGCGCCCGAGTCGATCTCGCCGAGCGGCGCCTCGTACACGCCAGGGGCCACCTGGACCAGCGGCACCTCGGCGGGTGCGAGGTCCGGCCCGACGACGACCGCCGAGGTCGAATAGAAGTCACGCGGCGACCCATCGGCCGCGACGCTCTCCACGTGGAGCGTCGTCTGGCCGCCCTTCGTATCGAACGCCGCCTCGATGCCGCCGGTCTCCTCGCCGGGGAACGTCCAGGCGACGAGCTGGCTGAAGAACCGCGAGAAGCCGCTCCAGCCGAGCCAGTCACGTGCCCAGCGGCCGGTCGAGTCTGACGTCCAGGCGACCGAGCGCCCCAGCCCGTACTGCCACTGCGCAAGGAGCGGGTCGTCGCGCGACGTGACCAGCACGGTCTGCGCCGCGGCCTTCGCCGTCGTCCCGTTGTAGCCCCGGAGCCGCGGCAACCCCTGGTCGAGCCCGCGGAGGATCGGTGACGACGACGTCAGGATCGGGAAGAACGGCTCCTCGATGATCTGCTGGCCGGAGACCTGCTGTGTCTCCTTGAGGAAGATGTCGGGGATGCTCGCCGGGTTCGCGGCGTCATAGAAGCGGCCGCCGCCCTGCTCGGCAAGGTTCTGGAGGAACGGGTTCGCCCCGCCTCCGGCACCCACCGTCGAGAGCGTGATCCCCGCGGCCTTCATGCGCTTGAGGATCTCGTCGTACTGCCCGGAGCGGGACCAGCCGTCGGTCAGCAGGATGATGTGGCGCCGGGTCGCCGTCGCGTCCTCGAGCGAGTCGACCGCCTGCTCGAGCCCGGCAAAGATGTTGGTCTGCCCGTTCGGGTTGATGCCGGCGATCTTGCCCTGCAGGTCACCGACCTGGCCGAGCGGCTGCGTTCGGACGACCCAGTGCGCCTGTTCGTTGAACGACACGACACCGATCTCGTCGCGCTCGGTCAGCGCGGCGGCGGCCCGCAGGATCGCCTCCTTGCCGATATCGACCTTGCGCACCCCACCGATGCCGGTCCCGCCGCCCTGCCCGCCGTTGAACGAGTTGCAGTGACAGGCATCCATCGAGCCCGACTGGTCGATGACCACGACGAGCGCCACATCGGGCTGTTTCTGACGGTCGCGCACTCCCATGTCGACGGGGAGCGTCTCCTCCAGCGGCGTCCGCTGGTAGCCGCCCGCGCCGTACGAGTCCGGTCCGCCGATCATGACGAGGCCCTTGCCGATGTCCCGCACGTAGACCTGGAGCGCACCGAGCTGACGGTCGGAGAGGCGTGTCCGCGGGACGTCGACCAGCACGATGCTGTCGTAGTTCGCGAGCTCGGTGAAGTCGGTCGGCAGCTGTTCGGGGACCATGGTGTCGACCTTCTGACGCTGCGTCGTCAGCGCGTTCACCAGCTCGTTGGCGACGAGCTCGTTGCCGGCGAGGACCAGCGTCCGCGGCTCGCCCTTCACGATCGTCACGGAGTCCGCGCGGTCGTTCTGGCTGAAGGTGTCCCTTGCCGCCTCGACCACGACACGGAACGTGTGGAGCCGCGCTTCGGTCGGCGTGACCTCGAACGTGATGTGGGTCACGCCCTGCTCCAGATCGATCCGTTTGGTCGCCACGTTCTCGCCGCTCGCGAAGAGCCGGACCGTGGCCGGCTGGGCGACCGAGGAGCGGATGTCCGCCGTGACATCGATCGTCTCGCCGAGGTTCGCAGTCGAGGGGGTCACGACGCGCTCGACGAGGACCTCATCGCCGGCGCCCAGCCCGATCGTCCGTGTCTCGATCCGGATGTCGCGGGTTGCCGCGAGTGCCGCTTCCGCCTGGCCGCCACCGGTGGTGTCGTTGCCGTCGGACAGCAGGACGATCCGCTTCTGGGCGTCGTCGGGGAACAGTGCGGTCGCGAGCCGCAGGGCCGCGCCGACGTCAGTCGCCGTCGTGACGGGGGTCGAGGCAAGGCGCGAGATCTCCGCGACCTCCGACGGCAGGCGTTCGACGAGTGCCTGCTTCCCGAACGCGACGATGCCCGCGACGTCGCCCTTGGGCATGTCGGTGAGGGACTCGCGGATGAAGGCGAGGGCGTCCTCGCGCCCAGCATTGCCGACCGAGTCCGACATGTCGACGACGAAGACCGTCGCGAGCCGGTCGACCGGCAGGACGATGCGGAACCCGGCGAGGGCCAGCACGAGGGCTGTGAGCAGCACCGTTCGCAGGACTAGCGAGACGCGCCGCCTGCCCGCCCCGACCCGGCGACGCGCGCTGAGATACAGCCCGATCGTGATCGCGAGCAGCGGGATCAGCAGGAGCAGCGCCAGCGGCGTATCGAAGCTGACGCCCATCAGGCCTTTGCCTTCGACGTCGGCCGGAACCGATCAGCGAGTGCCCGTCGCGCGCGCACGAGCCCGTCGCGATGGAACAGCGCCCACTCGATACAGAGCGCGACGAGGACGAGGAGCACGATCGGGACCCACAGCTCGTCGTGCGTCGTCGGGCGCTCGACGGCAGACGGGCTCGGCGCCGGGGCACCGCTCGCGCCCGGCGCCGGCGAGCCGCCCGCCCCTGCGGACCCGAGCGCCTCGATGGTCGCGGGACTCCCTGGTGCGATGGTCGACTCGTCGACGTCGAACAGCGCGACGACGAACCGGACGGGTGCCAGCGGATCATCGGTCGTCGCCACGTCCGGTGTGCCGGAAGCG
>DASSZA010000089.1:0-6630 GCA_035703005.1 Candidatus Limnocylindrales bacterium | reverse complement strand
AGCTCGGGCGATCGGACCCGCCCACGACCGAGTCGGTCGAACGGGCTGCGTGGCTTTTCGCGGAAGCCTTCGCGTCGGCGATCGACGCGCCGCTCGAGCGTCACTCGTCCGACGCCGCCGACTGAGCGCGATGGCCAGCGGTCTCTTCGAGCTGCGCAAGGACCCCATCACGAGCTGGTGGGTCGCGACGGTCGTCGACCGTGCCTTCCACCGCGACCGGTTCGCTCGCGCTGCCGAGCCCGTCGATGACCGCCTGTTCGGGTGCAGCAACTGTGCCGTGCCCGGCGACGGCGTTCGCACTCGGATGCTCAAGGACTTCGCGTTCCACGTCGTCGGGACAGACGGCGACGCCCGTGACCTCGATCGCGAACACGGGCTCGCGCAGGTCTCGATCGCGCAGGCACGGGCGACCGGTTCGTGGCGGACGGTCATCGCCCCGACCGGGGAGCACCGTCCGCTCCATGCCGTCGGCAGCGACCTGATCGAGGGACTCATCACCGGCGCCCGGGACGCCCTCGCCGAGGCCCGTCGCGAGGCGCAGACCGAGTACCTGACGATCGTCCAGAACTGGGGGGCGCAGGCGGGAGCGCGGACGAACCACCTGTGCCTCGATCTATACGACCTCCCGCAGATCCCGCATCGGATCGCGGAGGAGCTGGGTGGTGCGGCACGGTTCGTGATCCGGGAGGGGGAGTGCCCGTATTGCCGCCTGGTGCGCGAGGAGACGATCCACCCCGACCGGCTGGTCTGGGAGGACGACGCGAGCGTGGCGTTCGCACCGTATGCATCGCGCTCCGCGTTCGAGATCTGGATCGTGCCCCGTCGCCACGACGCTGACTTCTCACGCGCGAGTGCCGCTGATATCGCAGCGACCGCGGAAGCGCTTCGCCAGGTCCTTGGCGACCTCGCCCGGTCGCTCGACGGCCCGCCGTACAACCTCGTCCTTCACACGGCCCCGCTCAAGGAGCAGGTCGACGCGACCTACCACTGGCACTGGGAGATCCACCCCCGGCTGCGTGAGATCGCGGGCCTTGAGCTCGGAACCGGGCTTCCCGTCAACCCCGTCTCACCCGAGGACGCGGTCGAGGAGCTGCTCGCCGCCGATACGCTCCGCGCAGCCGATCCCGAGGGAGGTGGGTCGGGTTGATGGGTGCCAGGCCCGGCGGCGGGCGTCACATCAGGGGGAGATGCCTCGTCTCTGGCGCAACGGGCGTGCGTACCCCCCGACGTGCGTGGCCTGAGCCCATCTGCACGGAGCGACCGTGGCCCTCGACCCTTCCACAACGCGATATCGCGCCGGGTTCGTCCCGGCGACCGCCCTCGAGCCGCAGCGTGTTCGCGCGATGAGCGGGGTCTGGGATCGCGATGAGGCCGGCGCCTTCATCGAGGAGCTGTTCGCCAAGCATCACGGCGAGATCTACGCCTATCTGTTCCGGATGATGCGTGACGCCGAGCTCGCGGCGGACATGACCCAGGACGCGTTCGTCAAGGCCTACAAGAACTACGACACGCTCGAGAAGCCCGAGAACGCCCGGGCGTGGCTGTACCAGATCGCCCATCGGGTCGCACTCGACGAGATCCGCCGACGCAAGATCGTCCGATTCCTGCCGTGGACCGGCGAGTCGCGTGGATCCGCTCCGTCCGCCGAGCACCTGGTCATGGATGCGCGACTGTCCGGAGATCTCCAGCGGGCCCTCGCCAAGATCCCGGAACGGCAACGTGCGGCACTGCTCCTTGCCGAACTGCACGATCTCACGGGTCTCGAGCTTGCGGCTGCGCTCGGGGTGAGCCACGTCGCCGCTCGCGCGCTTCTCACGCGCGCTCGCGAGTCGCTCCGCCAGGCGCTGGCAGCGGAACGGGAAGCCGATGCGGCCGCCGAGGCCGCGCGCGACGGAGGCCGTGACCGTAATCGACCCGCCGAGGTCGACCGATGACCCGCGCCTCGCGGCTGCGCCGCCGAACGGAGCGCTGGCCCGACTCGCACGAGCGCGCGCGCGCCCGACTCGCCGAACGCCTCGACGGACCGCTCGAGCTCGAGGAATCGACCTGGCTCGACGAGCACATGACGGGATGCGCGTCCTGCGCGGCCGTCGCGGCGGCATATGCGGCAGATCGTCAGGCCCTCCGTGGACTCCGTGACCAGCCGCCCGAACCGCCGCGCGACCTTTGGGCGCGAACCGCGGCAGCCATCGAAGCAGAGGGTGGGAGCAGCGCGCAGAAGCGCGATGCGAGCGTCCGTCGAAGCCTTCCGCTCGGCGCCTTCGCGGGCGTGATGGTCGTCGTGGTGATGGTCGGCGTCGGTCTGCTGACGGCGAACCTGCCGCTCCCGTCGGGCGGCGTGAAGGGTGAGGAAAGCCCGACCGTCGGCATCGAAGGCGGCGCCAGTCCGGTCGCCTCCATCCCGACGATCGCCAACGCGACGCCGATCGCCGTTGATCCGGAGGCCGTGGGCTACGTCTCGAACGATCGGCCCGGCACCGTGTACAGCCTCAGCGTCGACGAGGTATGCGCGGCTGGCGACAAGGCGGATTGCGCCGTTCGGGAAGGGACACAGCTCGGGACCCTCTTCACGGAAGCTCCCAAGACGATCCTCGCCTCGCCGACGAAGCACAAGGCGGTCGCGATCGCCAACACGGCTGCCGGTACCGACGAGGTCATGGTCGTGGATCTGCCCGAGGCGACCGAGCGTCCGCGGCCGACCCGCACGCCTGCGGCCTCCGCCTCCGCGGCACCGACTCCGACACCGGCGGCACCGACGACGACGCCGGCCGCGTCCGCGAGCAGCAAGGTCTCAGGCTCGCCCGAGCCGACCCCGAGCGCGTCGGCGGCGACGCCGACTCCGACCGCGTCGATCGCCTCGATCGAGCCGAGCGCCACGCCGTCAGCGACCGCGGGTCTGATCGCGATCGCCAGCGGCATCGAGGTCGTGGGCGAGTCGGCAGCCTTCTCGCCGGACGGCACCTGGTTCGCGTTCACGGCTCGAGCGGCGGATGAGCCCAAAGGCGCCGACGTCTATGCGTGGCGCGTCGGTTCCGCCAAGGCCGTCCGCGTGACCGACGACGGTGCGTCGTACTTCGCCTCGTGGTCCGACAACGACATGATCGTGAGCCGCCCCACCGATCCGTCGGCGGCGAAGTCGGACCCGGCGAGCGTTCGCGTCGACCCGGCCAACGGCAACGAGCGCGACGCTGGCGACGGGTGGCGTCCGGCGGTCGACCCGACAGGCAAGCGTGCGATCGTCTGGGTCGGCACCCTCAAGGTCGCGGACGATGGCTCGGGTTGGGTCCCGGACAAGGGCCGCCTCGAACTTCGCAGTTGGTCCCGTGACGGCGCCGGGCGCTCGCAAGGTTCCGAGCGTGATCGGGTCGTGACAGACTCGGCGCCACGCGACTTCGACGTCCGTTGGGACGAGACCGGCGAATGGGTCGCGGTATGGGTCGCCGATCGTGACGACACCCTCGTCGGGCGCCTGACGCTGTTCCACGTCGACAGCGAGAAGGACCGCCTGGAGCGGGTCGACGGCGCTCCGGTCGATGTGCGAGCGCTGCCGGGCTTCTCGATGGGCGACGGCCGCCTCGCCTGGGCGACGCCCCGCGGTCAAGGTGGCGAGGGAAGCCGGATCCAGATCGCCGCGTGGTCGAAGACGGACGTCGGCATCGTCGAAAGCAACCCGGGCGAGGATCCCGTCGTCATCCGCTGACGAGGTGCCGCGGCCCTGAGAAGGGCTGGCGGGCGTCGCGCAGGCCGCGCCGCGGGGCTTGGCACATGTCCTCCCGGCGGCGTATCGTTCCCGCCCTATCGTGCGACCAAGGTTGTTGGTCGTAGGGACGGTGATCAGCACCGCCCTCGCCCTGGTATCGCTACCGGGCCTGGCAGGTTCCCGCGTCCCCAGCGCCGTGGAACCAGTGCCCGCCGGAGCGTTCCAGCCGTTCTCGGTCCCCGCGCGCGAAGCCCGATCGCCGATCACGATCGCGGGGCTTGACCCTGCCCAGCGATCCGTGGGTGTCATCAGCGCTGAAACAGCGATCTACGAGCCTGGCGAGGAGCCCGACGCCGGACCGACCGATCGCGTCCATGTCGACCAGCCCGAGACCGCTCCAGACACGGCACGGAAGCCGGCCCGCTACACGCTCAAGGGCGAGGCGACGTTCTACAGCAACGGGACCACCGCGATGCGCCTGCCCCGCGGCACCATCGTGATCATCTGTGGTCGCGGCGGCTGCATCGAGCGGACCGTGACAGACTACGGGCCACAGGCCCCTACCCGTGTCGTCGACCTGTACAAGCCGGACTTCTTCCGGATCTGTGGCTGCCCGTCATGGAGCGGTGTCACGAACGTCACCGTCCACGTCTACTGACATCCCGACCGCCGCGCCCCGCGCGGTATCCTCTGGTCTGACCCTTCGCCTGCGGCCCCGTGAGGCCGCCCGCGTGGCCCGGTGAGGCCAGGAAGGTACGGATGACCGGACGCCGGATCATGACCGCCGACGAGATCCGTCGAGCGACGATCCGCCTCTCGCACGAGATCGTCGAGAAGCAGGCAGGCACCGCGGGCCTGCTGCTCGTCGGCATCCAGCGGCGCGGCGTCCCGCTGGCGCGCCGGATCGCGGAAGCGATCGCCGAGAACGAATCGGTCGACATCGCGGTCGGGGCGCTCGACATCACCTTCTACCGCGATGACCTCTCGCTCGTCGCGCAGCAGCCGGTGGTCAAGGGCACGGACCTTCCGTTCGGCATCGACGGCCGGACGGTCGTCCTCGTCGACGATGTGCTCTACACGGGCCGGACGATCCGCGCGGCGATGGATGCGCTGGTCGATTTCGGGCGGCCGCAGGCGATCCGCCTGGCGGTCCTCGTCGATCGTGGCCATCGCGAGCTGCCGATCCGCGCGGACCATGTCGGCAAGAACGTCCCGACGTCGCGCGAGGAGATCGTTCGCGTGCACCTCGAGGAGATCGACGGCGAGGACGGCGTCGACATCGAACGGGTCGTCGAGACCCGCCGAGCGGTCGAGCCAGTCGCGTGACCGACGTGCTCGACGGGCCCACGGACGCCGGCGAGCTGGTCATCCCATCCCTCGAGGTCGGGCCCGAGGGTCAGCCCGTCGGCTGGCGCCATCGTCACCTCCTCGACGTCGACGAGCTGTCGATCGACGACCTTGACCTCGTCATGCGCACGGCCGATGCCATGCGCGAGGTGCTGGCGCGGCCGATCGCCAAGGTTCCAGCTCTGCGCGGGCGGAACGTGACGATCCTTTTCTACGAGGCCTCGACCCGGACCCGCGTGTCGTTCGAGGTCGCCGCGAAGAACCTCTCCGCAGACGTCGTCAACGTCGCGGCGGCCACGTCGTCGGTCACCAAGGGCGAGTCGCTCGTCGACACCGTCCGGACGCTCGAGGCGCTCGGTGCGCAGATGCTCGTGATGCGCCATGGCGTCAGCGGCGCTCCGTACCTCGCGGCCGAGGTGTTCGGCGGATCGGTGCTGAACGGCGGCGATGGGTGGCACGCGCACCCGACCCAGGCGCTGCTCGACCTCTACACGATGCGCTCGCGCCTCGGCTCCGTCGCGGGCAAGAAGATCGTCATCCTCGGCGACGTCCTCCACTCGCGCGTCGCCCGGTCGAACATCTGGACGCTCACGGCGGCCGGTGCGGATCTTTGGTTGTGCGGGCCGTCGACATTGCTGCGCGGGTTCGAGGCGTGGGCACGGCACGGCGTCGCCGGGTCGCGACGGTTCCACGTCACGGCGTCGGTCGATGAGGCGTTGCGCGATGCCGACGTGGTCATGGCCCTGCGGATCCAACACGAACGGATGGCATCCGGGCTGCTGCCCTCACTTCGTGAATACGCCGCCCGTTACGGGCTCACGGCGCAGCGCCTGGCTGCCGCCAGGCCCGACGCACTCGTGATGCACCCAGGCCCGATGAACGAAGGCGTCGAGATCGCTGCCGATGTCGCGGCGGGTGCGCAGTCGGTGATCACGGATCAGGTCACGAACGGCGTCGCGATCCGGATGGCGCTGCTGTACCTCCTCGCCGGCGCCGCCAAGTGACGGATCTCGACCTCAGCGGCGTCTGGCTGGTCGACCCCACCAGCGGCCGGGAAGGACCCGGCGAACTCGTCGTCGTCGACGGGATCCTCGAGACCGTCACGTGGCTCGACGCGGATGAGGCCGCCAGCGTCGAGCCGACCGGCGTGGTCGTTGCGCCCGGGTTCGTCGATCTGCATGCGCACCTCCGCGAGCCCGGCAACGAAGACGCTGAGACCATCGCGACTGGCCTCGCCGCCGCCGCTCACGGCGGGTTCACGACCGTCTGCGCCATGCCCAACACGACGCCCGCGCTCGACGAACCTGGCGTGCTCGCGGCTGTCCGGGGAGCTGCCGACGCCTCGGGATCACCGGTCGAGCTGCTCGCGTACGGAGCCGTGACGGTCGGTCGCGCCGGTGAGACGCTGGCGGCGCTGGGCGAGCTGGCGGACGCTGGGGTCGTCGGCTTCTCCGATGACGGTGCACCGGTCCGATCCGCCGCGATCCTGCGCAACGCGCTGGCATACGCGGGTGCCGCGGGTCTCCCGATCGTCGACCATCCCGAGGACGCGAGCCAGACCGACGGCGCCGAGGCGAACGACG
>DASSZA010000304.1:0-20769 GCA_035703005.1 Candidatus Limnocylindrales bacterium | reverse complement strand
CACCGGCCTCGACGAGGCAGTCCGCGACGGACTCTTCACCGAGCTCGGGGCCGGCATGCTCGATCTCGACGCTGCACTCGCGATCCTGGCCGGGCGTGACTACGACGGCTGGTTGATGGTCGAGCAGGACCGCAGCGTCGGCCCGCCGTCGGAAGCAGCCGCGATCGGACGCCGCGTCCTGGCGTCCGCGCTTCGCCGCCTGGGCGGCGGCGCCGTGTCGGAGCGCGAGAGCATGAGGACGGTGGCGTGAGGGTCGCGCTCATGGGCGCCGGCCGTATCGGCAAGCTGCATGCGCGCCTGCTGCGGGACACCGAGGGCATCGATTCGGTGGTGATCGCGGATGTGAACGCCGAGCTCGCGGCGGGCGTCGCGCGCGAGGCAGGCATCGAGGCGGCCCCCTCGATCGATGTCGCCTTCGACGGCGCCGACGCGGTGGTCATCGCGGCCACGACGACGGCGCACGCCGCGCTGATCCGCGAGGGCATCGCGCGCGGCATCCCGACGTTCTGCGAAAAACCGCTGGCCGCCGATCTGCAGGAGACGATCGCCATCGCCGCCGAGATCGATGCTTCCGGCGTCCCGTTCCAGCTCGGCTTCCAGCGCCGGTTCGACGCCGGCTATGCCGAAGCACACCGCCTCATCCAGAGCGGCGCGATGGGCACGCTCTACGACATCCGGCTCGCCGGCCACGATCCCGCCCCGCCACACGAGGCGTACATCGCCCAGTCGGGCGGACTGTTCCGCGACTTCTCGGTCCACGACTTCGACGTCCTGCGGTTCATGACCGGCTGCGAGGTCGAGCAGGTCTACGCCGACGGAGGCGTTCGCGGCTTCCCCGTCTTCGAGAAGTACGGCGACGTCGACAGCGCGATCGTCGCGATGCGCCTGACCGATGGCCCGTTCACGGTGCTCACCGTGTCGCGCCACGATCCGCTCGGCTATGACGTGCGAGCCGAGATCTTCGGCTCGAAGGACAGCATCGCCGTCGGGCTCGGCCCACAGACGCCCATCCGCTCGGTCGAGCCCGGAGTGCCGCCTCCGGCAGGTCCGGTCTGGCCCGACTTCCTCGTGCGCTTCGAGGCAGCCTACGCGGCTGAGTTCGCGGCGTTCGTCGCGTTCGCCCGCGGCGACATCCCCAGCCCTTGTACGGCCCGAGACGGCGTCGCGGCATTGCGCATCGCCGAAGCGGCCACTCGCTCGCTCCACGAACACCGACCGGTGTCGCTCGCGGAGATCCCCGGCTGAGGACAGGGGCGACCCAGTCCTCGAGACGTCGGGACGAAAGGAGGTGTCCATGGCGGCCAGCGTGGCCGCGAAGGCAGACCCCATCCCACGGCTCCACCACACGGGTGGATGACATCGGGACCGCGACGCATGTCGCGGCAAGGGCACAACGGAGGAGAAAGAACGGAATGACTGTGAGGAGCAAGGTCCTCGTCGCGCTCGCCGGCGCGGCCATCGTCGTCGCCGCGTGTCAGTCAGGCACACCGTCCGGGTCGGGTTCGACCGGGAGCGGGGCCGGGCCTGACGGCGCGCTCGTCAAGCGCAGCGACATCAAGATCGAGATCGTCACCCACGGCCAGGCACAGGACGGCTTCTGGGGCGTCGTCCGCAACGGCGTCAAGGCCGGCGCCTCGCAGATGGGCGTGACGGCGAACTACAGCGCGCCGGGCGCCGAGAGCGACATGCCGGGCATGGTCTCCCTGATCGACGCCGCGGTCGCCAAGAAGCCGACTGGTCTCGTCGTCTCGATCCCGAACCCCGACGCGCTCGGTCCGGCGATCAAGAAGGCCGTCGACGCCGGGATCCCTGTCGTCTCGATGAACTCGGGCTCCGACGTCTTCAAGAGCCTCGGCGTCCTCGTGCATGTCGGCCAGACCGAATACGAGGCGGGCCTTGGCGCCGGCCAGCGGTTCAAGGACGCGGGCGTCAAGAACGCTGTGTGCTTCAACCAGGAGGTCGGCAATCAGGCGCTGACCCTGCGCTGCAATGGCTTCTTCATGGGCCTCACGGGCAAGGAAGACGGCAAGGTCCTCCAGGGCAGCATCTCCGACCCGGCCGGCATGCAGGCCACGATCGCGTCGGCAATCCAGACCGACCCGACCATCGACGGCATCCTGACCCTCGGGCCGTCGGTCGCCAAGCCGGCGCTCGACGCCGTGACGGCCTCCGGCAAGAAGATCCACCTCGCGACCTTCGACCTCAGCGCTGACGTACTGACGGCCATCAAGGACGGGAAGATGGACTTCGCCATCGATCAGCAGCAGTTCCTCCAGGGCTATCTGCCGATCGTGATCCTCACGAACTACGCCGAGACGAAGAACCTCCCGACCGGTAACGGCGAGGGGCTCATCATGACCGGCCCCGGTTTCGTGACCCAGAAGGACGCGGCCGACGTCATCGCGCTCGCGGCCAAGGGACTTCGCTAACCCGTAGCTCACGCCGGCACCGCCGGCGCACTTGGGAGGGACTGGCGCCCGCCGGTCCCTCACCACCCCTCGGAGGAGACGGATGGCGAGTACGACGACCGCGACCCCGACCGCACCGGGTTCCGACCGACTCCGGCACATCTCGCTCACCCAGCGCGTCCTGTCCCGCCCCGCGGCGGGCGCGCTGATCATCGTCATCTTCGTCTGGGTCGTGTTCCTCGTGCTTTCGCTCGCACGCGGCAACACGGCGTTCCTCAGCCTCGCCGGCACGCTGAACTACCTCGACGTCGCCGCCCAGATCGGGGTCCTCGCGACGTCCGTCGCTTTGCTCATGATCGCCGGTGAGTTCGACCTTTCGATCGGATCGATGGTCGGCTTCGCTGGCATCATCATGGCGATCGGGGTCACGATCTGGGGGCTGCCCGTCTGGCTCTCGATCATCCTCGCGATGATCCTCACGACGATCCTGGGCGTGCTCAACGGCCTCATCGTCGTCCGCACCGGGCTCCCGTCGTTCATCGTCACCCTGGCGACGCTGTTCATCATCCGCGGCGTCTCGTCGGTCTTGACATCGAGCGTCAGCCCGATCACCTACATCCCGATCGACCCGACACTGCTCCAGAACGACCCGCTCGCCCAGATCTTCGGGTTCAGTGCCACGATCACGAACCCTGATGGCAGCACGACCAGCGTCCAGGTCTCGATCCTGTTCTGGATCGTCATCGCGATCATGGGCGTGTACCTGCTCGGTAGAACGCGCTTCGGCAACTGGATCGCCGGCGTCGGCGGGTCGTCGGCCGCCGCACGCAACCTCGGCGTCCCGGTCGCGCGGGTCAAGATCGCGCTGTTCGCACTGACGGCGCTCTCGGCCGCCATCCTCGCCGCCATCCAGACGACCCGTTTCAACTCTGCCGACATCCTGCGTGGCACCGGTTACGAGCTCGACGCCATCACGACCGCGGTCATCGGCGGCACGCTGCTGACCGGCGGTTATGGGTCGGTCGCAGGCACCGCGCTCGGAGCACTCGCGCTGGGCATGGCCCGGCAGGGGATCGTCTTCGCGGATATCAACGCCGACTGGTACAAGATCGCGATCGGGACATTGCTTCTGGTCGCGGTCGTGCTCAACGGCTGGATCCGCCGCCGGTTCGCCGGGCTGAGCTAGGAGGGCCGACCGATGGATTCCACACCGATGACCGACGCCCTCATGGGTCAGGCGCCAGCCACCGTCCCAGCCGATGCGGCCCCGCTGCTTGAGGCGCGGGACGTCTCCAAGTACTTCGGCGCGGTCGTCGCGCTGGAGGGTGTCTCCTTGACGGTCCGTCCCGGCCAGGTCACCTGCCTGCTCGGTGACAACGGCGCCGGCAAATCGACCCTGATCAAGACGCTGTCCGGGGTCCATCGCCCCGACAAGGGCACGCTCGCGGTCGACGGCGCGCCGGTCGACTTCAGCTCGCCGCGCGACGCGCTCGACGCCGGCATCGCCACCGTGTACCAGGACCTGTCGGTGATGCCGCTGATGAGTATCACGCGCAACTTCTTCCTCGGCAACGAGCCGACCGTCGGGGTCGGGCCGCTCAAGCGGTTCGACCTTTCCAGGGCTGCCGGGATCGCGCGCGAGGAGATGAAGCGCATCGGTATCGACGTGCGCGACACCGACCAGGCGGTCGGGACGCTGTCGGGCGGCGAGCGCCAGACCCTGGCGATCGCCCGCGCCGAGTACTTCGGGGCGCGTGTCCTGATCCTCGACGAACCGACGTCGGCCCTCGGCGTGAAGCAGTCGGCGATCGTGCTCCGGCACATCATCGCGGCGCGCAATCGCGGCCTCGGGGTGATCTTCATCACCCACAACGTGTCGCACGCGCTGCCGATCGGTGACACCTTCACGATCCTGTCGCGAGGGCGGACCGGCGGGCAGTTCCGGCGTGGCGAGGTCGACGAGGCCCAGTTGCACAGCCAGATGGGCGGCGGCGACGAGCTGCATGAGCTGACACGGGAGCTCGAGGCCCTCGCCCGACCGGGCGCGCGGCCCGCGACGACCCCCACGACCGAGCCCCCGGGCGCCGGCGATCCAGGGGCCACCGTCACCCACTGACACCACCACAGGCGGCCGGCGGCGGCTCGTCCGCCGCGCGGCCGCGGAGCGATAGACGATGACGGCAACCATCGCCGACGTCGCGGCAAAGGCCGGCGTCTCGACGGCGACGGTCAGCCGCGTGCTGGCCGGGGTCGGGCGCGCGCGGCCGGAAACGCGGTCGCGCGTCCTCGACGCGGCCAGGGAGCTCGACTATCGACCGTCCGAGATCGCCCGCTCACTCAAGCGTCGATCGACCCAGACGCTCGGCCTGATCATCACCGACATCGAGAACCCCTACTTCCCGCAGCTCGTGCGGTCGGTCGAGGATGCGTCGCGGGCCGCCGGCTACACGGTCCTGCTGTGCAACGCCGCCGAGGACCCCGAGCGCGAGGCGTCGTACCTCGACCTCCTCGTCGATCGGCGAGTGGACGGGCTGATCATCGCGGCGAGCAGCATCGGCGCCCGCCAGGGTGAGTGGCTGACCGCGCCGCCCATCCCGGTCGTCCTTGTCAACACCGAGGTGCTGGGCTCAGGGCTGCCGACGATCACCTCGGACAACGCCGCTGGCGGGCGGATGGCGACAGAGCACCTGCTCGGGCTCGGGCATCGCCGGTTCGGATACCTGATGCCGCCACCACGGAACGTCGACGCGGTTGCGCGGCTCGCGGGCGTAAGGGCGGCACTCAGGGCGGCCGGCTGTCCCGACGAAGCGCTGACGGTCGCCGGCGGCGATGCCCTCGTGGGTGGCGGTGAAGCCGCTGCGATCGACCTGCTCGAACGCGCCCCGGATACGACCGCGATCCTCGCCTATAACGACCTGATGGCGATCGGTGCGCTTCGGGCGCTCCGCCATCGGGGACGGCGCGTGCCGTCGGACGCGAGTGTCGTCGGCTTCGATGACGTGGCCGTGGCGGCGTACGTGGACCCGGCACTCACGACGATCTCGCAGCGGACGGAGGAGATGGGTCACTGGGCGGTCGAGCGGCTGGTCGGCGATGGTCCGCCCGAGGCGACGACCGTGAAGCTGCCGGTCGACCTGCAGATCCGCGACTCGACGGGGCCGGCACCAGGCTGATCCAGCCGCGTGCGCCGTGCCGGGCCGCTACTGGCGCGGATCCTCGACCCCGACCTGAGCGGTCAGACTCGGCACGACCGCCCGCCGGACGCGTTCCCGGGCACGGCGGATGAGCACAGCCCGCTGATCGGGGACACCGGCAAGCCCGAGGTCCTCGACCGCCAGGGAGCCCGCGGCCGCTGCGAAGCGGAGCGCGCGGGCAAGCGAGCGACCGGGGGACGCGGCAACGCTCGGGCGGACGAGGACGGCGAGGAGCGCCGCGAGGAACGTGTCCCCTGCCCCGGTCGGGTCGACCTCGTGTTCGGTCGGGGTCGGCAGGTAGCGCAGCACCTCGACCGGTCCGCCTTCGCCGGTCGTCACGAGGAGCCCGCCGTGCCCGCCCTGGGTCACGAGCAAGCGGGCCCCGGGGTGGAGATATCGCGCGAGGTCGCCGAGCGACGTGTCGCGCGCGACGTCGAGGTGGCTCAGGCCGACGAGATCTGCGCGCTTCAGGACGCGTCGCTCGCTCGGGGCGACCCGCTGGACATCGCCGCCCGGGACCATCTTGCGGAGCATCCCCTGCCATGCGACGCCGACCATCGCGTCCGTGGGGATCACGTCCACCCAGGCGTCGGGCACCTCGTTCGCCACCGGCACGAGCGACCATGAGCGGCTCTCCATCCACGATGACGGCAGCGCGGTGGGCTCGACGGGCACACCCGCCGCCATCGATACCTGCCGGCGCCCCTTCGGTGTCTCGATGTTGTGGAAGATCGGCCCCTCGGGCAGCGACACCTTGAGGATGTCGACGCCGGCGGCACGCATCGCGTCGAGTTCGTGGGCGGTCGAGGCCTCGCGGTCGACGCCGACGACGGCAGCGGTCCGGAGCCCGAGCTTGGCCGTCGTCAGGGCCGCGTACGTGACCCCGCCACCGAGCCGCCAGCCACGCGGGTCGTCAGGCGCGATGTCGCGCGCGGCCGAACCGATGTGGACGACCTCGACGGCGGGTGACGGCATCGGACCTCCGGTCGGCTGGCATGCGTGACGGCGTGGCGGTCCGCCCGGTGACGCCGGACGTGCGGCGTATACTGCCGCACCCGACCAGCACCACGAGGCTCCCGTGTTCTTCTACGAACTCCACGAAGGCGACGACGAGGTCTATTCCGACGTCCTCGTCGTGAGCGAATCGGAGTGGGAGCCGCAGGAATTCTTCGAGCTCGTGCAGCGCATCCGCCATGACGTCCAGCACGGGTACGAGCAGGACACGCTGATCGAGGCGATCGCGATGGTCCTCGAGCGCGACTACGGCTTCATCTACGTCAGCGACGATCGACTCGCGGCGGCCGTCAACGTGTCGACGCAGGACGCCGACAACTTCCTCGCCGAGCTCGATGCCGACCTCGACGACGATGATGACGATGACGACGATGGCGACGAGGGGTTCAAGGACGAGTTCCGCACGGTCCTCGCCGACTTCGATCCGGACCTCGGCCGGCCGAACTAGGGCCGCGGGGGCGGCCGCCGCATGACTCGGCGGTCGCGGACATCACTCCCGGCGGTACTAACGTCGGCCTCGCCCGCCCGTCCGCCCCATCTCGTCGCGGACAACACCTGGGGCGGTGTACGCGACGCGATGGACGCAGATTCGCTCTCGGCGGCCACGTTGCACGGCCCGGGCTGAAGTTCGCGACAGGCCGTCCTGGCGCGCGCGCGCCGCGTTGCCAGGCGCCCCTCAGCGGCTGAAGAGGATCTCCAGCACGTCGCCGTCCTTCACCCGATAGGTCTTGCCCTCGGAGCGGAGGCGGCCCGCCTTCTTCGCCTCGGCCATCGAACCGAGACTCAACAGGTCCTCGTACGCGACCGTCTCGGCCCGGATGAAGCCCTTCGCGAGATCGGTGTGGATGGCCCCGGCCGCGTCGACGGCCGTGGATCCGTCCGGGATCGGCCACGCGCGGACCTCGTCTGGTCCGGCCGTCAGGAAGGACACCAACCCCAGGAGTCGATACGACAGCTCGATGACGCGATCCAGGCTCGACTCGGTGATCCCGAGCTCCTCCATGAACACCGCCGCCTCATCGGGCTCGAGCTCGCCGAGCTCCATCTCGATCTTCGCGGAGAGCGCGTCGACGAGGGCGTGTTGATGGCGATAACCGGCTGCGATCCGCTCGACCAGGGCCGGAGCCGCGGCTAGATCTCCCTCGCCCACGTTCAGGAGCACGAGGACGGGCTTCTCGGTCAGGAACCGGAACCCGCGGATCGCCTTGGAGTCATCCTCGTCGAGACCGAGGTCGCGGATCGGCGTGCCTGCTTCCAGCCCCTCGTGGACCCGCCGGACGACCACCTCCTCGCGTTCGGCGGCCTCGCGCTCGGCCTGCGTCCCGTGACGACCGCTCGTCTTGAGCCGCTCGAGTCGACGTTCGGCCATCGCCAGGTCGGCGAGCGTGAATTCGAGGTCGAGCTGCGCGAGGTCGCGCGCCGGATCGACCGAGCCCGCCGGGTGCGGATGTGCCGGATCCTCGAACGCCCGAACGACGTGGAGCAGCGCATCTGATTCCCGGAGGCGGGCGAGATGATCGGCGGGCAGTTCCTCGGTCCCGACGCGCCCCTCGGAGGAGGCGGGCGGCGCCGGGAGGTCGACGTACGTGACGTCCGCCTGCACGATCTTCTTGGGCTTGAAGATCTCCGCGAGTCGGTCAAGCCGCTCATCGGGGACCTTGACGACCCCGACGTTCAGCGTCACGCCGCCGTATCCGCCCGTCTCGGCATGGCCACGGGTCAGCGTGTTGAAGACGGTCGTCTTGCCGCTCCCCGCAAGACCGACGATGGCGATCTGCACGCTCAGTACCCGGCAGCGGGGTCGACGACGTTGAGCAGAGGCTCGCCGTTCGCGAACCGCCGAAGGTTGTCGCAGAAGAGGTCGACGCTCCGGTCCAGCACTCGTCCGCTCGACCACGCGGTGTGGGGCGTCACGATGACGTTCGGCAGCTCGTAGAAGGACGACAGCGCCGGGAGTGGCTCCTCACGGAACGTGTCGAGCACCGCGCCACCCAGCGGGCCGTCGCGCAACGCCCGCAGCAGCGCTCGTTCGTCGATCAGCCGGCCGCGCGCGACGTTGATCAGCCACGCGCCGGGCTTGACCATCGCCAGCGTGTCGGCGTTGATCATGTCCTCGGTCTCCGGTGTGAGCGGCGCGGCGAGCACGATGAAGTCCGATTCTCCGAGGAGCTCGGGCAGCGTCTCGGGTCCACCGACGCGGTCCAGCATGGCCTCGCCGAACGAGAGGTCGTCACCTTCCCGCGACGCCTCCACACCGCTCTCCGGTCGTCGTCGGACGGCGATCACGCGGCACCCGAACGCCGTCGCGAGCGCACCGACCGATCGTCCGATCGACCCGAGGCCGACGATGCCGACTGTCACGTCCCGGAGCTCACTCCCCTCGAGCGGCTGCCACGTGCGTTCACGCTGCAGCTCGAGGAGCTGCGGCAGCCGGCGCGAGACGGCGAGGATCATCATCAGGACGTACTCGGCGATCGGCCGGCTGAAGACGCCGCGGGCGTTGGTGACGATCAGGCCGCGCTCGCGCGACGCGGGTGTCAGGGCACGCTCCACGCCCGACGTCGCGGAGTGGACCCATGCGAGCCGCGGCGCACGTGCCAGAAGCCGGTCGAACGCATCGGAGTTGAGCCAGCCGCGGAGCATCACCTCGACATCGTCGAGCGGACCGTCGGCGAGGCCCTCGATCGAGACCGTCACGAGCCGCGCGCCCGGCGCCGCCGCGCGGATCCGCTCGAGGTCGCGCGAGCGGTACCGGGCAGAGAGGATCGGACTGAGGGCGATGGCCGTCGGCGCACCGCCAGGGCCGCTGCCTGGACCGGCCGCTGTCACTGGGCCGGGGTGTCGGGCAGGTCGGGCCGCTGCAGCGCCGGGACGCCGTCGATGACGCGCGCGATCCAGCGCTCGGGCGCCTCGATCTCACCGTCGCGCGGCAGGCTCTCCGGCCCGGCCCAGAGCCGCTGTAACGCCGCCGGTCCTCGGGCATCCGCGATCGCACGCACGAACAGCTCGCCCTTCTTGTACTGATCGAGCTTGAGGTCCATGCCGGTCAGCCGGAGCATCGCCCGCTCGAACGGCGTGCGCCGGGTCCGTCGCTCGTCGAACTTGGCCCGGATCTTCTCGACATCCGGCACGAGCCCGTGGCCGACCTCGTCCATGACGTAGTCACTGAAGCCCTCGAGCAGGCTCATCACCGCCTGCGTCTCCCGGAAGAGCGACTTCTGCTCGTCCGTCATGAGGCGCTCCATCCAGTGCTCGCCGCCACCCTCGCCTCGGAGCGCGCGGCCAAGTCCCTTCATGGCCTCCTGGCCCATCCCGCGCACGTCTCGGCCGAACAGCGTGAGCTGCCGCTCGAGCCGTGCCGCCAGGTACGGCCGGAGCCACGGGTGCGCCTCGAATTCGAAGGCATGCGTCGTCTCGTGGAGCGCGATCCAGGTCCGGAACGACGCGAGCGGGACGCCGAGCGCCTTGGCCGTCTGGCGGATGTTTTCCTCGACGAACAGGAGGCGCCCCGGAGCCGCCTCAGCGGACAGCAGCGCGAGGTCGTACTGGCCGAGCACCCGCTGGCCCATGAACCCGAGCAGGACACCGAGCTGGCGTGTCGTGATCCACCGATTCGCGAGCGCCATCGCGGCCACCGCGAACCCGCCACCGACGGGCACGACCTGGTCGAGCAGGTCGTGCTCGAGCTTGCCGATGAGCGAAGCGAACGACGCCGTGTTGGCTCGGACCCAGCCCGCCCGATCGACGACACCGGAGCGCTCGACGACGCCGGGCAACTCGGTCCCGAGCGCAGCGGACAGCGCGGGCACGATCTGGTCCATCGCAGCGGCGTATTCCGGTTCGGTCGCCCGCAGTTCTTCGGCGCTCAGCGCACCCGGCGCACTTCCCAGGCGCCCGATCGCGAGCCGTTCGACCGTCGCCCAATCGACGAGGCCCTGCCGTGCCCGCCGCTCCATCTGCCGCCCGACGAGCGTCGCGGCGGCACCGAGCGCCGAGCCGATCAGGATCCCGGCCTGCCACGCCCGATCGTCCCGCCAGGAGTCCGACGGTCGCTTCGTGCTCATCGGGCGAGCGCTCCGAGCTCGATCGACTCCACCGACACGAACGCCGGCCCGAACAACCGCCCGGCGACTGCCTCGAACCTGTCGGGGTCGCCGGTGGTCATCTGGACATGCGATGGCGTCGCCCCGGCGGGTGCCTCGAGCCGGTTGACGCTGAGCAGCTCCGCCAGCGCGGACGCGGTCGCCGTGGCGGAATCCACGATCGCGACGTCGTCACCGAGCAGGTCGACGAAGAGGGCCCGAAGCAGTGGGTAATGCGTGCAGCCCAGGAGGAGCGTGTCGATGGCGTCCGCGGGCGGCCGGCCGTCATGCTCGACACCGGATCGCGAGGAGTCGCCGAGGAGCGGCGCGAGCGACTCCGCGATGGTCGCCTCGGCCGTGGGACCGCTGAGCTCGCCGGCCTCCACCATGGGGACGAGCGCCGGTGTCGCGTGCTCGACGACGTTCACCGCTGGGTTCTCGATCTTGATCGCGTCGTGGTACGCGTGCGACCGGATCGTCGCGGGCGTCGCGATGACGCCGACCCGCCGGTTGCGCGTCGCGAGAGCGGCGGCCGCCGCGCCGGGCCGGACGACACCCAGCACCGGCAGGTCGTAGCGCTCTCGGAAGGCAGCCAACCCGACGGCGGTCGACGTGTTGCAGGCGACGACGAGTGCCTTCACGTCACGCTCGACCAGCGCATCGAGCGACTGCGTCGAGAACGCGAGCACCTCGGCGTCCGAGCGGGTGCCGTACGGGGCACGATCGTTGTCGCCGAGGTAGAGCGTCGGCTCGAGCGGGGTGCGCCGGATGATCTCGCGCAGGACCGTCAGCCCACCGACCCCTGAATCGAAGACGCCGATCGGTCGTGGATCGGACACTGGACTCCTAGCCGCGCCCGGCACCGACCGGGACTCGCGGGGAGCCGATCAGCTCCGACGCGACGCGCATCAGGTCGCCGCTGATCGGCGCCGAGGGATTGGCGAGGATGAACGGCACGCCCTCGTTGTTCGAGCGGACGACGAGCTGGCCGTCGGACATCACGCGGTGCTCCGGGATACGGCCGAGGGCGCGGTGCAGGTCGTCGGGTTCGATGCCGCCCGGGCTGTCGGCGCGATTCACGAGATAGCGCACTTTCGATGCCGGATAGCCGATCGAGCGGAACGTGTCCGCCATGGCGATCGTGTTGTGGATCGTCGTGGAGTCGTACGTGACGATCTCGACGATCGTGTCGCTGGCGTCGAGGAAGCCGAGGTTGATGTCATTGATCGAGCTCGACATGTCGATGACGATCGCGTTGTAGACGCGCCGCAGCAGCGACAGGACCTTCTCGATGTCGCGTGGCGTGATCATCTCGGCCATCTCGATCCGCGGCGGCGCGAGCAGGATGTCGATGCCCGACGGGTCGCGCCAGAGGACGTCCGACAGGTCGGACTCGGCGATGCGGTCGGTCGGCAGGTCGAGGATCGACGGCGCGTCGGTCGGCACCTTCAGGAGCGCGCGGAGATCGCCGAACTGGACGCTACCGTCGATGAGGACGGTCTTCTGCTCGAGCTGGGCCATCGCGACGGCGAGGTTAAACGCGATGGTGGTCTTGCCCACGCCGCCCTTCGGCGCGAAGACCGAGGTGATGCGGGTCGATCCGACGGACGTCGTGTCGGCGAACTGCTTGCGCACGCCCGAGATCTTGTTCATGAGCTCGAAGCCGGAGAAGGGCATCGACAGGACGGCGTGGACGCCCTTGGCCGGATCCACCTCGACCGGGTTCTGCGGCACGGTCAGGACGATGACGGGGACGCTCAGTCCGGCTTCCGCGATCTGCTCGACCAGCTTCGGACCCTTGATCCGGCCCTGGAGCAACGCGTCGACCATGACGACGTCGGGTCGGAGCTGGCGGATCTGATCCACGACGCGACTACCGTCGGAAAGGACGTCGAGCAGCTTCACTGTCTGCTGCGTGTTGAGGAGGCCGCGGATGTACTGCGCGACCTGCGGCACGTCCTCGACGATCAGGAGCCGCGTCTGGTCGCTGCTCGAACCACTGGACATCGGGCTCGACGATACCACGCGCTACGGGCCGGACCGGCCGTGCGCCGCAGCACGGCCGACGTGCGCGAGTGCGCCGCCGTCGATGGTCACTGACGCTCGGCGATCAGGACCGCCCGTTCCGCGCCGTACCCGAGCGGCGTCAGGTCGTAGCCGCCCGCCACCATCTCCACGCGAAGTCCGGCATCCTCGGCGAACGCGGCAAGCTCATCCGCGGAGATGAGCCGGAGCCGGTCCTGGCGGATCCAGCGGCGTGGCGCCTCACCCTGCCGCGCCTCGTCGAAGACGGCGGTCAGGACCAACGACCCGCTGCTTGCGTCGTGGACAGCGGATCCGGTCTTCGTCACGAGCGTGCCCGTGACCGGGTCCTCGCGGATCCACTCGTGGAACACACGACCGTCGAAGCGGCCGAGGTCGTCCGCGTCCGGGAGCCACGCGTCAACAGCAGCGATGCCCCCGCGGCGGAGCTGTCCGGAGAGGGTCCGGAGCGCGGCCCGCTGCCGGTCGCGGGTCGCAAGCAGCATGATCGAGTTGAGGGCGATGAACGCGAGGCCGAACCGTGCGCTTCCGGCCAGCGGCGCGGGAAGCTCGAGCAGGTCCGAGTGGATGAAGTCGATCGCCTCCGCCGCGAGCCCGGCGGCGGTGGCACGGTCGCGGGCACGACCAAGCATCGCCTCGTCGATGTCGACGGCGGTGACCTCGTGACCGGCTGCGGCGAGCGGGACCGCGAGACGGCCGGTCCCGGCCGCGAGCTCGAGGATCGGACCTTCCGCGCGGTCTGCGAGCGCCAGATACAGGTCGAGGTCGCCGGGATCCTCGGCGAGGTCGAGGTCATACAACCGCGCGAGCGCGTGAGCGGTGGCGGGATCGGGAGGCTCGATCACCCCGCGGACGGCTCCCAGCGCACCGGCGTCCCGGCGGCCTTGCGAACGGCGAGCGCGCTGATCGCCTCGAGCGCCGCCCGATTCGCGGCCATCGCGGTCGTCTCGGCGTGGTCGTAGGGCGGCGAGACCTCGACCACATCCATCCCGGCCAGCTCGACGGCGCCGACGATCTGGCGGACGGCCCGAAGCACCTCGCGGGTGAGCATCCCGCCGGGTTCGGGGGTCCCGGTCCCAGGCGCCATCCCCGGGTCGATCACGTCGATGTCGAGGCTCAGGTAGACCGCGTCGGGTCCGTCGAGGGCCTCGTCGATGGCCTGGGCGATCACGGCCTCGGCCCCACGCTCCTCGATCTCGCGCATGAAGTGGTAGCGGAGCCCTTGGGCCTGCATCCACTCGAACGTCTCGACCGGCGGCCAGTAGCCGCGCAGGCCGACCTGGACGAAGTTGCGGCCCGCGACGGCACCCGATTCGATCAGGCGGCGCATCGGTGTGCCGTGCCCGGCGAGGACGCCCCAGTCGTCGTTCGCGGTGTCCGCATGGGCATCGAAATGGACGATCCCGATGCTCTTCGGCCGGCGGAGCTCCGCGATCGCCGTCGCGGACGGCCACGTGATCGAATGGTCGCCTCCGAGGACGATCGGGATCGCACCGGTCGCCGCGACCTCGCGGACCTTCCGGTAGATGAGGGCGTGTGCCCGCTCGATCCAGGCGGGGATGATGTTCGCATCACCAGCGTCGACGACGTCGAGGACCTCGAATGGCTCGACGTCGAGTTGGAGTGAGTTGACCGACCCGGACGTGTACTGCGCCTCGCGGATTGCCCTGGGTCCGAAGCGCGCCCCCGAGCGGTGGCTGACCGCGTCATCGAAGGGCGCTCCGACGATCGCCACGTCCGGCTTCCGCGCGGCGAGCTCGGCGGCGTCGGTGATCCACGGCAGCTTCATGAAGCTCACCGCGCCGACGTACGTCGGCAGGTCGAAGTCGCTGTACATCTCGTACTCGCGATCCCAGCCGTTCGCAGTCGCGAAGTCGGGGTCGTGGGGGCGCTCGGCCACGGAGGTCCTCCCGGGGACGGACGCGGCCGACGTCAGGGCCGCGTGATGGGATCCGTCGCGTTCGGGGCGCCGCCGGTTCGCGATCCGGGCGTCCAGCGGGGCGCGCCGGCGCGATGGTACACCCGGGCCAGACGGTCTCAGTCAGCCTCGCGGAACGCGGCCCAGGCACGTTCCACGAGCTCCGGATCCTCGAAGAGGTCGATCGCCGTCTGCGCGATCAGCGTCGCGGCGAGGAGCGTCGTCTCGTCGGCCCGGGGCGTCACCGCGGCGTCCCGGAACAGGATCGAGTGACCGGGGACGCCCTCCTCGCAGATCGCGAGGTCCGGGTGGATCGCCGGGACGACCCAGCTGACGTTCGCCATATCGGTACTGCCGGCGTTGGGGTCGTCGCCCATGTCGTCGATCCCGTAGGCCGCCATGTTCGCTCGGAACCGCTCCACGAGCGGTCTGTTGTTACGCATCGTCGTCGCGCCGCCGGAGTACGTCACGTCGACGCTGGTGCCCGTCGCGAGCGCCGCGGCTTCGGCCATCTTCGAGAACTGGGCCTTCATCTCGTCGTAGTACGCCTGGTCGTCGGCGCGGATCATGAACCAGGCCGACGTACGGTCCGGGATGATGTTCGCGGCCGTGCCGCCCTCCGTGATGATCCCGTGCACCCGGGCCGAATCCCGTAGTTGCTGGCGCCAGAGTCCGACCGAGGTGAACAGCTGGATCATCGCGTCCAGCGCGTTCTTGCCCTTCCACGGGTCCGACGCCGCGTGCGCCTGAAGGCCGTGGAACACGACCGTGACGTCCTCCGACGCGAGCGGGAAGCTTTCGACGTGGTTCCGGTCGCAGGGGTGGTACAGGAGCGCAGCGTCGACGCCCTCGAACAACCCGTCGTCGATCATGATCTGCTTGCCGCTCCCCCGCTCCTCGGCGGGTGTGCCGAGGAACACGATCTCCCCGGGGAGCTCATCGGCGACCGCGGCGAGGGCGATCGCCGCGCCGACACCCGACGCGGCCATCGTGTTGTGGCCGCAGCCGTGACCGAGCCCTGGCAGTGCGTCGTATTCAGCGAGGATGCCGATCCGCGGCTTCGTGCCACCGCGACCACCTCGCTTCACCGCTCGGATCGCCGTGGCGAGGCTACCGGCTGGATGCTCGACGTCGAACCCGTGGCGGCGAAGGACGTCGGCGACCCACGCCGAGGCGTGATGCTCCTCGAAGGCCGGCTCCGGGTCGGCGTGGATCCGGTGTGAGAGGTCGATGATCTCGTCCCGGGCTGCCTCGACGGCAGCGGCGACGCGCTCCTTGAGCTCGATGGCTGGCTCGGCGGGGCGTACGGCGGTTCGGTCGGGCACGGGTCCTCCGGCGTGGGCGTGGATCGGACCAGACTGGGACAGGTCCGACGGCGGATGGTACGGCCGAAGCGCCGGCAGCGCTTAGCGCTCGGCGGACAGCGTGGCTTCGGCGACGGCCGCGAGCGCGATGATGAACAGAGCGATCGGGAGCTCGAGCGCGGATTGCAGCCGCAACACGATGAAGATCGCCACGATCAGGCCGATCCAACCGCCCCGCCTCGCCGCTCGGACCCAGTCGCCGCGGTACGCGATCCGGCGGTGCCGCGCGAAGACGATCAGCCAGAAGATCGGCGTGAGCGTGAGCGCGACCGCGAGCCCGATCAGCGCCGCCCCGATGAAGCCGGCCACTGGTTCTGCCACGGGATCACGGGTCGTGACGACCAGGGCGACGAGCACCCAAACGAGGATCGCCGCGCCCAGGACGGCGAAGTTCGAGAGCCGGTCGCGGGCCTCCATGACGAGCGAGTCTAGAGGCGCGACTCGGCAGCCCGCCGGCTATCTGGCTCGCGCGACGCTCGATGGACAGATGTCGCGGAAGGGGCAGCGGCTGCACGCCATCGGGTCTGGCGTCGGATCGAAGGTGCCTGCCCGGATGCCGCTCGCGACCTCCGAGATCCGGGCACGTGCCTTGGCGACTCGCTTCGGATCGACATCGACCTTCCCCACCAGCCCCGAGTCCAGGAAATGGAGGGCGACCTGGTCGGGCAGGCGCCCGGTCATCGCCTCGTAGCCCATGGCGTAGATCTGCAGCTGGAGCGACTCGCGGGCCCGCTGCTTCGCTTTCGCGGGGTCGCGCACGTCGGAGGTCTTGTAGTCCGTGATAGTCACACGCTCCCGACCCATGATCCCGAGGGTGGGCGTCACGACATCTGCGGTGGGTATCGGGACGTCCGCGGCCGACGGTGCATGGCCGGTCGCGTCGCCGGCGATCGACTCGATGTCGACGCGATCCCATCGGCCGCGCATGCGGTCGCCGTCGATGTCGAACGCGAATTCACGCTCCACGTACGTCGGGATGACGGCTTCCGGGAGCAGCTGCTCCTCGCGGAAGCGGCGGAGGGCCGCCCGGGCCGCTTCGAGACGAGCCTCTTCGTGTTCGCGGCTCACGAACCCCTCGTTCGACCACGCCGACTCGAGCACCTCGTCGAGCTCCGCGTCCGACATGACGTGACCGCGGGCGTGTCGGTGGTGGAACACCTGCACGACCTTGTGCAGCGCGGATCCGTATATGAGCGCGTGATGCGGCGGCGTCGGGATGCGCAGCACGTGGCCGTACTTGTAGCGGAGGGGGCAGCTGAGGTACGCGTCCACCTGGCCGAAGCTCAGCGTCAACGGTTCGCCCCGGGGCACCGATCGTGCCGGGGCCGGCACGTCGACCGCGGCGAACCGCGCCAGTCGTTCCTCCGGCGCGGGCGTGACGGCACCGACCCCTGGCGTGGCTGCCGACGCGGGAAAGTCCAGCGCCTCGAGCACGAAAGGCGACACGCGCCGAGCGCGGGAGCCACCGTAGTAGGCGGCATGCGTCAGGACGAGCTCGTCGCGGGCGCGGGTCATCGCGACGTAGAACAGCCTGCGTTCCTCCGCCAGGGCGTGTTCGGGTGTCGGCGGCTCCCCTCGCCCGAGCCCGGCCGGCAGCGGCAGCGGCTCGCCTCGGCCGTTGCCCGGGAACCGCCCGGCGACGAGCCCGGGCAGATAGACGACCGGGAACTCGAGGCCCTTCGCCTTGTGGACGGTCAGCACGGCGACCGCGTCCGCATCGGGGTCGAGGTCGGCCGTGGCGGGATCGTCGCCGGCTTCGATGAGCGTTTCGAGATGCTGTGCAACGAATACCGCACGGTCATCGGCAAGGACCGCCGACTGGGCACGGATCAGGTCGAAGAATCGGGCGATGTTGCCCAGGCCCTCGTCGGCCGCTGTCGTGGCCGTGGCCGCGAGCCGCGCGAGCAGACCGCTGTCGCGCAGGAAGGCGTACAGGACCTCGCCGGCCGGCCGCTCGTGGGCCATCGCCGTGAAGCGGCTGACGTCCGTGACGAGCCGGTGGATCGCCGCACGTGATGCCGGTGCCAACCGCAGGATGCCGGGTTGCCGCTCGACCTCCTCGAGCACGTCCCACACCGACCGGTTCCGACGGCGGGCCATGTTCACTACCCCCGTGAGGTCGTCCCCGGCGATCGCATAGACCTCGGACGAGGCCAAGGCGTAGAGATCGATGCTCGAATGGGGGTCTGCGACCGACCTGAGGAACGACAGCAGCAGCCGCACCTCAGGACGCGCATACAGCCCGGACGATCCCGAGAACCGCCACGGGACGCCGGCGACGTTGAGCGCCCGCAGGATCGGATCGGCGTGGCCGTTCGCTCGGACGAGGACGGCGTGGTCGCGGGGCGCCGCGCCCTCGGCGACCCTTCGCGCGATGTCGGCAGCGATCCAGTCCGCCTCCTCCGATCCAGTGGCGAACGGTTCGAGACGGACGGCTGCACCGACCTCACGTCGCTGCGGCCGAAGTCTTTTCGCGATCCCGGTATGCACCTCGAGCCGGTCCGGGTCGTTGAAGCGGACGAGCCGGTATGACGCGTCCAGGATCGGACCCAGGGAGCGGTAGTTCCGGCGAAGGACGACGGTACGCGCCGTCGGATAGCGGTCCCGGAACTCGAGGATGTTCTCGATAGCCGCACCGCGGAACGCGTAGATCGCCTGGTCGTCGTCGCCGACCACGGTGATGTTCCGATGCGGCTCGGCGAGCGCATTGACGAGCTCCGCCTGCGCCCGGTTGGTGTCCTGGAACTCGTCGACGAGGACGTAGCGGAACTTCCCGGCGATCGCCGCTCGGGCCGAGGGCGACTCGCGGACGAGCCGGAGCGCCAGCGCGACCTGGTCGCCGAAATCGATGAAGCCGTTCTGCGCGAGAAGCTCCTGGTAGCGCGCGTATGCGCGGGCGAGCTCCGTCTGACGTGCGGCCTCCTCCGCGACGGCTGCGGGATCGACGCCGGACGCTTCCGCGACGAGCGAGGCCTCGGCTGTCAACCGGATGGCATGCTGTTCGTAGGTCAGCGGGCTGATGTCCTCGTCCTTGCACCGGCTGAAGAGCGTCACGAGGGCGGCAAGGAAGCGTGTCGGGTCGCCCAGCGGCCGGTAAGCGTCGAGCTCGAACTCGAACAGGTGCTCGCGCAGGAAGATCACGGCCTCAGCGCGGGACAGCACCCGCACATCCGGCGGCAGACCGAGCTGGAGCGCGTGGTCGCGGATCACGCGATCGCCGAACGCGTGGAACGTCGCGATCTGCGTATCCGTGTAGCCGTACGGGACGAGCTGATCGACGCGGACGGCCATCTCGTCGGCGGCCTTGTCGGTGAATGTCAACGCCAGGATCTCCGACGGCTTCGCGCGCCGCGTTGCGATCAGCCAGGCGATACGACGCGTGATGACCTGCGTCTTGCCCGTCCCCGCACCCGCGACGACGAGGAGCGGTCCTGCGTCGTGCGTGACCGCGCGGAGCTGGTCGGGGTCCAGGCCGCCGAGGAGGCCGTCCATCCCTTCGGGGGCGGGCGGCGTCGCGATCGACGGGTCCATCACCGGGACCAGCTCGCGCCACGCGGGGATCTGTTCGAGTGGGGTCGGTCCTCGGCGTCGCGCGCGGACGGTGGGGCGGGTCACCGATGGGCTCTTGGGGTCGAGGATGGGGGCCATGTGCGAACCATCGCCGTCCCCCGTGACACCTAGGCTGTCAGGCCGTCGCCTGCTTGATGGCCGCGGACTCCTCGTCGGACAGCGCACCGTCGGATCGGCCGCCCCGGATCGCCTTGGCGTACACGCGCGTCCCCGTGCGGGCGTGGAGGCTCGAGAGCACCCACCCGTTCCCATCGGCGTCGAGCAGCGCGAGCGCGAAGCTCTGGTTCCCGCCAGTGTCCTCGAACGGGTTGAACCGGACGAGACCGACCCGCTGGAACGCGTGCGGCGCCGCCGCCTCGAGTCGGTTGGTACGGGTCCCGAGTCGTTCGACCTCGCGACCGAGCTCATACACGCGATCGAGATGCACGCCGAGCACGTCGCCGAGATCGCCGTCCTCGCCCCGCGTCAGTCCGACGACCCGTTTCCGCAACTGGCTGAGCTGGCGAGTGAGCCATAGGACGAGGAGCAGGAGCACGACCACCGCGACGGTGAGCACGACGACGATCGGCCCGATGTTGGCGGCCACGGTCGCGTTCAGGTCGATGTCAACGTCCTCCGACGGCGGATCGGCGCGAGTCTAGCAGTCGGTCCTTGGCGCTCACGTATCCGGGGGCGCTCGAGGGCGCGGTGCTATCCTCTGCCGCTGGCGGCGACCCGATCGACGTCCCCGCCCATCCACCGCCCGTCCCGGAGGATCATCGACCACCATGGCCAAGCGCGTACGCGGCGGTTCGAGCCGGCCGGGACAACGGGCCCGCCTCCAGCGCCGGACGACGAGCGCACGTCCGACGGCCGAGCCACCGTCGACGCCCACGACCGGGTCGGTCTCACTGACGGCCGCCGAGGAAGCACGGGCCGCGGAGCTCGAGGCGCAGATCGTCGCGGCCGAGCGAGCCGCGGACACGAACGCCACACGCGCGCGGGAGCGGTCGCCGCGACCCACCGAGAGCGAGGTCCGCGTCCGAAGCGGGTCGATCGCCGAGCGGGCGAGCCACGAATACGCCTACGTGCAGCGCGATGTCCGACGGATCATCACGATCGGCGGCTCGTTGATCGCCTTCCTGCTGCTGCTGTGGGTCGTCCTCCAGGCGACGGGCGTCGGGCGCATCTGAGGAA